>CAZKNJ010000014.1:0-47769 GCA_964554185.1 uncultured Planctomycetales bacterium | reverse complement strand
GGGAAGCGGGCGAAGAGGACACGCTGCCCGCTGTCATTGACGGCAGCGGCAACGGGAAGGTGGGCATTGAAGATGTCACTCAGATAGCGATGTGCTTCGGGGTGAACCTCCACCACTACACCGTGCAGGGCTCGCATCTGTTCAACGGGCCCTTCACGGATGTGGCCGAAGTCGTGCTGCCGGAGGGCAATGCTACGGCGCGGGTGGAGCTCGCATACGATCTGGGCGTCCCGCCGTATTTGAATTGGCGGGTGGTGCCCTATGACGCGGACGGCAATGCCGGCCCCGCGAGCAATGTGGCGGTAGTGAGCGAAGCGCCGCCGCCGGCGGTGCGCATCCTGAGCATCAATCCGCTGGGGGGCGTGACCGGCGCGGAAGCCAGCTTCACCGCTACCGTTTCCGGCGAACCGCCGCTCACCTACTCCTGGAACTTCGGCGGAGGCGCTGCGCCCAATGAAAGCGCTGAGCCCTCGCCCACGGTGACGCTGGGCGCGGTCAATACTTACCAGGCTTCGCTCAGAGTGGAGAATGCGCAGGGCAGCGCCACCAAGAACTTCACCCTCACCGTCACGGAGATTCCCGGCGAGCCGCCGCAGATAATCTCCGTTAGCCCGACCGAGGGCAACAGCGGCACGGAGGCCACGTTTAGCGCCGGGGTCACGGGCGACGGCCCCCTGGAGTACTCCTGGAACTTCGGCGGCGGGGCCTCACCCAACCAGTCAGCCGATCCCGCGCCCACCGCCACCCTCTCACGCGGCGGCACGCTGCCCGCGCCCATCCGCACCTATCCCGCCACCCTCACCGTCACCAACCCTTACGGCGCTGATGTACTCGCGTTTGACCTGGATGTATCCGCCTGGTGGCATCTGATACCAAAGCCATATGACGATGTGCGGGCGAATGCGCTGACTCCGGACGGGAAACCCACGCTCATTGCTCGTCGTGATGGAACTTGGTTCTACTGCGAGTATGACGGAACCTCGTGGAATGAGCAGGTTCTACCTTTGTCCAATTCTTACCGCGAGCTGGCCTACAATCCGGTGACCTCCGAGCCAGCCGCGGTTGGCGTAATCGGCAGTATCGGATCGCAGGCAGCTACATACTTCTGGAGGAGCGGCGGGCAGTGGCGCCAGGAGAAGATCGAGTATGCGGGTTGGATCGTAGGGGCCGACCTCGCTTTCCATCAGGACGGCGCGCCAGTGGTTTGTTGGGGTGTTCTGGGCCAGCCGTTCACGCTGAAAGCCGCTGAGCGGAAGGCGGGAGGATGGGTGGTTGAGACAGTGCCCACCGAAGGCCAGGACCCCAGAGATCCGAGCATGACGGTTGACGGGAACGACCGAGTGGCTATCGCCTATGATAACGGGAGCATATGGATCGCACGTGAGGAAGCGACCGTGTGGGAAATGGCAGAGGTAGTTCCCGCGCCGTCTGGCGGTCCTGAAATCGCCATGACACCCGATGGTTCCCTTGCTGTAATAGTCCGTCGGGCTTTCGCACAGACAACCTACATCGCCTATGTTGAAGAGACCTTCTCGGGATGGAACCTGAAGGACATAGATACAAGTGACCACTTCTCACTCAATACGGTCGCACCGGGCTTCCGCGCGGAAGGAGAACCGGTAATAGCGTATGCCGTGAACATAGGAGAACAGGATGCCCCGGCCTGGGAGGTTCGGGTAGTGTGGAGGGACGGGGGAACTTGGTTTGTAAGCGTGCCCTTTCCGCCAAGCGGTAGCACAGCATCCTGGGGAGGTTCCTTAGTCGGAGTCGGTCCTGATGGAGATGTTGTGCTGACAGTGGGCGAGACCGGCACTTCAAACAAATATATCGCGTTGCTCTGGTGATTTCCGGAATCAACGCAACAGAAAGAACGTAACCTAATTAACCGATGGGGATATTGAGATGAGAAGAAAACGGACAATTGTATTAATCGTGGCCTTCACCACCTTGGCCCTGCTTTGCGGGACCTGCGGCAAGGGCGGTAGGCAAGTAGGCATTGGCCTTTCTCCCTCTGCACTGGACAAGGCATCAACGTCCAGGAGCCTGGACGACCTGCTCGCCGAGATTGACGCCTACGAGCCGCCTCCGGAGGTGGACCGCACGCTCTTTGAGAAGATGCGTGCGGAGGTGCGCAGGGCGGTTGAGAAGAGGTTTAGGGGCAAAGGCGTGTCATCTCAGAATCTCGAGGACTTAGGCAATGAGGTAGGCGACCTCTGGCGGTACTCCGGCCAGAGAGAGCGCCTGGGCCTACGCTGGCCCTACCGCAATTCCGGCGACTACAACCAGAACGGAGTTGTGGCGATTGAAGACGTCACACCCGTTGCAGTGCACTATGGCGAGAGCAAGGCGGCCGGAACCTGGAAATCAATGACGAAGTCATTGATGCCAGCCGGTTCGTGTTCTTCGATCAGGGCAGCCCTATGGGCGTAGACCTGATAGGCGACGGCGATAATGGGGGATTAGATGCCGAGGTTCTCGATCCTGCGTTCACTAACGCGATCTCCGGCTACGCCATCTACGGCTCCAACAGCCTGGAAGGGCCGTTCACCGAGTTTAACCCGCCGGAGTTCGTTCCCTTCAGTGAGGCGAGGGGCGAAGATCCTGACGGCGATGGAAAATGGGACTACCGGGCGTACTTCATGCACACTACGACCAGCACGGGGCGGCGCTACTTCGCGGTGGTGCCGGTTGACGGGGACTCGCAGCGGGTCGAAGGGCTCATGAGCGAGCCGTACGATGCGACACCGGGTATTCAGTATGTCTATCCGCTTGGCGGCGAGTCAGGGGAAGTGGCTGACATCGGCTGCATGGTGAAGATACGACCTCACGGGACTACTTTCCAGTGGGACTTTGGCGGAGGCGCCACGCCAAACACGGTCCTTACGCAAGACAACTCCGAGACCGTCACACTCGGTGACGAAGGCTCTTACGCAGCTTCGGTGACGGTGGACAACGGCTATGCGGTTGAGGTGTATGAATGGACGCTTGAGGTGACAAGCGAACCCCGCATTCACTCGGTGAGCCCGACGAAAGGCCGGGACGGTGCTGCGGTTCGCTTCACTGCGGATTGGACTGGTTCACGTGATGGCGCGACCTTCTCCTGGAACTTCGGCGGTGGAACCGCGCCAAATACAAGCACGGAGGAGTCTCCGCTCGTTACATTGGGAGAGGCCGGCACCTACAACGCCAGCCTGGCGATTGTGAACACCTACGGTAGTGACACGTACAATTTCGTGCTTCGCGTGGGCAGGCCGCCTGTAGTGACGAGTGTGTCACCGGAGGAAGCAGTGGAGCGCTATGTGCAGGCCTTCTCAGTTGAGCTGGAGGAGTACAACAGCGGCCCATACGAGTACGTCTGGGATTTCGGCGGCGGTCAGCAGCCTACGGAGGAGAACCCGGAATGGACGTTCTACGAGTCTGGCCTCAGATTTTGCTCTGTCAGCGTGAGCAACGACTTCGGCTCAGACATGTACGAGTTCAGTGTCCTTGTACACAAGAATAAGGTCTGGCTGGTCGCCGAACCCGACGCCTTCAAGGAGGAGAACGACTGGACGGTGACCGTTCGCGCAATTGTTATTGACAGCGGATACCCTCTCAGGCATCTGGTTAGCGCCCTCGTGCAATACGATGAACTCGGGGGTCTAGTCATATGGGACAATTTCGATCCAGGTGAGTCCGGAGGTGGCGAGGCCGTCGCGGACGGCATATGGGAGCCTTTCAGTCAGTATGGATTCAACAGCATTCTCGCGCGTGCTATTTCGAAGGCTGTAGACTACGAAATAGCAGGGGAACCGCCCCCACCGGCGGGTAGTGCCGCTTTCACCTGCAATGTCAGTCCGATCCTCCTTCCGGACCCTTATGCCTATGAAGCGCCGCCGGGAAGCGGGCTGTCTCTGTCCGACTATACGCAACGCAACTCGGGCCCGACCGTTGGCGACGTGTTCAACTTCACGTTGAAGCTGGAAGGTTTTGTCCCCGGCTATAACAACCCCACTGAAGTCAAAGTGCGGATGGTCAACCGCATCCAGTATGAGGATGACCCCATCTGGATCACGTACTACAAGGACTGCGATGGGGTGGACTATGAGTGGGACGTGATTCAGGATGAAACTCCGGGAATGGGCGTCCCCGACCGGTACTATCTGACCATACCTATTGTCGCGAACTAGCGGTTCGCGGCGGGCATGTACGGCGGAGTATAATCTCCGGGTGGAATTCCGCGCGTACAATCCCGAGAAGGACCGGGAGGCCGTTCACCGCATCTGGCGCGAAACCGGCTGGCTGGAAAAGGACAAGGAAGAGGCGATGGACCTCTTCGTGGAGTGCGGCCGCGCGCTGGTGGCCGACATCGCGGGCGAGCCCGAGTGCCTGGTCATCACCGCACCGGGCACAGTGCGCCACCTCAGCGAAGACCTGCCGCTTTCCTGCGTCACCGGCGTGACCACCAGCCGCATCGCCCGCAAGCAGGGCTTTGCCGGCAAACTCACGGCGGCCGCCATCGCGCAGGACGCGGCGGACGGCGCGCTGGTTTCCGCGCTGGGGATGTTTGAGCAGGGCTACTACAACCAGCACGGCTTCGGCACCGGCGGCTACGAGCACTGGATTTCGTTTGTTCCCGCTTCGCTCAAAGGGACAGTGAAACCGCGAGTGCCGCAGCGCATCACCGCCGAAGACTGGGAAGCGGTGCATGCCTGCAGGCTGCAGCGCCGGCGCGGCCATGGCGCCTGCAACTTGACGCCCTCCGCCACCACCCGCGCGGAGATGATGTGGGCCAAGAAGGGCTTCGGCCTGGGGTACGCCGACGGCGAGAGCGGGAAGCTGAGCCACCTGTTCTGGTGCGAGGCTAAAGAGGGTGGGGAGCACGGGCCGTATACAATCCAGTGGATGGTGTATTCAACGCGTGAGCAGTTCCTAGAACTCCTGGCACTCCTGAAGAACCTGGGCGACCAGGTGTTCTCCATCCGCCTGCGCGAGCCCGCGGGCATCCAGCTGCAAGACCTTATCTCGCAGCCCTTCAAGCACTACGACCTCACCGAGAAGGGAAAATACGAAGCTCGCGCTTCGGCGTATGCCTACTGGCAGATGCGGATATGCGACGTCGCGGGCTGTTTGGAGAAAACGCGCTTGCCCCACGGCGGAGTGCAGTTCAACCTGCAGCTCACCGACCCCATTGAGCACTTCCTCGACGCGGACGCGCCCTGGCGCGGCTGCGCTGGCGATTACGTGGTGACTCTGGGCAAGTCCTCCAGCGCTGAGCGGGGCAAGGCCGAAGGCCTGCCGACGCTGAAAACCACGGTGAACGCCTTCACGAGGATGTGGCTGGGAGTGTTGCCCGCGGCTTCGCTGAATCACACCGACGACCTGGAAGCGCCGCCGGAGCTGCTGGAAGCGCTGGACGAAGTGCTGCGGCTGCCGGCACCACATCCGGACTGGGATTTCTAACGTATCATATGGCTAAGCTGAGGGGAATCGCCGCTAGTATGAAGCGCGAGCTTCAGCTTTACTGCAATGTGCTGGCGGACAAGCGGACTCCGAGAGCGGCCAAATGGCTGCTCGGTTTCGCGGTGGGTTACGCGCTGTTGCCGGTTGACGTGGTGCCGGATTTCATCCCGGTTGTCGGCCACCTGGACGACCTGGTGATTGTCCCTGCCGCGGTGATGCTGGCGCTTAAATTGATGCCACGTGGTATTGTAGAGGAGCACCGCGCCAAGCTCGCTGGCGCACGTGGAAGCAACCATGGCGACTGTTGAATTCAAGAAAGAGTTTTCTGGGCTATACAAAGCCTCGGCGTACGAGGCGAGTGTTGTTGACGTGCCGGCGATGAAGTTCATCACCGTCAGTGGAGCAGGCTACCCGGGACCATCCGGTGAGTTTCAGGATGGCATTGCAGCGCTATATGCGGTAGCGTACACGCTGAAGTTCTCCTTGAAGAAAACGGCTGGTGCGGGCGATTTCGCGGTGATGCCGCTGGAAGCGCTGTGGTGGACCGAAAGCGGCAAGCCGCTGGACCAGGAGAGCCGGGAAAACTGGTGCTGGACGGTGATGATGGCGCTTCCAGGCTTCGTGACGAAGACCTTGGTGAAAAAGGCGGTCAAAGAAGCAGCGGAGCGGAAAGAGCTGCCAGCGCTGAAACAGGTGGAGCTGGAGCGTATCCAGGAGGGTCTCTCGGCGCAGATCAAGCACAAGGGGCCTTATACTGGGTCGGATCCCACGGTCAAGCGCCTGCACGATTTCATTGCTGAACAAGGTCTCAAGCCGCATGGCAAGCACCACGAGATCTATCTGAACGACCCCAGCCGCACAGCTCCCGAGAAAATCAGGACAATCATCCGCCAGCCCGTGCGCTGAGACTGCCATCCACGGCACAGAGCCATCTCTATCAGGCGGCGAGTAGATGAAAGACCGTTTCCACATCAACCTGTTCAACATGGTGATGTCGACGGCGTCGGCGGTGGACCTTGTCAGCCCCCTCATTGCAGGACACCATCTGCGGGTCGCCTACATCGCGGTGGCGCTGGGCGAGCGCCTCGGGTTCAGCCAGGAGCGCTTGCAGGACCTGGTACTGGCGTGCACGCTGCACGACATCGGCGCGTTTTCGCTTAAGCAGAGGTTTGACACGCTTGAGTTTGAAATGAGCGACCCGCACACCCACGCGGAGCTGGGCTATAGATTCCTCAGCCGCTTTGACTTCCTTAAGCAGGCAGCCGGCGTCGTACGCTACCACCATAACAACTGGGCCGGCGGCAAAGGGGCGCCATTCGCCGGGAAGGTTGACGAGGCGTCATATCTCATACACCTGGCTGACCGCGTGGATGTGCTCATTGCGCGGGACCGTCATGTCCTGACCCAGGTTTCCAGCATTGTCTCCAGGATTGCTGAAGGAGCCGGCACGAGGTTCGTCCCCGCCCATGTAGAGGCCCTCCGCGAGCTTGCCAGCAAGGAGTATTTCTGGCTGGACGCAACTTCCGCGTCGGTGGACGCGATCCTCCGGAAGCGCTTTGCGGGCACTATGCTGGCGCTGGATGCCGCTGAGCTTGAGTCGCTGGCACGGATGTTCGCCAACATCATTGACTTCAAGAGCCCCTTCACCTCCACCCACTCCAGCGGCGTAGCGGCGACCGCTGAAGCGGTGAGCCGGCTCCTCGGCTTCACTGAGGACGACGCCAAGCTGATGCGGATTGCGGGTCTATTTCACGACATCGGCAAGTTGGCGGTGCCCGCGGAGATTCTGGAGAAGCCTGCGCCGCTGGACGAAAGTGAGTTCAGCGTGATGCGCAGCCATACTTACCATACACGACGCGTGCTTGATAGCATAGGTGAGTTGGGGCCTATTCCGGAGTGGGCGGCTTCGCACCACGAAAAGTTGGATAGCACCGGCTACCCCTTCCACCACGGCGCGGACGACCTGTCGGTTGGCGCGAGAGCTCTGGCAGTTGCGGACGTCTTCACTGCGCTGGCGGAAGACCGCCCATACCGCAAGGCAATGAGCCGCAGCGGTGTGGTGGAGGTGCTGCAGGAGTTTGTGGGGAAGCGCCACCTTGATGGCGATATCGTCCAGCTTCTGGTCGCGAACTACGCCGAGGTTGACCGCGCCCGGCAGGCGGCGCAGGAGTGTGCCCGTGAGGAGTACCGGCGGTTCGTCCACACTGAATAGGCCGCAGCGCTGTGGACAAGCTGTTGATAGCTCTCCGTTTCCATTGAGCCTGATAGGGGAATACTCATTGCGATGGAAGACTCCCGCGAAAGACCCGTTGCGCAATGCGCGTTTGAGGCATTGGCGGAGCGATACTCCGAAAAGGCCTCCACCAAGCCGCACAACGCCTACTACGAATGGCCGGCGACCCGCACGCTGGTCGGTGACGTGAGGGGCAAGCGGGTGCTGGACGCCGGATGCGGCCCGGGGCACTACTCGGCCTGGCTGCTGGAGCAAGGGGCTGAAGTGGTGGGGGTGGATATCAGCAGCAAGATGCTGGAACTAGCCCGCCAGCGGCTGGGCAACAAGGTGAAACTGCACCAAGCGGATGTATCCGCGCCTATGCCGTTCCTGAAGGATGGCTCGTTTGACGTAGTATTGGCCGCGCTGTTCCTGGACTACATATACGACTGGAGCGCTTCCTTCAGCGAGTTCTACCGTGTCTTGAAACCGGGTGGACACTTCGTTCTTTCGCTGCACCATCCTTTCAACGACTTTGCGAAGAAGGGCGCCAACTACCACCAGATTGAGCTGATTGAGTATGTCTGGCGCGGGTTCGGGGGCGAACCGGTCACTGTGCCTTCCTATCGCCGTCCGCTAGGGGTCACCGCCGGAGCGCTAGCGGGCGCGGGATTTCTGATTGAGCGTATCGTTGAACCTTTCCCGACTGAGGAATTCCAACGGGCAGATCCGAAGGACTACGCAGAGCTGTGCCGGGAACCATGCTTCCTATTCATCCGAGCTGTTGTGCCGAACAAATAGCAGGATATTCACAATGCTCGGGTCTAGACTTCAGCCTACAATTGTGATAAAAGTTACAAGCTCGGAGGGAGCCTATGCTATCGGATCAACACAATACACCCGGACACAAGCCTGCAAGCGCGCGCCGCGCGGGCCATGCAGGTAGCTCCAAACCCAAGAACGACTCGTTGCAGGAACTTGGGCGCGTGCTCGCTATTAACATGGGGGGAACCAGCACTAAGCTGGCCATCTTCTCGGGTCGGGATATTGTTCACGAGGAGAACCTCACCTACAGACCCCCGGAAGGTGCCAGCCACATCATCGATGAGCTTCCGTCCAGGTCGGAGCAGGTGTGCAAGTTCCTCAAGGTAATCGGCGTGAAGCTGAACAAGTTCGCCGCAGTGATGGCGCGCGGCGGGCTGCTGGCGCCGCTGCCGGCCGGCGTGTACCGCGTCAACGAGAAGATGTGCGCCGACCTCAAGGCTGCCAGGTATGGAGAGCATCCCAGTAACCTCTGCGGCCTGCTAGCCTGCGATCTGGTGAAGGGCACCAATGTTCCGGCTTTCATTGCCGATCCGGTGGTGGTTGACGAGTTTCCGGAGGTTGCGCGCGTGTCCGGCTTTCCGGGAATCACCCGCGCGAGCAGGCTGCACGCGTTGAACATCCGCGCAGTGTCCAAGCTGGCGGCGGAGAGCCTGGGCATCCAGTTCAAGAAGGCCAACTTCATCGTGGCCCACCTTGGCTCCGGCTTCAGCATTGCCACGATCAAACAAGGACGCATAGTAGATAACGCGGACGGAATGCTGGGCGAAGGGCCCTTCTCGGTGGAGCGGGCGGGGGTGTTGCCGCTCCGCGGGGTGATGAAGCTGGCGTACACCCATCCCGAAGAGGAACTGAAGCGGCTGCTTACGAAGAAGGCGGGCTTTGCGGGCTATCTGGGTACGACGGACTTCACCAAAGTGCTGGAAATGGTGGAAGGCGGCAACGCCGAGGCGGAGCTTGCCTACAACTCCATGGTCTACCAGGTTGCCAAGAACATCGGGATGTACGCTATGCCGCTGGCGGGCAAGCATCACGCAGTTATCATCACGGGCGGACTGGCTCATTCCAAGCGGCTGGTGGCCGATCTGAAGAAGTACATCAAGTGGCTGGGGGAAGTACTTGTATACCCCGGCGAAAACGAGATGGAAGCGCTGGCGGCCGCGGCTTACGCAGCGCTGTCCGGCGAAGAGCCCATACGCGAATACACCGGCAAATGAACCTGCGAGGTGCACGATGATTAAGAGCTTTGCAGACCTAAAGGAATACGGGCGGACGGCCGGCGGGGCAGTCGTTGCCATTGCCGGCGGCGATTCCGGGGGAGCGGTTGAGTTTGCCGCCATCGCGGAGGCCGAGGGCATTGGCGAATGCGTGTTTGTCGGCGAGCAGGCCGCGGTTGAGAAGACACTGGAGTCCGCACCGCACCGACCCGCGAAGCTGCGGATTCACCGCTCCAGCGCGGATGAGGCCGCTGCAGAGGCAGTTAGGCTGTGCCTGGCGGGTGAAGCCTCGTTCGTGATGAAGGGAAATGTGAAGACGAACGCGCTGCTCAAAGCAGTACTGCATACTGAAGAGAAGGAGATAAGGGAAGGTGGGTACTTCCTCTCCCATACTGCAGTGATTGAGAATCCGCGTGGCGGGAAGCTGCTGCAAGTAACTGACGGGGGGATGAACGTCGCTCCCGATGCAGGCGAGAAGGTTCACATTATGCAGAACGCTCTGTGCATTGCACGCGAGATGGGCATAGGCAAGCCCAAAGTACTATTCGCTGCCGGTATGGAAGACACCGGCCAAGACATCCCCGCTATCGCCGACGCCAGGGAGATTATCAAGCGGCATAAAACCGGCGAGTGGCCGAATACATTCATCGACGGCCCGTTCGGTGTGGATGTGGGCCTGGACCCGCAGGCTGCGAAGATTAAGAAGTTGGACACTGAGATACGCGGCGACGCCGACATCATCGTCGTCCCTAACCTGGAGGCTGGCAACATAGCGGTGAAAATGGTCTTGCACTACATGAACGCGTACATGCTGGGGCTCATCATCGGCGGCGTGGTGCCGGTGCTATTGGTTTCGCGTGGCGCGCCGCCGGAGGCCAACCTGCTTTCGGCGGTATTGGCGCAATTGATCAGCTGCCAGAAAGCTGGATGAGTCAGTGCAGGCGGAATAACTTCTTGTTCTCTTGGAGAACCCGCTGCATCTCGTTGTAACCTCGTTCTTCCAACTTAGCCAACTGATGGAGATTCAATGCATTAACCCCAGCCGTATCGGGTGTGGCGGTAATGAGCCTGTGCTTGCATTTGCATGAAGCCCCGGTTCCAGTTGCCCTCAAGTGAATTAAGAACGACTGGAGTGTAGCCTCCAGCGGATTGCGGGGCTTGCTGGAGAGCTCCAGCCGCTGGATGGGGTTAACCGCCAGCACGAAATCAAGCCTACGCTGGTCGTTCAGAATGTGCAGCGGTAGGTTGCAGAGAACGCCTCCATCAACCAGCATCCGGCCTTCAATCTCGACCGGCACGAACACGCCGGGAATGGCACTGCTGGCTTCAATGCACTCTCGCAGGCGGCCCTGCCGTAGCACAATCCCTTCGCCGGTCGCCAGGTCAGTTGCCCAGATGTTTAGCGGTAGAGGCAATTCCTCCAGCCGCTGGACGCCGCAGAGCTTCTCCAGCCTGAGCCCCATCTGCCGTAAGGAAAACAAACCGAGGCGGCTGCGCGCGGGGCGCACCAATCCGCGCCAGCTTGCGTGCGAAGTAACTTTCTCTATCTGCTCGGGTGTCAGCCCCGCCGACCACAGCGCTCCCATCACCGCGCCTACGCTGCACCCGCCGATGGCAACGGGCTTCAGCCCGGCCTCGTGCATCGCCCGGTGAACGCCCACGTAGGTCAGGCCGAGCGAGATGCCGCCACTCAGAATCACTCCGAATCGAGGAGGGCGAACCACAAGCTGATTCTAGCACTGCTAGAGAGCAGCTAGGGCTTAGGCGCGAACCGCGGCCTTCTCTGCCTCCATCCGGTCTAGCACGCTGTCGCGGGCGCGCTCAAACAGCGGCGTCAGCCGGCTGGCCACCTCCATGCAGGTAGTGAAGAGCGTGTGGTAGTTGGTGCTGAGGTCGATCACTAGCTCCAGTGAAGGCTCGCGTACCGCCAGTTCCGCCGAGCGGCGCTTGAATGCCAACAGGCCGGTCTGGTTTGCCACCTGGACAAAGGGGATCACCCGCCCCAGCTTACTCATGGAGGAATGCAGCTTCGGAAGCCGTTGCACAAACTCGTTCAGTTCGCGAAGCTCCCTTAGCTCGCTTCCCCGCTCCTTGGCCACTTGCGCCGCTTTCACGCATTTCGTTGCGGTTAAAACGCCTTTGCGGCATAGCTCGCTGAACTCGCGCAGTTCCGCCAGCACCGCACTGGTTTCGTGCTCCACATACTTCAGGTTGGTCTGCGGACGCTCCTGCCAGGTTTCTTCCAGCAGCTCAGCAATAGGCTGGGGCTTGACCATGTGGCGGTCTATGGCCTCGCGGAAGGTCATAATCTGAACTCCGTCTTTGAGAATGCCCCCTTCGGTGGCGTTTATCAGCCTGCGCTTCCGCGCTTCGGGCTCGGCAAACCGAGCGTGGAAGTAGTTGCAGTAGGAGTACATCTGCTTGTTGGTATAAACCGTGTTGCCGCAAATGTCGGTTTTCTCAATCAGGTATATGCCCTTCTCACGCAGCTCGTCCACCGTGTTCTTGTTGCGGTCCTCGTCCTCAAAGTAGGTTCCTTTGGCGTAGGTGCGTCCTTCGGGGAAGGACAGGTCTTGGCCGATGAACACAATCGGGTCGGCCCCGGCCTTAAGCGCGATGTCGTAAGCCATCGTTGCCACACTGCCCCAGGACTTCAATCGCCCGACTTCCCCCACGACCTTCTCCACCCATTGCATCATGCAGTCGCCGAAGGAGGCGATAAAGGTGCGGCCCGTCCATTCGGTGATAGACTTGGGCGGCGCCTGCGGCTCAACCACGAGGTAGGTGTTAGGCGCGTAAGTGCCCTTGATATGGCGGTAGTTGGCTTCCTGCGGGTCGCCGGTGCAGACGATATGGGGCTCAATGCCGCGTTTCAACAGCGGCTTAAGCGAGGTTTCCACGGCGATGATGAGTGCCTTGTCGTTCACCTCGCGAAGCAACTCTACATTCTTGTCCAGCGACGGGCCGGTTGCCACCAGCACGGCGGGGATGCCTTTGAAGCGGCCTAGGAGATTCCTGAATGGAGGGTTGGCCAGGATTGCGCCGAACGACAGCAATGTGTTGTACTCATACGATGCGCCCATCGCCATCAACGTCTGGAAGTTGCCGCCCACGGCGAACATCTGGGCGCGGATGCCTTCCTGCAACTCGGCGAACCGCTCCGCGCCTGGTAGATGCTCAAACGCCGGAAACGAGATCATCCGCAGGCCGCGGATGCCGGCGATGGAGAACATGGACATAAACTGCGCTATGAGCGCCTGCGGAGATTCGCCCACGCCAAACACGGTGCCCGGGCGCGTGAGTACTCCACGAAGGTCGCGGTACTGCATCGCCAGCGCGAACATCTCCACCGAAGGCTCATAGATGAGTATCCGTTCGGTTGGACGCATGCGGCGCGCCAGCTCCTCTGCGATGTACCCCAGGCCGAAGCCGAACAGTACGTTGTAGTTGGAGATGTCCCACTTGAGGCTGCCGGCGAAATCCTCAGCTTCCTTTTCGGGGTCGTAGGCCGAGTGAACCTGCACCCAGCGGCCATCGGGTTTCTTCACCCGCGCCGTGATGCTTCCGTTGCGGGCGGAAAGCAGCTTCAAGGGGAAGTCTGCCGGCTCTTGCGGCGAATCTGGATGCGCTTCTCGGGGAATCCGCTGCGCGGCAAGCTTGACCTTCTCGGCCAGGGCCGGGGCTTTCTGCGCGAGCACGGCCAGGTTTTCGGCGAAGTAATCCAGAGGTTGCATACCGCTATAGGGTATATCGGAAGAAAGCTGCCGCGCTTAAGCTAACAAGCCCTGCGCCGCTCAGGCCTCGGCCCGCTCAGCCTTGACGCGCGATAGAATCTCCGGCAGCTCTTTGGCCCATCTGCCCACCACCGGCTGAATCTCAAACTCGATCAAGTCGGCAACACCCACGAAGTCGTCCGCCTCTTGCGCCTTCTCCAGCTCTTCGAACTTCGTCAACAGCCCCTCTTTGTCTTCAAAGCTCACATAGGGTGGGCCGGTGCCCTCATCCCCGTTTTGGTCCAAAGGTTTGCCGTTGGCCCCGCGGTTGCGCAGCCACGGCTTGCCCGGCAGGAACAAGGCCTCTATGGCCGAGGTCAGGTCCATATACCACTCAACCATTGTCAGGCAATCGTGCAGGATGTTCATCCCGTCGCGGATGTTGCCCGATCGCAGGTCCGTGGAGGCCGTGAGTAGGTCTTCCGCCACCGCGGGCACGATCTCCAATCCGTGCTCCAGCCCCTCCAGCGCCAGCTCAATGACCTTGCGGGTGTGCAGCTCCACATTCTCAAACTTGTCTAGGAGCAGGTTGTGCGCCGAGGCCTCCGCCTCTTCCGACAGGTACTCGCCGTCAACCACGATGTGCTGGATGACACGGTCGCGCGGCAACACGTCGCTTTGAACATGAATGAGCAGGTCCTGCACAGTTTTCACTGCGGCGGGTAATCCCAGGTCCCGGTAGTCAAGGAAGACCTTCACCGGCTGTTTGTGTGTTGAGCTCTTGGCCACGTCCATGCCATTATCCCATCGCGAGTTGCATTTGCATAGTCGCCCAGAGTGTTTATCGGCATTTCGCCGTAAGAACTAAGCGCCTGCAAATCCCCGCAATCCGAGGTATACTATTACACTAGACCAGTGAAGGAGGGGGGTGACAGATGTCACTCGACCGCGCGACGGAAGGCCGGCGGATTGCGTTAGTCCACTCCGCCTGGCGGCGCGCAGGAGGCAGGTGCGAGTGCACCCAAACTGGGCATGAGCATCAGGGAAGATGCAACGCCATGCTATATTGGGGCATGCAGAACACCAGCAGTGAGGGCGGCTGGTATGTCGACCTCAAGTACGGTGCGATGCCGAACCTGTCGAGCATCAAGATCCTGTGCGCCGATTGCAAGCGAAAAGGCAGTAGCGTCGGCTTCTAGCTAAACCGGCTGGGCCTGGCTTGGCAAGCTTGACGCAAGTAGCGCGCCGCCTGCGGCACCAATTACGCATTGGCGGCGCAATAGGCGTTTGCCTCTTGAAATCCCCTTGCTGGCGTGATATTATTAGGGTTCGCGATTTATGCCGACGATTAACCAACTTGTACGTAAACCAAGAACGACCGCGCGCCGCAAGAGCAAGGCGCCGGCGCTGAAGAACTGCCCGCAGCGGCGCGGCGTATGCACGCGCGTCTGGACGGTGACGCCAAAGAAGCCTAACTCGGCACTGCGCAAAGTCGCGCGTGTGAAGCTGAGCAGCGGCTTTGAAGTGACCGCCTATATCCCCGGCGTGGGCCATAACCTCGCCGAGCACAGCGTCGTGCTGGTGCGCGGCGGCCGTGTGAAGGACCTGCCGGGCGTGCGCTACCACGTTGTCCGCGGGACCCTTGACGCTTCCGGCACCGCCGACCGCAAGCAGAGCCGCAGCAAATACGGGACCAGGAGACCTAAGTAACCGCTATGCCCCGTGATCCAAGAAAAGTACCTAAGCACTCGCTGGTGCCGGATCCGATATACAACTCGGTGCTGGTGAGCAAGTTCATCAATAACATGATGCGCCGTGGAAAGAAGAGCACGGCGCAACAGCTTTTCTACGACGCCCTGGCGATTATTGAAAAGCGCAACAAGGGCGAGGAGCCTGCCATCAAGGTATTTGAACGCGCGATTCAGAACTCCTTGCCTACGGTGGAAGTCAAGAGCCGCCGCGTTGGCGGTTCGAACTACCAGGTTCCGGTGGAGGTGCGCCCGGAGAGGCGCTACGCCCTGGGGATGCGGTGGCTGATCAACTACGCCGCTGACCGTCAGGGCAAAACCTACGCTGAGAAGCTGGCGAACGAGCTGATGGATGCGGCCAAGGGCGCAGGCTCCGCCATCAAGAAGCGTGATGACACGCACAAGATGGCGGAGGCGAACCGCGCCTTTGCGCAGTACCGTTGGTAGTAATCGGTCGAAAGAACCCGGGTATGAGCCCGGGTTTTTCTGGAGATCATATTGGGAGCAACCGCACCCAAAACCTTCCGGAAGGCCGTGGGGCCAACCGTGGCAAACATGGTGAATTGTGGTCGTGTCAACACTGGCGCACATACGGAACATCGGAATCGCCGCCCACATAGACGCGGGCAAGACCACGCTCACTGAGAGAGTGCTTTTCTACACCGGCCGCCAGCACAAGATAGGCGAAGTTCACGACGGCGCCGCCACCATGGACTGGATGATTCAGGAGAAGGAGCGCGGCATCACCATAACCTGCGCTTGCACTTCCTGCAGCTGGCGCAACCACACCGTCAACATCATCGACACGCCCGGCCATGTTGACTTCACGATTGAGGTGGAGCGAAGCATGCGCGTACTGGACGGGCTCGTGATGCTGTTTGACGCCGTCGCGGGCGTACAGGCCCAGAGCGAGACCGTCTGGCGCCAGGCCAACCGCTACCGCGTTCCGCGCATCGCGTTCATTAATAAGATGGACCGGCTCGGCGCGAACTTCCTGTGGGTGGTTGGACGGATGCGTGAAAAGCTGATGGCGCCGGCCGTGGCGGTGCAGCTTCCCATCGGCTCCGAGGAGAACTTCATCGGAGTGGTTGACCTGATCGAGGAGAAGGCTTACGTCTGGCGCGGAGAGGACCTGGGCCAGAAATACGAGACTGCGCCAGTACCGGATGGGATGAAGGAACAGGTGGCCGCGGCGCGTGCCGAGCTGGTTGAGCGCATCTGCGAGCGCGATGAGCAGCTGATGGGGAAATACTTCGCGGAGGAGAGGATTGCGCCGGAGGAGCTCAAGGCGGCGCTGCGCCGGGCGACCTGCGCGCTGGAATTGGTGCCTGTCTTCTGCGGCTCGGCTTTCCGCAACTGCGGCGTCCAGCCGTTGATAGACGGTGTAGTGGACTACCTTCCAGCGCCGGACGAAGTCCCGCCGGTTGAGGGCACGAATCCCAAGACCGGTGAAAGAGAAGTCCGGCAGGCTGACCCCGATGCGCCCTTCGCGGCGCTGGCGTTCAAAATTGCCACCGACCCGCATGTGGGCAAGCTGACCTTCATCCGGGTTTACTCCGGCAGGATGCACCGCAGCGGTACGGCGATGAACATGCGCGACGGCTCGCGGGAGCGGTTCTCCCGCCTGCTACGCATGCACGCAAACCATCGTGAAGAAGTTGACGAGATAATCGCCGGCGACACGGTGGCGGTAGTCGGCCTGAAGACCACCACCACCGGCGACTCGCTGGTGGACCCCAAACACCCCATCATCCTGGAGGCCATTGACATCCCAACGCCGGTGCTGGATGTGACGCTGGAGCCGAAGACGCAGAGCGACCAGGAGAAGCTGGGGATGGCGCTGTCCAAGCTGTCGGAGGAGGACCCCACCTTCCGCGCCCGCACGGACGAGGAGAGCGGCCAGGTGGTGGTCTCCGGCATGGGTGAGCTGCACCTGGAGATAATCGTTGACCGCCTACTGCGCGAGTTCAAGATAGCGGCCAAGGTCGGCCGCCCGCAGGTCGCCTACCGCGAGACCGTTACCGCCCGCGCCGAAGGTGTCGAAGGCCGTTTCATCAAGCAGACTGGCGGACACGGCCATTTTGGCCATGTGGTCATAAACGTCGAACCGTCCGAGGACGGCCAAAGCTTCGTGTTCGTTAACAGCACTGGTGGCGACGTTATTCCCAAGCACTTTATCCCTTCAGTGGAGCAGGGCATCCGCGAGTCGCTGGGGACGGGCGTGCTGGCGGGCTTCCCGGTGGTGGGCGTGGCGGTGGAGCTAGTGGACGGCTCGCACCATCAGGTGGACAGCAGCGAAATGTCCTTCCGCATCGCCGGTTCTATGGCCATCCGCGAAGGACTGAAGGCCGCCAAACCTGTGCTGCTGGAGCCGGTGATGTCGGTGGAAGTCTGCGTGCCCGAGCAATACTTGGGGGATATTGCCAGTGATCTCACCTCCCGGCGCGGACGAGTTGAGGCCTTTGACGAGTCGGAGGATAACCAACGCATCATCCGCGTTCTGGTGCCGCTGGCCGAGATGTTCGGTTATGCCACCGATCTGCGTTCCCGCACCCAGGGACGGGGCACTTTTTCAATGGAGTTCTCACAATACGAGCCGTTGCCGCCGGAGCATGCCCGGCAGATGCTGGAGGCGCGCGGAACGCTGCCGCCGGTGCGGCACTGAGGTTTTCCTATGGCACAGAAGATTCGCATCAAACTCAGAAGTTACGATTACAAGATACTCGACGAGAGCGTCGGGCGGATTATCTCCACTGTTGAGCGCAGCGGCGCCAAGGTCGTGGGCCCCATTCCGTTGCCCACGGAGAAGCGCATGTTCTGCGTGCTGCGCGGGCCGCATGTGGACAAGAAGAGCCGCGAGCAGTTTGAGATGCGCACGCACAAGCGGCTCATCGACATCCTGCACCCGACGGCGCAGACGGTGGAGCACCTTTCCAGCCTGGACCTACCCGCCGGCGTTGACATCGAATTAAAGGTCTAGTAAACTTGAGGTTCGTGGACAAATCTGATGATTCGCACGATTAAAGCAGAAAAAGTGGGCATGACCTCCGTCTTTGACGGGGCGGGCACCACCACGCCGGTGACGCTCGTCCGCCCCCACAGGGCCGTGGTCACGCAGATAAAGACGCCCGCCAAGCACGGCTACTCAGCCGTGCAGCTCGCATATCTTGATACTACCGAGAAGCACATCAACCGCCCGCTGCGAGGGATTCTGAACTCCGCCGGGGTGAAGGGCAGTTACCGCAACCTATTCGAGGTCCGGGTGCCCGAGGAAGAACTCGCGTCCTTCACCGTCGGGCAGGAGATCAATCCGGTGGACTTCATGCTCAGCTGGGCGGAAGTAACGATTCAGGGGCGCAGCAAGGGAAAAGGCTTCGCCGGTGCGGTGAAGCGGTGGGGCTTCCGCGGCCAGTGCCGCACTCACGGCGACCCGGATAACCGCCGCCCGCAGAGCGCCGGCGTCACTGACGCGGCACGCGTGTTCAAAGGCAAGCGTGGCCCCGGCCATATGGGCGACGACCAGGTGACGGTGCGCAACTGCATCGTGTTTGAGTACTTCCGGTCGCTGAATGTGCTGGTTGTCAACGGCTCGGTGCCCGGTCGCAACGGCGGCGAAGTCACTGTTACGGTAACACGGCAGTTCACGCCCGATGAGCTTGCGGAGCACGAAGTGTCTATCACCCTGGACGAGGTGAAGCTGGCCTCCGGGGCGAAAGAAGCCGGACCGGAGCCCGCCGAGGAACCCGTGGTTGAGGCCGAAGCAGCGCCTGTGGGCGAGCCGCCGGAAGCTGCTGAAGCCTCCGCGGAAGAACCTGCTGCCGGGGAACCCGCCCCTGAGGCTGGCGGCGAGGAGGCCACGGAGTGATGGCCGTCAAGTACGAAACACTGACTGAAGTCCCCGAAGTCGTGGTTGACAAGATCAACTACGGCCATATTGCCGCGGCCTACCGGAGGCAGCGCCGTCACGCTCACCCGCGCACGGCCAAGACCAAGACCAAGGCCGAGGTGGATCTGAGCAAGCAGAAGTGGTTCCGCCAGAAAGGCACCGGCCGCGCCCGCCAGGGGCCCAAGAGCAGCCCGCATCTGACCGGCGGTGGTGTGGTGTTTGGACCGCTGCCCGGCCTGAAAGAGATCAAACTGAACAAGAAGGTGCGGCGTGACGCCCTGCTGTCGGCGCTGAAGCATCATATGGATCACGAAGCCGTCAAGGTTTTGAAATCCGCGGAGTTCGAGGGTTTTGTGCGGACCAAGCAAGCTTATGATGCCCTGTTGCACAGCGGCTTCACCGGCAAGGGAATTGTAGTTATCCCGCGCGGAGTGCCCGTTGCCCGTGCGTTGCGCAATGTCGCAGGCATAGTGGTGCTGACGCCGGAGCGCCTGAACGTAGGCGATCTGGTCGAGTCCAACTTCGTGATATTCACCGAGAACGCGCTGGAGCAGGCCCGCAGCCACTTCCGCGGCGAGCTGGCGGTGGGAGAGCTGGACGAAACGGTAGGTATTGAACCCGCCGATGCTGATGAGGGAGGCGCCACCGATGAGTAGGGACTGGCATCCGAGCAAGGTAATCCTCTACCCGGTAATCTCCGAGAAGTCGATGGATATCGCCGCACAGGGCAAGTATGTTTTCATCGTCGCCGAGAAGACGACCAAGGCCGAAGTCAAGCGCGCGCTTTCCGAGCTCTACGGCGTTGACGTGGTGAAAGTGAATATGGTCAACCTGCCCCGCAAACCCAAGAACTGGGGGCGGCACGCCTACAAGACCGGCAAGCGGCGCAAGGCATTCGTAACGCTGTCGGAAGGCCAGAACATCCCGGAGATCACGGAGGCCGTGTAGCATGCCGCTCAAGAAGTACAAGCCGTACACGCCGTCCCGCCGGGCAATGCTGTCTACCGACTACAGCGTGTTGACCGGCGGCCCGGTGCCGAAGAGCCTGACCGAACCCAAGAAGAAGAGCGGCGGCCGCAACAACACCGGTCATGTGACCGTGCATATGCGCGGCGGCGGCAACCGCCAGAAGTACCGCAAGGTGGACTTCATGCGCCGCGAGAACGGCGAGGCGGAAGTGATGGCTCTGCAATACGACCCGAACCGCAGCGCGTTCATTGCGCTGGTGCGCTACCGCTCATCGGGCAAGCTCTCTTATGTGCTGGCGCCGGAAGGCGTAAGAGTGGGCGCTACGATCTCGGCGGGAGAGGGTGCTCCTATCAAAGAAGGCAACGCCCTGCCGCTGAAGCGCATTCCCGACGGCGCGTTGGTGCACAACATTGAGGTTCAGCCCGGCGCCAAGGGCAAGCTCGTGCGCGCTGCTGGCACCTACGCCCAGGTGATGGCGAAAGAAGGCAAGCGCTGCATCATTCGCCTGCCCAGCGGCGAGATGCGCTATGTGCCCGTGGAGTGCTATGCCACTATCGGGCGGGTGAGCAATCCCGACCACGAGAATGTCA
The DNA here is from genome assembly GCA_964554185.1 of uncultured Planctomycetales bacterium. GTDB lineage: Bacteria > 4484-113 > 4484-113 > 4484-113 > 4484-113 > CAZKNJ01. The sequence goes on along the minus strand of CAZKNJ010000014.1, from coordinate 27,170 downwards.
AGCTGGGCAAGGCCGGCCGCACGCGGCATCTTGGACGCCGCCCGCGCCCGCGCCCGATGCACATGAATCCCGTTGACCACCCGATGGGCGGCGGCGAAGGCGCCAGCAAGTCGGGGCGCACTCCGTGCAGCCGCACGGGCGTCCCTGCTAAGGGATACCGCACCCGTCCCAAGGGCAAGGCCAAGCTCCATCTTGTGAAGGACCGCAGATCCAAGTAGGCGAATGTGAGGTTTTCCGAATAAATGAGCCGATCAATCAAAAAAGGGCCCTTTATTGATGATCACCTGCTGCGCAAGGTGCAAGTGATGAACGACTCCGGCGAGAAGCGCGTCATCCGCACTTGGTCGCGCCGCTCCACCATTGTGCCCGATTTCATCGGGCACAACTTCGAGGTCCACAACGGCAAACGGTTTATCCCGCTGTACGTGACCGAGGAGCTGGTGGGGCACAAGCTCGGGGAGTTCGCGCCGACGCGCACATTCCGCAGCCATATCAGAGACGAGAAGAAGGCTCGCATCAAAGGATAATCACCGTGGCAGTCACCGCAACACTCAAGTACATGCGCGTCTCGCCTTTCAAGGTGAGGAAATACACGCAGCTGTTCAAAGGGAAAAGCGTGGAAGAGGCGCGGGCCATCCTTGCGTACCATCCCAGCCCGACCTGCGAGGCCATCCTGAAGCTGCTCAACTCCGCGGTAGCCAACGCGGAGAACAACCACGACCTCGACCCGGAGCTGCTGATCGTGAAGAACGTGGTGGTTGACGGCGCGTCAACCTACAAGCGTATCCGCCCGCGCGCCCGCGGTCGGGCGAACCGCATTCTCAAGCGCACCAGCCATATCACAATTGAAGTGGACATCAAAGCTGAACACCGGGTGAAACGGGTTGAGCCGGAGCCCCAGGCAAAGGCTGCGCCGAAGCGCCGCCTTACTGCAATGGGCCGCAAGGCTAAGGCCGGGAAGGCGGTGGCCGGCGAGACGAAGAAAGCTGCTGCCAAGGTCAAAGAGCCCGCCAAACCGGCGAAGGCCCGGGCCAAGAGTAAAGCCAAGTCCGTGGAGGAAGAAGCCGTGGTGGCGAAGCCTGCTCCGAAGCGCAAGCGCGCCGCCAAGAAGGTTGACGCGGCTAAGCCGGAGCCGGGGGATGTGGTGGAAACAGGCGCGGCGGAGCCCACGCAGGACACTCCTGCAGAACCCGCCGGGGAGACCAAGTAGATGGGACAGAAGACTCACCCAATTGGATTCAGGCTTAAGCAGACCACCAAGTGGACCGCTGTGTGGTTCGCCAACCGCAAGTCCTACGGCGGCCAGCTCGTGAAAGATCTGCAGGTGCGCAAGGTTCTGGAAAAGGAACTAAAGAGCGCGCAGGTTTCGCGCGTTGAGATCAAGCGCTACGTTGGGCGCTTCATCGTCAATGTGTACTGCGTGCGTGTGGGTATCGCGGTCGGTCGCGGCGGCAGCAGGCGCGAAGAGCTGCGCCGCAAGCTCGCGGAGATTCTGGGCAGCGGCGAAGTTCATCTGGATTTCTACGAAGAGCCCAATCCCGACCTCTCGGCGGGGGTCGTGGTCAACAACATCATCGCCCAGTTGGAGAAGCGCATCAACTTCCGCCGGGCGCTGAAGCTGCAGCTGAGGCGCTGCGAACAGGCCGGTGCCAAGGGCGTGAAGCTGATGGTGGCGGGACGGCTGAACGGCGCAGAGATGTGCCGCACCGAATGGTACCGCCGCGGGCGCATCCCCTTGCACACTATCCGCGCGAAGATTGACTATGCCTGCGATGTGGCTCACACAACCTTTGGCTCCATCGGAGTGAAAGCCTGGATCTATACCGGAGATGTCGTGCCCGAGCGCGGGGTATCAGGCGGAGGTGAGAACTAATGCTCGTACCCAGCAGGGTAAAACACCGCAAGACCCAGCGCGGCCGCATGCGCGGCAAGGCGTTCCGCGGCGGCAACGTGGATTTCGGGCAGTTTGGCCTGAAGGCTATGCAGCCAGCTTGGATCACGGCGAACCAGATTGAATCCGCGCGTATCGCAATCAACCGCCGTCTGAAGAAGGCCGGGAAGTTGTGGATTCGCATCTTCCCGGACAAGCCCTTCACCAAGAAGCCGGCGGAAACCCGCCAGGGCTCGGGAAAAGGTCCGCCGGAAGGATATGTGGCAGTGGTTAAAGCTGGTCGGATTATGTTCGAAGTGGAGGCGCCGACGGAAGCCATCGCGCGCGAGGCCCTGGAGCGTGCGGCGCACAAGCTGCCCATCAGGACCCGCGTCGTAGAGAGGGTGAACTTCTAGGAGATAACGATGGCATCCAAGAGGAAAATCCAGGAGCTGCGCAAGCTCAGCGCCCCTGAGCTGAAGAAGCGCGCGCGCGAGCTTCGCAGCGAGATATACGAACTCCGCTTTGAGAAGATCACGGGGAAACTGGAGAACTACCGCCGCCTCCGCGAGCTGAAGCGGGATATTGCTCGGGTGGAGACACTCATCCGGGAGAACGAGGTTTAATATGCCGCGCAAGGTGAAAGTAGGTACGGTCGTCTCCGACAAGAACGCGAAAACTATAGTGGTTGAGGTGCACCGCCGCAAGCTGCACCCGCGCTACCGCAAGTACATCCGCGTGCGCAGCCGTTTCATGGCGCACGACGAGAACGAGGCCGCCAACATCGGCGACACGGTGCGCATCATTGAGAGCCGCCCGCTGTCGGCGCGCAAGCGGTGGGTGCTGGATGCGGTCGTCACCCGCGGCGTGGGGCCGGAAGTGGAAGTGCGCCATGACGACGACCTGAGAGTTGCACTCGGCATTGAGGCTGCGGAAGCCGTTGCCGAGGAAACAGCGGAGGAGGCCGAAGGTGCCGCGGTGGAAGAGGCGGTGGAAGAGGCTGCGGAGGCTGAAGCCGGTGCGGATACCGCTGGTGCGGGCGAAGCCCATGACAACGAGTTCGTTCCCCTCGTTTCTGCACCGATGCCTGATGTGATGGCTGCTGCGGCGCCAAGTGAAACCCCTGCTGCCGGAACAGCAGAAACCGACACGGAGAAACCCGCCGGGGAGTAGAAGATGATCCAACAGGAATCACGCCTATTAATTGCTGACAACTCGGGCGGTAAGCAACTTCTCTGCATCCGTGTGCTGGGACGCTCTACGAGCAGGTACGCGTCCGTGGGCGATGTGATTGTGGGCACGGTTAAGGTCGCCAGCCCCCGCTCCCAGGTGAAGAAGGGCCAGGTGGTGAAGGCCGTGGTGGTGCGCACGACCAATCCTATCCGCCGCCGTGACGGCTCCACCGTCAGGTTTGACGACAACGCCTGCGTGCTCATCGATGTGGAGACCCGCAATCCGCAGGGGACGCGCGTTTTTGGGCCGGTTGCGCGCGAACTGCGCGAGCGCGGCTATATGAAGATCGTTTCCCTCGCGCCGGAGGTTCTCTAATGAAGCTGCATGTGAAGAAGGGCGACGAGGTAATCGTGCTGGCGGGCAAGGATCGCGGACGCAAGGGCAAAGTGCTGCGTGTGTACGCCGGAAACCGCAAGGTCATCGTGGAAAACATCAACGTGTACAAGAAGCACCAGAAGCCGACCAAGGACAGCCCGCAGGGCGGCATCATTGATAAGGCGATGCCGCTGGACATTAGCAACGTGCAGCCGGTGGACAAGGGCACCGGCAAAGGCACGCGCGTCGGACGGCGGCGCGTTGAGGGCAAATGGCTGCGCTATTCCAAGCGCACCAATGAACTCGTTGATTCGAAGTAGGGATTCACATGGGACTACCCAAATCAAGGTTGCATGATATCTACGAAAACGAGGTGAAGCCCGCGCTCATCAAGGAGCGGGGGCTGGAGAACCCGATGCAGGTTCCTCGCCTGAAGATGGTCAAGGTCAATATCGGCGTGGGCGAAGCTAAGGACAACGCCAAGGCGCTTGAGGGCACGGTGAAGACCCTGACGGTTATCGCCGGCCAGAAGCCGGTGGTCACCCGCGCCAAGAAGTCCATCAGCAACTTCAAGCTGCGCGAGGGCCAGCCGGTGGGTGTCACGGTGACGCTTCGCGGCGAGCTGATGTGGCACTTCCTCGACAAGCTGATGAGCATCACGCTGCCGCGCGTCCGGGACTTCCAGGGCGTCAGCGTCAAGGGCTTCGACGGGCGCGGCAACTACAACCTGGGGCTGCGCGACCAGCTGATTTTCCCCGAGATCATCTTCGACGAAGTGGAAGTCATCAAGGGAATGCAGGTCACCATCACCACAACCGCCGATGACGACGCGCTGGCGGCGGACCTGCTGTACCGGCTGGGAATGCCCTTCAGGGATTACAAGGTGACCAAGGAGGTTGCATAACAAAGTATGGCGAAGAAGTCGAAAATCAACCGCAACCAACAGAAGCTGAAGTACGAAATCAGGCACCGCAACCGCTGTGCCATCTGCGGCCGTCCACGCGGGTACTACCGGTTCTTCAACATTTGCCGGGTCTGTTTCCGCACATTCGCGCTGAAGGGCTACCTGCCGGGAGTGACTAAGAGCAGCTGGTAAGAACGACTATGACGCAAACCGATCCAATCGCCGATTTCATTACAATAATCCGTAACGCCAAGCTCGCGCGGAAGCTGGAAGCGGTGGCGAATTACTCGCGCATGCGCGAGGAAATCGCGCGCATCCTCGGGCGCGAGGGTTTTATTGAGCGCTACGAGGTTTACTCCGAAGGGCGTGGCAAGAACCCGAAGTTCCGCAAGATTCGCATTCACCTCCGGTACTATGATGACTTGCGGCGCTTCGGGCCGCTTAACCACATCAGCCGAGTGAGCAAGCCCAGCCGCCGGGTGTATGTGGACAGTGGCAAGAACGTATCGCTTCGCGGCGGCACCGGTATCCGCATTCTCTCGACTTCCAGCGGCGTCCTGTCCGACGTTGAGGCCAGGCGCAAGCGGGTGGGTGGCGAAGTGCTGATGGAGGTTTGGTAACAGATGTCTCGTGTTGGTAGAAAACCTATCGCTCTTCCCCCCGGCGTTGAGGCCGCAGCTAAGGGCCGCACCATTACGGTGAAAGGCAAGCTGGGCGAACTCGCGCACGAGGTGGCGGAGTGCATTGACTTTGAAATAGCTGACGGGAAGATCACCTTCTCGCGCAAGAGCAACGAGCCGGCGGTGCGCGCCCGTCACGGGCTGACGCGTGCGCTCGTGAGCAATATTGTAGTGGGCGTGTCCGAAGGCTTCACCAAGAAGCTTGAAGTGCGCGGCACTGGCTACCGGGTGAACGTCGCCGGCAGTAAGCTCACACTCAACATAGGCTTTTCCCATCCCGTGGAGTTCGACTTCCCGCCTGAAGTCAAAGTGGCGATGGAGGGAACGACCACCAAGGAGCAGCTTCCCACCAGTATCATTACAATCTCCGGCATTGACCGTGAGCGCGTCGGGCACTGGGCGGACCAGGTGCGGCGGGTGTACCCGCCAGAGCCCTACAAGGGCAAGGGCATCCGCTACGAAGGCGAACGGGTGATCCGCAAGGCCGGCAAAACGGGCTAATGGAGCGCAGTATGGCTAATACATCACGCAACAGTCTCAGGGTAATCCGGCACCGGCGTATGCGCCGGAAGGTCCAGGGCACGCCGGAGCGCCCACGGCTGGCGGTGTTCAAGAGCAACCGCCACATATTCGCGCAGGTGATTGACGACACCGGGGGCAAGACGCTTCTGGCGCTGTCCAGTCTGACGCCCGACCTGAAGGCCAAGCTTACCGGCAAGCCCGTCGAGACCGCGAAAACGCTGGGCGGCGAAATGGGGAAGCGCGCCCTGGACGCCGGCATCAAGGCCGTGGTCTTTGACCGTGGCGGACACCAGTTCCACGGCGCGGTGAAGGCCTTTGCCGACGCCGCCAGGGAAGCTGGTTTGCAGTTCTAAGAGGAAACACATGGGTTATTACAGACAACGGAGACAGGAACCGGAAGACACCAAGTTCAAATCCGAGGTGCTTTACGTCAACCGCGTCGCCAAGGTGCTCAAGGGCGGCCGCCGCTTCAGGTTCACGGCGCTGGTGGTAGTAGGTGACGGCGAAGGCAGCGTGGGCCTCGGGCTCGGCAAGGCGCCGGAAGTGGTGGAGGCCATTCGCAAGGGCGAAGAGCTTGCCCGCAAGCACATGGTCAGCATCACGCGGCGAGGCACGACTATTCCTTACGAAATCAAGCACAAATACTGCACCACGACCGTGGTGCTGCGGCCTGCGCGCGAAGGCGCCGGCATCACGGCGGGCGGACCGGCTCGCCCGCTGCTTGCGCTGGCAGGCGTCAGCGACTGCACCGCCAAGTTTATCGGGAGCAACAATCGCGTGAACTGCGCCAAAGCCACGTTTGAGGCGCTGCTCACGATTGTGGCTCCTGAGACGGTGGTAAAGCACCGGCGCGATCGCGGCTACCGGATTGAGGTGGGCGGGAAGAAGGCGGCTGCGGTGCCGGCGGAAGATAAGGAGAAAGCCACGACCGCCCATGAAGCACCCGCCGTCAAGGCCGCGCCGCCGGCGCCTGCCGGTGATCCACCGGCCGCCAAAGCCGAGCCGGCGAAAGCCGCTTCGGTTCCCGTACATCCTGCCGGTGCCGGCGATAGCGAGGAGGAGAGCTAGATGCCTATCCCACTCGTTCAGACTCCCGGTTCCGACAAGAAGCGCAAGCGGATAGGGCGCGGGATCGGCGCGGGCCAGGGCAAGACTTCGGGGCGCGGAATGAAGGGCCAGAAATCTCGCGCCGGCGGCACCAAAGGCGCTAACTTCGAAGGTGGCCGCATGCAGTCGTACCGCCAGATGCCCAAGCTGCCGGGCTTTAAGCGCACCAACAAGGTGGAGTTCTACCCGGTGAACCTCCGATCCATCAAGGACATCCCGGAGGGCGGGGTGGTGGATTTCGCATTTCTCGCCACACAGGGGCTGCTGCCGCGAAAGCCGATGCCCGTGAAGATCCTGGGGCACGGCGAAATCACGACCGCAGCCACTTTTCGGGCTCACGCATTCAGCAAGAGCGCCCGTGTGAAGATTGAGGCCGCGGGCGGAAAGTGCGAGGAGGTCGGCGTTGAGCACCGCGACTAGCCCACTCAACATAGTCCAGGCGTGGAATGTGCCGGAGATCAAGCGGCGGCTCAAGTTCGTGGGTTTTGCGCTGCTGATTTTTGTAATTGGCACCCATGTCCCCACGCCGGGGATACCGCCCGATCTGATAAACACTTTCTTTGAGCGAGCCGGAGCGGCTGGAGGCGGGCTGTTCGGCCTGCTGGACCTGTTTACTGGCGGCGCCCTGCGGAAGTTCAGCATTCTGGCGTTGGGCGTCATGCCCTACATTAACGCCAGCATTCTCATGCAGATTCTCGTTGCCATTGAGCCCCGGCTCAAGGAGATTCAACAGGAGGGCGACGAGGGACGCAAACTGATCAGCAAGTACACCCGTTACCTGGCGATCTTTTTCGCCTTCCTTCAGGGCTCCGGGCTGATTTTCTCGTTCCAAGGCGGCGTCCTGTCGCCCGCTTACGAAGGCGCGATGATGCTCATCGCTCCCGCCACGGCACTTCTGGTGGTTGTCGCAGGCACCTGCTTCCTGATGTGGCTGGGCGACGAGATTACCAACAAGGGCATCGGCAACGGTATCTCGCTCATCATTTTCATCGGCATCGTTGCTCGCGTGCCCTGGCAGTTGGCGACCGAAATCAGCCAGGCCCAGTTTGAGCAGAGCCGCTGGGCCGCTATTCTGCTGTTCGGCGCGTTCCTGGTGCTGATTGTCCTTGGTATCGTCTGGATTCAGCTTTCGGTGCGCAAGATACCCATCCAGTACGCTCGCCGGCAGATCGGCCGCAAGATATACGGCGGACAGAGCACGTTCCTGCCCATCAAGGTGGCGATGGCGGGAGTCATTCCCATCATCTTTGCCGTAGCGCTGCTTATGATCCCCTCCACTCTGCTCGCCTTCATGCCCGAATGGACTGCGGGCAACTCCTGGTGGGGGCGCTTCAACCACTCTTATTGGTACATGGCATTGGAGTGGGCGCTGGTTTTCCTCTTCACTTTCATCTACACAGCGATAACATTCAACACTAAAGAGATATCCGACAACCTCAAGAAACACGGCGGGTTCATCCCCGGCATCCGGCCGGGCAAGCCCACCTTTGATTTCCTGGACAAAGTGCTGCACCGCGTCACCTTCTTCGGCGGAATATTCCTCGCGACCGTGGCGATTCTGCCAATCATCGTGAACATGATTGTGTACGAGTTCACTCAGGTACAGATTCAGACCTTCTACGTCGGGGGCACCAGCCTCCTCATCGTCGTCGGCGTCGCGCTGGATACAGTTCAACAACTCCAGGCCCACATGGTGATGCGCCATTACTCGGGGTTCACCAAGTGAGCAAGGCGGTCGTTCTTCTCGGGCCTCCTGCGAGCGGAAAGGGCACTCAGGCGGCCCGATTCTCGGCGAAGCACGGTTTCCTGCATTTTGATATGGGGGCAGCGCTGCGCAGCGAGATTGAGAGCGGCTCGGCGCTGGCCTCCGAGATCAAGTCATTCACGAATGTCGGCAAGCTCGTTCCCACGTCCATCGTCCGCGATCTCGTGCTCAGTGCCATTCAAACCAACCCGGAGGCCGACTTCGTCTTTGACGGCTTCCCCCGCAGCATGGAACAAGCGCATATGTTGGACGGCGTGCTGGCGGTTACCGGCCGCAAGCTGACCGGAGCAGTGCTCATCGACGTACCCGAAGAGGTCATCGTACAGCGCATCGTGAACCGGCGGTTCTGCCCGGAGTGCGGGCGGGTCTACAACCTAGTGACGCTTCCGCCCAGAGAAGGCGAGCGCTGCGACGATGACGGTGTTGCCCTGGAGCAACGGCGGGACGACACGCAGGAAGTCTTGGCCGAGCGGCTGCGCGTGTACCACGGGCAGACCGAGCCCATCATTGAGCACTACCGAAAGGCCGGACTGCTGAAGCGCATTGACGGCACGCAGGCGGTGGACGATATCAGCCGGGAGATGGAAAGCGCCGTGTTTGGCGATTCTAGCAATGGTTAAGTTGAAGACAAAGGAAGATGTCCGTGCTATCTACGAAGCATCCCAGATTACTGCCCGCGTACTGCGCGAACTGGGCGCGAGGATCAAGCCTGGCGTAAGCACGGGCGAACTAAACGGGTTTGCTGAGGAGTTCATCACCAAATCTGGCGGCACTCCGGCGTTCAAAGGATACCAGGGGTTTCCGGCGGCGCTTTGCACGAGCGTGAACCAGGAAATCGTTCACGGCATCCCCGACCGGAAGCGTATCCTTCGGGAAGGCGACATTCTGTCGGTTGATACCGGAGCCATAGTAGATGGGTACTATTCTGATGCAGCGCGCACCTACTTCGTGGGAAACGGGGCAATGCCGGATGATACGCGGGTGCTGCTGGAAGCGACGGCTTCTGCCCTGAAGGACGGAGTAGATGCAGCGCGGGCTGGTGCTCGGCTGAATGCTGTGAGTGAAGCCATCGAACGGCAGGCCGCTAAGAACGGCTTGAAGGTGATTCGCGACCTGACCGGCCATGGTGTCGGCTTCAACCTGCACGAGCCGCCGACCATTTACAACTACCCGGTGCCGGCGGGCGAGAAAATGCAGCTGCGCAACGGGATGGTGCTCGCACTGGAGCCGATGTTCAGCCTGGGTTCCGAGGAAATTGTGCTGGGCGGCGACGAGTGGACCTATTCCACCGCTGACGGCTCACTTTCGGCGCATTTTGAGCACACTATCGCCATCTGGGACGGCGCGGCGGTCATCCTTACCGAAGAGGGAAATAAGAAGGCCCGGGAGCTATTCGGGCGTCAATAAGGAGGTATTCAACCACTAGTGCCAAAAGACGACGTAATCGAGGCTGAAGGCACGGTTATCCAGGCTCTGCCGAACGGGATGTTCAAGGTGGAGTTGAAACCAGGGTATTGCATCCTTGCTCACGTAAGTGGTAAAATTAGGGTTCATTTCATTCGCATCCTACCTGGTGACAGGGTGAAAGTTGAGATATCACCCTATGATCTCACCAGGGGACGCATTACGTATCGTTACCGGCCGGAGACCGGCAAATGAAAGTAAGGTCTTCTGTAAAACGGATTTGTGCAAAGTGCCGCGTGATCAGACGGCGCGGCAAGGTCTACATCATCTGTGAGAATCCCCGGCACAAGCAGCGGCAGGGCTAACAGGAGCAGAAGTGCGCATCATCGGAGTTGACATACCGGACAACAAGAGAGGCGAAATCGCCCTGACGTACATCTTCGGCATCGGGCGGACCGCCGCTAAGCGGATACTGGCGTCCGCCGGGATTGATCCCGCCAAGCGCGCCGGCGAGTACACGAGCGATGAAGTTGTTTCGCTCCGTGACGCTATTCACAACCTGAGTGTGATTACTGAAGGCGACCTGCGTAAGGAAGTCACGCTCAACATCAAGCGCTTGATGGAGATTAGGTCCTACCGCGGTATACGCCACCGGCGCAACCTGCCGGTGAACGGCCAGCGGACCCACACCAACGCCCGCACCCGTAAGGGGCCCAAGCGCCAGGCGATTGCCGGCAAGAAGCGCCCGGGCAAGAAGTAATATCGGGAGTATTCCACATTGGCTAAAGGCAAACAGAAACCGCGACGGAAACGGGCAAAGCGAAACGTGGTGGAGGGGCGCATCTACGTGCGCAGCTCCTTCAACAACACGCTGGTCACGGTCACCGATGCTGAGGGCAACGCCGTGGCGTGGGCCAGCGCCGGCACCAGGGGCTTCAAGGGCTCCAAGAAGAGCACGGCTTATGCTGCCCAGGTCGCGGCGGAAGAGGCCTGCCGGCAGGCGCGCGATATGGGTATGCGCGAAGTGTCCGTTTACACCAAGGGCCCGGGTGGCGGCAAGGAATCTGCCGTCCGCGTTATCAACAGCCAGGGGCTGAAGATCAAAATGATAAGGGACGTAACCGCGGTGCCGCATAACGGCTGTAGGCCGCGCAAGCGACGCCGCATCTAGCTACTGGAGGATTTGAGGAACATCTATGGGACGTTATACTGGACCGAAGTGCAAGAAGTGCCGGGCTGCCGGTGCGAAGCTCTATCTTAAGGGCGCGCGGTGCCTGGGCGACCGCTGCGCGATTGAGCTGCGCAACTACGTGCCCGGCCCCCGACGCCGTCGCGGCAAGACTACCGACTACGCGATCCACCTTCGCGAAAAGCAGGTGATGCGCCGCATGTTCGGCATCGGGGAGCGGCAGTTCCGCCGCTACTTCGTGCACGCCAAAGCGTCCAAGGGCGTAACCGGCGAGGAGCTGGTGCGCCTGATGGAGCGGCGGCTGGACAACGTGGTGTTCCGTTCCGGCCTCGCAGACTCCCGCACCCAGGCGCGCCAGTTGGTGTCCCACCGGCACTTCTGGGTCAACGGCCGGGTGGTTGACCGCCCGTCGTTTCTCCTGCGCCCCGGCGATATCGTTGAAGTAAAGGCGGAAAGGCGCAGCCGCCCGTACTACAAGAACCTCAAGGAGCGGGGGCTTGACGAGCTTCCCGCCGATTACTGGCTGAAGTTTGACCCCGAAACACTGCGTGCCGAAATCAAGCGCCTGCCGAAGGCGGACGAGATGGAGGATAACTTCAAGCACCTGCTTGTGGTTGAGTACTACTCCAACCGCGTCTAGTAACCTGTGAGGGGCAACAATGATTGAAAGCAAAGTAACACGTGAGGCCAATCCGCAGTTTGGGCTGCTCAAGATGGAGCGGCACGAAGACACGCCCAGCCTCAGGGCGCGTTTCGTGGTTGAGCCGCTTCCGCGCGGGTTCGGCATTACCCTGGGTAACAGCGTCCGCCGGGTGCTGCTATCGTCCATACCCGGCTACTCCATTTCCCACGTGGAAATCGCGGGAGTGCCACACGAGTTCGCCACACTCCAGGGCATACTGGAAGACACCACCGAACTGCTGTTCAACCTGCGCAAAGTGAAGGTAAGATTGCTGGACAATGTCCAGTCGGCTGTTCTGGTGATGAACGTGTCCGGCGAGCGGGTGGTGACAGCGGCGGATTTCGAGAAGAACCCCGAGGCTGAGATAGTCCATCCTGAAGACTCATACCTCTGTACGATTACTGAGAAAAAGCGCTCGCTGGAACTCAAGGCCACTATCTCCCGTGGGGTTGGCTTTGTCCTGGCGGCGGACCTGAAGCGCAAGGATGCGCCCATCGGCGAGATTGCGCTGGACGCCAACTTCTCCCCGCTGGAGCGGGTCGCCTACACGGTGGAGAATACCCGAGTGGGCAAGGAGACGGATTTCGAGCGCCTGGTGATGATTGTTGAATGCAACGGCAGCAAGACCCCCGACGAAGTGCTGGCGGAAGCGTCATCACAGCTAAGCTCCTATTACCAGTGGTTCCGCGAGGAGCAGAACAAGTTCCTCGGCATAACCGAGGAGCCCGCGGTGGACGAAGAGCTGGTGCGTAAGCTGGAGATGCCGGTAGAGGAGCTGGGCCTTTCCAGCCGCGCTTACAACTGCTTGTCCGCCTCCAAGATACGTTCAGTGGGAGAGCTGCTGAGATACACGCCTGAGCGGCTGATGAGCATCAAGAACTTCGGCGAGAAGTCGCTCGTGGAAATCGTCAATAAGCTTGCCGAACTCGGGCTGTTCCTGGCGGAGAGGGAGGACTAGCGCGAATGCGGCACAAGAATGGAGTGGCGAAACTCGGGAGGCCGACGGACCAGCGGTTGGCTATGCTGCGCGGCCTCGTTTCTCGGTTGTTCATTGATGGCCATGTGGAAACCACGCTGGCTCGCTGCAAGGCGACCCAGTCAGTGGCGGAGCGGCTGATAACCAAGGCCAAGCGCGGCACCCTCGGTGACTTGCGCAATGTCGCGCGCGGCGTGCATGGCAAACGCCCATTCAAGGCGTTGATGACCAAGGTTGTTCCGGCGGCCAAGGACCGCCAGAGCGGATACACCAAAGTTGTGAGAATCAAGCGCCGTCGTGGAGACGGTTCGGTAATAGCCCGGCTGTCGGTGATCGGCCATCCTGAGTCCGGCGCCGAGTAGGTTCGCTGAATATTGACGGCACCAACACAGCGTATCTTGCTGGTTGTACAGTATGACGGGACCGGCTTTCACGGTTCCCAGGTGCAGCCGGGGGTGCGCACGGTGCAGGGAACATTGACAGAAGCGCTTTCAGAGATTGTGGGGCGGAAAGTCCGCCTCCTGTTCGCTTCCCGTACCGACGCAGGCGTGCACGCGACGCACAATACAGCCGTCGCGGTGATGCCCCGGCTTCCCTTTCCCGTAGCGAAGCTGGCGGATGTCCTAAACGACAAGCTGCCGCGCGACCTGGTGGTAGTGGACGCGTTCGAAGTTCCGCGGGGATTCCATCCCCGCTACTATGCCTGGAAACGGGACTATTGCTACCGGATTGACCGGGGACGCCGTCCGGATATCCGGTACGCTAGGTTCGCCGCGCACTACCCGCACCCGCTGGAGGTGCCGGCGATGCAGCTGGCGGCGCAGCTGTTTCTGGGCGAGCATGATTTCTCGTCCTTTGCGATAGAGGATGAGGGCGTCAAGAACCCCGTATGCACTGTGTACAAGTGCATACTAGGCGACCGCGGAAGGCTGCTTACCGTGCGGGTGGGCGCGAACCGTTTCCTGCGCCGGATGGTATGCCTGATGGTTGGCTCGCTGGTGGATATCGGAAACGGGCGGTTTCAACTTGACCAGCTGGCGGGCGCCCTGGAGCGGCAGGAGCGGCAGCATTTCACCAACATGCCGGGCCGCGGGCTTACTCTCACGGGGGTGCACTACCCGGAGCGGCTGCTATATGAGGGATCGGACGAAAGCGCTGATGACGACGAAGAAACGTGCGGTGATACCGATGACGAATAAGACGCCGTATTACACGAAATCTGATGTGGAACGCGAGTGGTATCTCGTTGATGCCGAGGACCTGGTTCTCGGCCGCTTGTGCGCGGGTGTCGCCAAGCTGCTGATCGGCAAACACAAGCCCACCTTCACCCCCGGGCAGGACACCGGCGCGTTCGTGGTGGTGGTCAACGCAGGCAAGGTGCGGCTGACCGCTGGTAAGGAGAACAAGAAGATCTACTACCGCCACAGCGGGTACATCGGCGGGCTGAAATCGGAGACTTTCGCGGAGAAGCTGAAGAAGTCTCCGCGCAAGGTGGTTATGGACTCTGTGCGGGGGATGTTGCCCCAGAACAAACTCGGCGATCGGCTGATAACCAAGCTCAAGGTCTACGCCGGCACGCACCACCCGCATCAGGCGCAGCAGCCGGTTGTGCTGTCGCGCGAACAACTTGGTAAAATCTAAGGTCTAACAGGAAACATGGCTGAAGAAAAGCAACAAATAACAGTTGGCCGTCGGAAGACTTCCGTGGCGCGTATCTACCTAAAGCCCGGCAGCGGGAACGTGCTGATAAACCAGCGTCCGTTGTCCGACTTCTTCACGATGCCGTATGGCCAGCTGAAAGTGCTCGAGCCCCTGCGGACTTTGGGGCTAGAAGAGAAGTTTGACGTCTACGCCAGGGTGGAGGGTGGCGGCACGACTGGCCAGGCCGACGCCATTTGCCTGGGCATCGCCCGTTATCTTGAGTTCATCAATCCTGATTACCGTCCGGCCCTCAAGAAGGAGGGCTTGCTCAAGCGCGATCCTCGCGCGAAAGAGCGCAAAAAGTACGGCCAGAAGCGCGCCCGTAAGCGCTTCCAGTTCAGCAAACGCTAAACTATGGTCTATCGCCTATACATCAGGCGCGGCATTGCACTGGCGGCACTGCTCGCGTCTGTGGTCGCAGTGCTGGCGCTTACGCCTTCAGCCCGCGCCGCTTCCGACACCGTATCTATTGGCGAATACGTCCGCGTGATTTCCTCGTCCGCGGCGTTGACCGCCGGCCCCAGCCACCGCAGCCGGATCATCCGCGAGACCGAGCTCTTTGAGGTACTGGAAGTAGTGGAACGGGTCAGGACTTTCTTCCTGGTCAAGGACCCGGTCACCGAGTCGTTCCTCTACGTTGACCAGTATGCGGTGGAGTTCATTGACTACCTGCCGCCGCAGCCCAAGCGCATCAACCCGCTGCGGGAGACCATGCGCCTGGGAACCACCCATCCCGACGAGCAGTACTTCGGCAGCATGAAGTCACCGCACCGCAGCAACGGCGAGAAGGCCAACGATGGCTACTGCATCGGGAAGAACTATCCGACCTCCTACGACGGCAATTACAGCTACACCCCCAGGCTGGACCCCGGACAGCTCATCCGGGACGCCCAGCGCTACACCGGCACCAAGTACGTGCTGGGCGGCAACTCCAAGAGCGGAATAGACTGCTCCGGGCTGATCTGCCAGGCCGCATCCAACCAAGGGATGAGCCTGCCGCGCCGGGCCTCCTACCAGGCGAAGGAAGGCCTGATGGTGTCCCGCAGCCAGCTTCGGTCGGGCGACCTGGTGTTCTTCCGCGACTGGCGCGATCCGGGCTTCCTCTCACACGTGGGTATCTATCTTGGCGGCGGGCGTTTCATCCACGCCAGCATGTCGGTGGGCAAGGTGGGAGTATCATCCTTGTCTGAAGACTACTTCAGCAAGCACTTCGCCTTTGGCCGCCGCCTATAATCCCTTCGCTATAGCGCGATAAGCAGCGCGGCCACGGCCGCAACCGCAGTCCCCACCAGGTTCGTCAGGCTGTTTCCCCACCATCTCGCTCTGCCTTCCACCAAGCTGCCTACTAGCGTGTCCGCCAGGTTTCCGCACGCAGCTCCCGCCGCAACCGCCGCGACTTCGCGCCATCCCAAGGCAAGCCCCAGATACTGAGCGAGAAAGACGAAACCGGCGATTACCAGGATAGCGACGAGTGTGCCTTCCAGGCTCACGCCGCCGGTGGCGCCCGGCTGCACCCGCCGAAACTGCGGAAACTGAATCGTGCGGCCGCGCAAGGCGGCGCCAATCTCGTGAGAAGCTGTATCCGCCGCAGCACTGGCAAGGCTTGCGGCGATTGCTGGAAAGAGCGCACTATGTGGACCGATTGCCGCGGTGAAGAAGATGCAGCCGGCATCTTCCACCAGCCGTTCCCTTCCTTCGATCAGCACCATACCGTTGGGCGAAGTCAGTGCATGGTAAGCTGCCAACAATGCGGCTATCCCGCCGTTGGCTAGCACTTGTGGCGCTCCCCGTTTCAGTCCGTCGGTAGGAGCTAAGTTCGCACTGCCGGATGGCTTGCGGCGCGCGATAGTCCTGGCATTAACGTATGACAGCCCGGAGGTAACCGGGAAGAATGCCAGTAAAATCAGAAGTCCGGGTAGCCCGAGAGAAGCGCAAATGACGAATGCAACAGCAGCGCCTGCGATGGCGCCGCCTATCGTCACCAGTTCAAACGAAGCCGCAGCGACTGCGAGCAGCGCCGCGATAGCCGCAGCATAAAGCAGACGCTCCATTGCTAAGTGCCGCTCACGGCCATCTTCTTGATGCGCAGCGAAGGTGAGCTGTAGGGCCGCATTAGGTCAAGGTCGTCGGCGACGCATTCAAGGTCGCCCAGGAGGTCCAGCATGCTTCCGCTGACTGTGACCTGGCCGACGGGCTTCGCCACCTTGCCGTTCTCTATATGCCAGCCCTTCACGCCGGCGGAGAAGGTGCCGGACGCCATATCGGGGCCGTGGCCCATTATGTAGTAAACCAGCAGGCCGTCGTCTATGTCCGCAATGAGTTCCTCAAACGGCGTCTGCCCATTGGAAACATGCAGGTTGAAGCTGCCGATGCCGGGCAGCGAGGAATACCCGCCGCGCGTGGCGTTGCCTTGCGGTTCGGCGCCGGATTTGTGGGCGGAATAGAGGTTGTGGAAGTAGCACTTCAGCACGCCTCCCTGCACAACGTCCTTTGAACGGGTGGGCACGCCTTCGCCGTCCCAGAGCGTCGCCTCCGCTCCGCGGCGGAGGTGCGGCACTTCCACGATGTTGGCTAGCTCCGAGCCCACGCGCTCGCCTACCTTGCCCACCATGAACGTCGCGCCTAGATTGACCATCTCTCCGTCCAACGCAGCCGCGTAGTATCCCAGCATCTGCTCCGCCGCCTGCGGAAGGAACACCACCGGGCGCTCCTTGCTTGGGAGCGGGGTAGATCCCAGCAGTCCGGTTGACCAGAGCGCGGCTTCGCGACCGATGCCCTCAGGCGGCATCAGGTCAGATTGGTGACGCGTTGAATTGTGGCTCCAGGCGACCTCTTTGAGGCCGTTCTTGTGGGCATGGGCGGAGGCGGCCTGCCCGTAACGGGTCGAGTTTTCCGTGCAAACAACGCCGTTGGTGTTGAGCAGGAACGCCGTTGCAGTACTGGCTTCAGCGGTGGCCTCCACTTTGGCGATGCCTTCAACCGCCAGGCCGGCGGCCTCAACCGTGCGAACACGCTCTTTCAGCGCGGTGACATCCGGCTGCCCGTCGTCGGAAAGCTCCAGCTCGGCTTGGGCGGTATCCGCCGGTGAAGCCAGTGCATGGTGTTCATCCGGCTCGCTGACGGCGAGGGTTTCCTCCAGAATCCGGCGCGCTGCGTGCAGGCTTTCTGCCGAAAGGTCGTTCGTGTACGTGAAGGCCATGCGTCCGCCACCCAGCGCACGGATGCCCAGCCCCCGGCTGCGGCTCTCCTGGATGTTCTCTATCTTGCGGTCGCGGGCCGCTACGCGGATGGAGCGGGACTCCACGTACATGAACTCGGCCTGTTCAATCGTGGCCGTGCGGAACGACTCGAGAAGCGATTGGAGGTTCTTAAGTGTGGACATAGCGCGATTATAGCGCACCCGAGTACGGCTTAAGCCTCAACTTCGGCCACACGGCCGGCATGGATGTCGCGATAGAGCTTCCACATCAGCAAGGACGCCAGCCAGAACAGCGCCGCGCCCAAAACGAACACGGCTTCCGGCCCAAAGTAAAGGTTGACGAAATACCCTATGAGCGGTCCAACCATACCCCGGAGGCCAACCAGAGTTGTGTGAATGCCGCTGTATGGAGTCGCGTCCCCTCTGCCGGCGAAGTGAATAGAGCCGAGCATCCATACCAGGCTGAGGCCGGCCATCCCGAAGCCGAATATGAGATAGGCGATGTACGCCCAGATGATGGGAGACGTGCCCGTGGCGGAGGAGAGCGCGCCGGAAGCCAGCAGCGTCAACGGGTAGAAGCCCAACAGAAGGAACACCCAGCGCGAGAATGAGACGGGGTGCAGCCGATCGTAGATGATTGCGAAGATGGGGGTCATCACGAGAATCCCAATCTGGCTGAAGAGCCCGAGCGCCATTCCCGCTTGGTCGTAAGCGATATTCAGCCTCTCTACGAGGAATATTGGAACTACGGGCAGGAGAACCATGAACGCTAAACCGTACAGAAAGAAGTTACGCTCAAAAATGGCGAAGCCCTTGTTCCGTAACATTATGCTGGCGTTGCTGCGCAACGGAACGATGAAGCTCGTGCGCAGCACCTGCATAAACGGCACATGCCGCAAGTACAGCGTGCGCTCGCTAACGAAGGCAGTCCGGCGAGGCCGAATCTGCGCGATTACAGTGCTTGACGCAATGCCCAGCACGGCGGATAGGGCGAAAAGCCAGTGGTAAGAGTTGGGGTCCCACTGAAGAATGTAGCCGCTGGCCACCGTCGCGATTATCAGCGTGACTGTAGTGAGCACGGTCAGCCAGCCGTACATTCTTCCCAGCGTCCTGCGTGTCAAGTTGGTTTGCAGCAGCGAGTTGACCGCGGGCGTGAGCACCGAGCCGCAGATGAAGCTCAGGAACGCCAGGAGGATGAAGATAGTGCTGTCAGAGATGAAAAGCATCAGCACCATCGGCAAACGTCCGAACAGCCCCGACCAGAAGATGAACCGCCGTTTGTCGCGCCCGCGCATCCACTCCGCCGCGAAGATGGCGAAGAGGGCGGTAATGGGGCCGATCATGGAGAAGATAGTTACTTCGAAGTTGCTGCCGTTAAGCGACTTCTGCAGGACGATGGCCGCGATGGTCCACAGCCCACCGGACAATCCGCCCAGTATGGAGCCGAGGCTGAAGTAGTGCAGCGTGTACTTGTCGATGAGGCCCAGCCGAATCCAGTTCAGCGGATACAGCGAATAGGCGATTTTGTTGGTGTAACTCGTACTTCAGCTCCACGCGCCGCCTTAACAGCAAGCAGCGGCAAAACGCGCCGCGCGGCGGCTGATATAATACCGCAAGTGCGCCCAAGTAACGCCGAAAGTGCGACGCTTCCCACGGTTGTTTTTGCCACGAGAAACGCGGGCAAATTGCGGGAGGCAAGGCACCGTCTTGAAGGCGCATCGCAGGTGAGGGGGCTGGAAGCGTTTCCTCCGGTTGTGGAGCCAGAGGAGGAGGGAGGCACCTTCGCCGTTAATGCTCGCACTAAGGCTCTTGCCTACGCCAGAGCTCTGACGCCCTACCTGGAGGCGGGAACCTATGTGCTGGCGGAGGACGCTGGGCTGGAGGTGTTTGCGCTTGACGGCTTTCCCGGGGTGCGCTCCAGCCGCGTGGCGGAGTCCGACCCCGAGCGCATTGCCCTGGTGCTGGCGAAGCTAAAGGAACGCAGGTGCGTGGCGCCGGAGAGCCGCCGGGCGCGGTTCGTCTCCGCCATGGCGCTCGTCCGAGACGGCGTGGTCGTGGCCGAAGTGCAGGGCGAGGTTCAAGGCTACATCGCGGACGAGCCGCGTGGGAACTCCGGTTTCGGCTACGATCCAGTGTTCTATTACGAGCTGTATGGCAGGACTTTTGGTGAATGCGCGTTGGAGGAGAAACAGGCGGTGAGCCACCGGGGGAAGTCCCTGGACGCCATCCGCCGGGTGCTGGGAGGAACTTAGATGGAAGGAAACGTCCCCAAGGACCGCAAGGTGGTTGGCAAGTACGGGCTGACCATTGACTTCTACAATGACGGCAGCGTGGAGGTCAAGGTTGACGGCAAGACCAACGATATGCGCGTGGTCTCCGTGCTGGAAATCGAGAAGATGCGCTTCGTGAACAACATGATGCGCCAGGCGCGCAAGGGGCCGGGGCCGCCGGGCTTCCCGGCGGGCGGCAAGACCGGCGGACAGGCGTAAGGCGCTAGGTACCCACGTCAAAGCTGGAGAGGTACTTCAGCTGCCCGGGCGTCAGCCGGTCGATCTTCAGCCCCATGGCGGCCAGCTTCAGGCGGGCGATTTGCGCGTCAATCTTCTCCGGCACCGGATAGACCTTCCGCTCCAGCTTCCCGGCCTTTTTCATCAGGTATTCCGCGCACAGCGCCTGGTTGGCGAAGCTCATATCCATCACCGCCGCCGGATGCCCCTCGGCGGCTGACAGGTTCACCAGTCGCCCCTTGGCGAGCAGACGAACGACACGTCCGCGCGATAGCTCAAACTCCTCCACATTCTCCCGCGACCGCCGCGCAGTCTTGGCCATCTTGTGTAGCCCGGCTACATCAACCTCCACATCAAAGTGGCCGGAGTTGGCGACGATAGCTCCATTCTTCATCCGGGCGAAGTGCTCTTTTCGGATAACATCGCGGCAGCCGGTCACGGTCACAAACACATCGCCCATCGGCGCAGCCAGCTCCATCGGCGCCACTTCAAACCCGTCCATCGCCGCTTCCAGCGCCTTCACCGGGTCAATCTCCGTGACAATGACGCGCGCGCCCATTCCTCTAGCGCGCATGGCGAGCCCGCGTCCGCACCAGCCGTACCCGGCGACCACAAAGACCTTGCCCGCCAGCAGCGTGTTGGTGGCGCGCATAATGCCGTCAATCGTGCTCTGGCCGGTGCCGTAGCGGTTGTCAAAGAAGTGCTTCGTCATCGCGTCGTTCACGGCGATAATCGGGTAGGGCAACACCCCTCCAGTCTCCATCGCCTTCAGCCGAACGACGCCAGTGGTGGTTTCCTCGGTTCCACCGATAACCTGCTCGTAGCGCCTTGGCCCCATTTGCTGAAGTGTCGTAACGAGATCGCAACCATCGTCCATCGTGAGCGTCGGGTTCATCGCCAGCGAGTTCCTGATATGGCGGTAGTACTGCGTGCGGCTGGCGCCGTGCACGGCGGACACCGCGATGCTGTGATGCTTCACCAGGTGCGCCGCTACGTCATCCTGGGTGGACAGCGGGTTGGAGGCGCACAGGTGAAGCTCCGCGCCTCCGGCCTTCAGCGCCATCATCAGATTGGCAGTCTCAGTGGTGACGTGCAGGCACGCGGCGATGCGCTGCCCTTTGAGGGGGCGCTCTTTCTTGAAGCGCTCCGCGATGGCTGCCAGCACCGGCATCTCCGACGCGGCCCAGAGCGTGCGGGTTTTCCCTTGGGGGGCGAGAGCGGGGTCGGCGATTTCGTGTTTCATCATGTTGCTCCAACAAAACAGAGTGCAGATGCGTCTAAGAAACCGATTCTATCAGATATGCGGGCGCTTTCAGCGTCCAAGGCGGTGATATAATCGGGTCGGGCTTGAGACTTCCGAACGACACGCGCGAAAGAGAGCGGTTCGCCATGCGCGAACGCCGGGCCGCGCGCGTGCGGACGCTGCTCGGTTTCCTAGCTTTCGCGCTGCTCCTCCTGCTTGTTGGCGTAGTATTCAAGCTCAGCGACCGGGAAGTACAGAACATCCTGGAGCGCCAGCGCGCCGAGCGCTACACCCTCCAGCTGGAAACGCCGGAGATGAAGGGCTTCAACGTGGAAGGCGAGAAGGTCTGGGACATCCAGGCCGAGAGCGTTACGGTGGACGAGGCCCGCGATCTGGTGACCTTCGTCAATACCACTGCCAACTTCTACGACAAGGGCGAGCCATCGCTGACGGCCAAAGTGGGCAAGCTGGAATACCACCGCGGATCCCGCAACATGGAGATGTCTGACGGGCTGCAAATGCGCACGGCGGACGATGTTGACGTGGTAACGACCCGCGTTATCTGGTATGACTACTACCAGCGGTTTGTCTTCCCCGAGGGCGCCAAGCTGCTCACCGAGGAAGGCAATTATATCCAGACCGACTACATGCAGTCGGACAAGAAACTGGACCACATTGAAGCGGTGGGCCACGTTTTCCTCTGGGTGCAGAAGCTGGAGGACCAGAAGCTGTTTGAGAAACACGACCTGGTCAAGCAGGAGCTGAAGCTGGAGGATTTCAAACGGGTCACCATGACCGCCGAGAAGCTGCTGTACGACCGCAAGGGCCAGATAATCCTCGCAACCTCGCGCTTCCACGACAAGCCGTTTCGCGTGGTTGCGCCGGACGGCAAGGAAGTCCGCATTGAGGACTACGAGCCGGATCCGCGCCAGCTCTTCTTCAAGCGCAAAGAAGTGGAAGTGTTCGCGAACCATATTGAGGTGCACATTGACGCCGAATGGGTGAAGGCGATGGGCAGCGTCAAGGGCACGATTCTTCCCAGCGAGCCTGGCGCCAAGGACGATAAGGCCCTCAAGGTGATGAAGCGTGAGCGCACCTGGTTCACCACCGAGGACGTGGAGTATTACTGGAAGGACGATTATGTGCGCACCTTCGCCCCGACGACGATTGTGCAGGATGGCCGGCTGATGGAAGCGGATGAGGCGGTGTACTTCGGCTATTACCGCCAGACCGGTATGCCAGGCACCCAGCGTGCGCTCTTCATTGAAGGCGGCGTCCGCATGTGGCAGAAGAGCGGCAAGTGGATGTTTGACGAAGGACTGCTTGACGCGGTGAAGGAACAGGAGCTCAAGAAGATATTCCAGGAGGAGTCCGATATCAGCGGTGACCGGATGGTTGTCTTCCTCAACCGCAACGACTTCCACGCTGCCGGCAACGTGCGCGTGAAGCAGGAAAACCGCCGCGTGCGCTGCGACGAAGTGCTGTACACCGATTCCGAGAAGAAGTTCATCGCCAACGGCAATGCTTACTTCGTAGACAAGGAGAACCAGGAATTCTACGGCCAGCAGATAATCTACTACTCCGACGCCGAAGATATCGAAGTCAACGGCGCCGGCACCGTCACGATCAAGATACCGCCGAAGTACCTGGAGGATATCGACCAAGCGCTGAAGCGCATCAAAGGCGAGAAGAATGAAAAACCGCGCGAGGAACCAGCAACTGGCGGCAGCCCCGAAACGCCGGAAAGCTCCGCTGGCAGAGGCCGCGCCGTGGTGGTGAAATCCGGGAAATGACACGCGCGTCTCTAATATTCGCCGCGTTTCTGTTTCTGGCAGCGCTGATACTCGCGCATGCGCCGGTTGCCACTGCACTTGCTCAGAGTGAGGAGAGCCAGATAGTTGGTGCTGACGCAAGCAGCGGAGAGGATGGCGCGACCGCCGATGGCGAGAGGATTGAGGAGGAGATTCCACCCGAACGGCTCATTGAACCTCCGCCCGGCGACGCTTGGCGCGGAGGGAAGCGCAAGGGTGGAACGTCAGCGATATCCTTCAGCGTAAGTGAACTCGTGCCAAAAGTGCCCTCAGTTGAGCAGTGGCAGCGGGTGCTGGCGGCGCTGTTCAACGAGCCGGTGGAGGAAAAGCCGAAGCCACCTGTGGAGACGCCAGAGAAGCCCACACCAAAGCCCAAGCCGGAGGCAAAGCCTCCTCCAGCTGAATCGGCTCCCGCGCCCAAGCCGGAGGAGGAGAAGCCCTTTGAGCAGGAGATACTGACGACCGAGGAGGCGGTGAAGCTCGCACTGGAAGTGAAAGGCAAAGGGCTGTCCAAGGAGTACGCCCGGGTGGTCGTCGGCAGCGGCCGCATCAAGGGCAACACCCAGCAGAAGGAATACGATATGGAGGGGCGCATCAGCCTTTACTACCGCGACATCACAGCGGACGCGATGGAAGGGCACATTGACCAGAATAGCGAGACGGTGGACCTGCGTGATTCAGTGCGGCTGGTGGAGCCAAACTACGAGCTGTCCTGCGAAGACCTGCGCATCCGCTTCCCGGAGAAGGCCTTCGTCGCCAAGACCTTTGTGAAGTTCAAGAAAAAGACGACCGGGAAGGAGCCCACCGGAGAGGAAGTCCCCAAACGCGAGCGCACCATCAATGTCTTCAAGAACGAGCCCACCGAGGTTTACGCTAATGTCCTCACCTACAACTGGGACACCGAGGAGATGATGGCCAAAGGTGAGGTCAAGGTTCTCCAGAAGGACCTTTCCAGCACGATGGACACGCTGGAATACAACCCCTCCGCCAAAACCTACCGCATGACCGGCAGCGTGTTCATGACTCTGCTGGATACCGAGTGGATCTTCGAAAACAAGCTGGTGGAGGAGCGAGATGTGGACCTCGCCCGCGCGCTGACTGAGAACGAGACGACCATCGAGGCCGACTTCGTGGAAACCGGCGAGGACAGCGACATCACCACAATGCGCGGAAATACGGAAGCGCAGGTGGCAATTGCCCAGGACGACAAGGTGCTCTACGCCGACAGCGTGGTGTTTGACGACGGCAATAAGATGATGACCGCTGAAGGCTCGGTCGCTTTCTACCAACAGAATGGCGAGTGGCTGCGCAAAGGCAAGCTCATCGAGGGCGAGCCGGACGAAGACACGAAGAAGTTCCTGGAGCGGGAAGTAGTGAGCATGAGCGACCAAATGACGCTGAATTACGACAGGCGCGTGCTGCACCAGTGGGGTAACGTGAAAGTCGTCAGCGGCGATGAAATGCTGGTGGCGGACGATCTGGTCTTTGATGACACCGCCAAGGAGCTGCGCCTGGAAGGAAACGTGACCTATTTCCGCGGCGAGGACGAGTATGTCCTGGCGGAGAAGTTGTTCATTGATACGGACAAGAACATCATCCGCTTCAGCGGCATCAGCAAGAGCTTCCTGTTCACCAGCGAGGAAGACCGCAAGGCGGCCCAGAAGGCGGGGGAGGAAGCTGCTGCGGGTGCTGAAGGAGAAACTGCCCCGGGCGAAGGCGTGTCCACCCCGCCCGGCACCGGAGTTCTGACCGCCGGGTAAAGCTGGGGCCTGGGCTGTTCCCTTCCGGTTAGAGGTATGAATTGGGTTACGGATTTCGCGGTTTTCACCGCAAATGGTCTTGACACCAGACATCGACCGTGGTAGATTCATTTACTGCTTCCGATGGCGGAAGCGCATCGACATGCTACTTTCTATGGTGGTAGGTCATAGAGACAATCGGTTTTCCCCGCTCGGGGAGAGCTGTGCGCCTCTGGGTACTTTGAAAACCGTGATTTGGGTAGATTGCAACTTGCCTTAGCATTTTGCTCTGCCTTGATCATACGGTTTTCGAAGTCCGCCATCGTGGAGGCTTCTTCAAATCGCAAATCAAGGTAGAGTGGTCAAGATACTAAGGGCGTATGGTGGATGCCTTGGCGTCGGAAGCCGATGAAGGACGTGGTCAGCTGCGATAAGCCTCGGGGAGGTGCGATAACCTGTGATCCGGGGATTTCCGAATGGGGTAACCCGGCCCGCTTAATCGTGGGTCACCTGCAGGTGAATACATAGCCTGCAGGGGGGAAGCCAGCGAACTGAAACATCTTAGTAGCTGGACAGTAGAAAGAAACCTCGATTCCCCTAGTAGTGGCGAGCGAACGGGGAAGAGCCCAAACCGTGTCAGTGTAAGGCCGCAGCCGTTGCTGGCACGGGGTTTTGGAGACGGCTATCCCGCCTGTGGAGCGGGAAGGAAGTTATAAACCCTCAACCTAGTAGAAGCGCCTGGAAAGGCGCGCCAAAGAAGGTGACAGCCCTGTACATAAAAGGTTGTGGGCTTCCGCCGAGTTTCCCGAGTACTACGGGACACGTGAAACCCTGTAGGAAGATGGGGGGGCCAACCCCCAAGGCTAAATACTCTCCGACGACCGATAGTGGACAAGTACCGTGAGGGAAAGGTGAAAAGTACCCCGGGAGGGGAGTGAAATAGTACCTGAAACCAGTTGCCTACAATCAGTTGGAGCCCCGTTTTACGGGGTGACAGCGTGCCTTTTGCATAATGAGCCAGCGAGTTACTCGTAGGTAGCAAGGCTAAGTCTTTAAGAGATGTACCCGAAGCGAAAGCGAGTCTGAATAGGGCGACCATAGTTACCTGCGGTAGACGTGAAACCGGGTGATCTACCCATGTCCAGGATGAAGCGGCAGTAAGATGTCGTGGAGGTCCGAACCAGGGCGTGTTGAAAAACGCTTGGATGAGGTGTGGGTAGGGGTGAAAGGCCAATCAAACTCGGAGATAGCTCGTTCTCCCCGAAATAGCTTTAGGGCTAGCCTCGATTAAAAGTGTCACGGAGGTAGAGCACTAATAGGGTTAGGGCCCTCACAAGGGTACCGCCCCCTGTTAAACTCCGAATGCCGTAGACATGTTGATCGGGAGTCAGCTTGCGAGGGATAAGCTTCGTAAGCGAGAGGAAAAGAATCCAGACCGTCGGCTAAGGTCCCCAAGTTATAATTTAGTGATAAAGGATGTTAAGCGGCACAGACAACCAGGATGTTGGCTTAGAAGCAGCCACCATTTAAAGAGTGCGTAATTGCTCACTGGTCAAGCAGTTTAGCGCCGATAATACTCGGGACTAAGTTGTACACCGAAGCCACGGGTTTCCCGATTTATCGGGAAGCGGTAGGGGAGCATTCCCTTAACCTGTGAAGGTGAGTTGTGAGACTTGCTGGAGGAGAGGGAAAAGAGGATGCTGGCATTAGTAGCGATAAAACACGTGGGAAACGTGTTCGCCGAAAATCTAAGGTTTCCTGAGTAAAGTTAATCTGCTCAGGGTTAGTCGGCCCCTAAGCCGAGGCCGAAAGGCGTAGGTGATGGGAAACAGGTTAATATTCCTGTACCACCAAATTGGCGTTTGAGTGATGGGGGGACGCAGAAGGGTAGACCAGTCCGGTGATGGATGTCCGGATTCAAGCCCGTAGGTGGAGAGAGTTGGTAAATCCGCTCTCTTATTCAACACTGAGAGGTGATGAGGAGTCCGTTTTTGGACACAAACTGGTTGATCCCATACTGCCAAGAAAAGCCTCTAGCGAGTCAATATGGTGACCGTACCGTAAACCGACACAGGTAGGCGGGGTGAGTATCCTAAGGCGCTCGAGAGAACTCTGGTTAAGGAACTCGGCAAATTGACACCGTAACTTCGGGAGAAGGTGTGCCTCCACTAGGTGAAAGAACTTGCTTTTGGAGCCGAAGGAGGTTGCAGAGAAATGGGGGTGGCGACTGTTTACTAAAAACACAGGACTCTGCTAAGTCGCAAGACGATGTATAGGGTCTGACGCCTGCCCGGTGCTGGAAGGTTAAGGGGAGATGTTATCT
>CAZKNJ010000013.1:21321-50435 GCA_964554185.1 uncultured Planctomycetales bacterium | reverse complement strand
CCCCCTCCTGATATTCGGGATTACTGTAACGCAGAGGGACGGGCGGTGTCAAGAGCGGTAGTTGGTAGTTCGTTTTCGGTTGTTGGACGAACAGAAAACGGTGGCGCGAGCGTTTGCCCGTGATTCAGGTGGTTGGCTGGGCAATTCCTCTCCCCATAAAAGAAATCCAGCGTCCCCGCAGGAACACTGGATGGTATCCTACAGAGATTATACCGTAGCGGCCGAGGGGAGGCAAGAAGGGAGCTAGGAAATGTAGGGGCACGGCGGACGCCGTGCCCGTTATCCCTCTAGAAGGATGGGGGCTGTTAGGCAGATACTTCGACCTAGAACATAGCGCACGATTCGGCCAAGAGGGAAGGAATCGCGACTGGAAAGTCGCGACTCCGCTTTCGCGGGGTTGCACCTCTGGTGGCTGGGGAACGGGCACAGCATGCTGTGCCCCTACGGGAGGAGGGCGCGTTTTACCACCGCGAAACCGATAGCGAGACCAGGGCGGCCACGACGAGATAGACCGCGAACCAGCTCAGGCGGGCGCGGTGGAGGACGGCGAGGAGGAAGCGGATGGCGAGCAGGCCGCAGACGAGCGCGGCGAGGAAGCCGACGATGAGCGGGCCGATGAGCGCGGGCGGGAAGGCGAGGCTGCCGCCCTCAAGCTGGAGCAATTCGTAGATGGCCGCGAGGATGGCGGCGGGGACGAAGAGCAGGAAGGAGAAGCGCGCGGCTTCTTCGCGCCGGAGGCCCAGCAGCAGGCCGGCGAAGATGGTGGAGCCGCTGCGCGAGATGCCGGGCAGCGCGGCGATGCCCTGCACCAGGCCGATGGCCAGCACCGAGAGAATCCCCAGGCTGGTGACTTCGCGCGCGCGCACGGCTGACGAGCGGATGACGCGGTCGGCCGCGATCATCATCAGCGCGGTGGCGGTGAAGGTAAAGACCAGCGCGAGGGTGGCGTGCGGGCCTTCGGTCAGGCCCTCCAGAAAGTGGCGCAGCGGGTAGATGAAGGCGACGGTGACGGCGGTGGCGAGGGCGAGGTAGAGGAAGTAGAGGCCGGGGCGCGACACGCGCGCGCCGGGGCGGAAGCGAAGAATCTCGGCCGCGTCGCGGAAGTAGTAGATGAGGACGGCCAGCAGCGTGGCGACGTGAAGCGCGACTTCCACCACGACGCCGGGGGGGTTGAAGCCGGTGAGCGTTTCCAGCAGCACCAGGTGGCCGGAGGAGCTGACCGGGAGGAACTCGGTGAAGCCCTGCACCACGCCCAGCAGCAGCAGCGTCAGGTAATCGGCCACGGCTAGCGCTTCCCTTTCTTGCGGGAGCCGCCCCCGCCCTGGTGCGCGGAGGGTTCAAGGTGGATGACCGAGCCCATCACCGTGGGGCTGATGCCGAGCTTGCGGGAGACGAAGCGCTGGAGGGTGTTCGCCAGGTTGTTGCGCAGCTGCGTCTGGTGCGCGGTGCTGCGCATGCGGTTGTGGAACAGCGCCTCGGTGAGGGCCTCTTTCATCTCGGCGTAAAGCTGCGGGTTCTGGCGCTCGGAGGGGAAGCCGCGCGCCTTGACCTCGGGGCCGTAGAGGATGTGGTCGCCGGTGTGATCCAGCACCAGCACGTAGTCAATCACGCCGTCCTCCGCGAGCATCGTGCGCTCGTGGACGACGCTGCTGGACACGCCGCCGATGGACAGGCCGTCAATCAGCACCGCGCCGGACTTGACCTTCTCGCCGAGCTCCCAGCCCTGCGCATCCATCGTGAGCACGTCGCCCATCCCCATTATCACCACATCGCCGGACTTGTGCCCCCAGTCCTCCGCCACTTTGCGGAAGAGCATCTGGTGGCGGTACTGCGAGTGGACGGGGATGACCCAGCGCGGGCGCACCGCTTCGTACATCTGGTGGATTTCTTCGCGCGCGGCGTGGCCGGAGACGTGCACGCCCGCGTCCAGGCCGTAGATGACTTCCGCGCCCAGGCGGAAGAGGTCGTTGATGACGCTGAAGATGAAGGTCTCGTTGCCGGGGATGGGGCTGGCGGAGAAGATGACCAGGTCGCTTTCCTGCACGCTGACGAAGCGGTGCTCCTCGCGCGAGATCTGGGACAGCGCCGCCATCGGCTCGCCCTGGCTGCCGGTCGCCAGCACCACGATCTTGCGCGGCGGGTAGCGGGTGAGGTCGTCCGGCGGAATGATGAGGTTCGGCGGCACCCGCAGGTAGCCCAGCGAGCGCGCCATATCTTCGTTTTTCAGCATCGTGCGGCCGGCGAGGAAGACCTTGCGCCCGTACTCCTCGGCCAGGTCAATCACCTGCTGGACGCGGTGGATGTTGCTGGCGAAGGTGGTGATGAAGATGCGGCCGTTGTGGGTCTCAAAGTACTCGGCCAGCGCGGGGCCGACCTCCGACTCCGAGCCCGTCCAGCCGGGGCGCTCAATGTTGGTCGTGTCAATCATCAGCGCGAGAACGTTGCCGCCCGCGCAGGCGCGCTTGATGCCCTCCAGGTCGGTGGGCAGATGGTCAATGGGCTCGCGGTCAAGCTTGAAGTCGCCGGTGTGGACGATCTTGCCGGCGGGGGTGTTAATCACCAGCGCCAGCCCGTCGGGGATGGAGTGGGCGACGTGGAAGGTGTCCACCGTGAGATTGCGGTCAATCTCGATGCGGTCGCCCGCCTCAATCTCCTTGAACGGCAGGTTGTCGGGGAGGGTGAACTCGGAGAGCTTGGAGCGCACCAGGCCGAGGGTCAGCGGAGTGCCGTATATCACCGGCGGCACCATATCCTGCAGCAGGTAGGGCAGCGAGCCGATGTGGTCCTCGTGGCCGTGGGTGAGGATGACGGCCTTGAGTTTGCTGCGGTTGCGCAGCAAGTAGGTGAAGTCGGGAATCACCAGGTCCACGCCCAGCATGTGGGCGTCGGGGAAGGTGAGCCCGCAGTCAATCAGCACGGCGCTGTTGCCGCACTCAATTACGTTGCAGTTCTTTCCGATCTCGCCGATGCCGCCGAGGCTGACGAGCCGGATCTTATTGTTTTTGGACATCCGGTTCAGGGTTCGCCATCACGCGCCACGTCGCCTTTCACCTGGACGTGGGGCGGCGCGAACAAATAGAGATTAGGCGCTATTTCCCGGCGTTTGCCCTTGATGGCTTCGGCGACGCCGGACAGGAAGCTGACGATGCGCCGGGCTTCCTCACGGTTCTGGTTTACGATGCGCGAGAGGTCAACCAGCAGGACGCAGCCCTCGCGCAGGTTCTCGGTGTACACCGACAGCGAGAAGGTCACGCGGCCGTACTTGTTGAGCTCCGGGCGCACCACGGAGATGCGGTACTCCGGCGGCTTGGGGGCGACGTCGCGGCGGTAATCCACCAGTTTGTTCTCCGGCGGTTTCTCCGCCTTGGAGGCCGGCTCGGGGTACTCAATGATCTCGTCGTTCGCCGGCTCCGCCAGGCCAAAGAAGCGCAGTATTGCGTCAAACAGGCCCATTGCCCCCTCGCGATGTTCAGAATACGGATTCCGCGTCCGGCTCCTTCGGGTGCTTGGCCTCCTCCTCCGCCGCTTCCTCGGCGAAGAAGTCCTTGAGCAGCCGCTGGGTCAACGGAGTGCCCTTGCGCAACTCCGCGCGCAGCTCCATCTGCTTGAGGCCGGTGCCCACCGGAATGAGCGAGCCAATTATAACGTTCTCCTTGATGCCGCGCAGATCGTCCTGCTGGCCCTCAATGGCCGCGCGGGTGAGCACGCGGGTGGTCTCCTGGAAGGACGCCGCCGCCAGCCACGAATCCGTGGTGAGCGACGCCTTGGAAATGCCCTGAAGCAGGCTGCGCGCCTTGGGCGGCTTCAGTCCCTGCCGCTTCATATCCTCGCAGATGTCCTCAAACTTGCGGCGTGCCATGATGTCGCCTTCAAACAGCTCGTCGCTGTCGCCGCGGCTGACAATCTCCACGTACTTGATCATCTGCTTGGCGATGATTTCAATGTGCTTGGAGTTGGTGTTGACGTTCTGGGATTCGTAGATGTCCTGCACGGTGTTGACGAGGTACTGCTGGGTCTTCAGGTCGCCGACCAGGTTGTGGTACTTCTTGATGTCCAGCGAGCCTTCGCACAGCGGCTGCGCCTTTTCCACCAGGTCGCCCACGCGCAGTGGCTCGCCGTCCGCGTTGAGGGGCAGCCGGTTTTCGTGGGGCGTTTCGTACACCTTGTCGGTGCCGTCCGGGTGCTCAATGGTGATGCGGTGGAACGTGCGTTTGAAGTCGGTGTAGAGCTGGGTCACGATGCCGCCGATGTCCGCCAGCACTTCGCCGCGCGGATCCAGCGCGTCGCCGCGCTTCACCGGCATGCGGAAGCGTATCGGCAACCTCTCGTCCTCTTCGCGCAGGATGGTATAGGACTTCTCGGAGTATCCCTCGGGGTCCTGGATGACCACGCGCTCGTAGAGCACCTTGGTGACGTCCTTGACCTCGCCTTCGCGCTCGGCGAGCACCGTCGGCTCCTTGGCGCCGCGCACTTCAAACAGCGTCTCAACGTACGGGAGGCCCTGGGTGATGTCGCGGCCCTTGATGCCGCCGGTATGGAAGGTGCGCATCGTAAGCTGGGTGCCGGGTTCACCGATGGACTGGGCGGCGATGACGCCCACGGGGTCGCCAATCTCCGCCAGCCGGCCGGCGGCCAGATCCCAGCCGTAGCACTTTGCGCAGATGCCCTCTTCCATACGGCAGGTCAGCGCCGAGCGCACCAGCACGCGCTGGACGCCCGCGTTGAACAGGTGTTCCGCCGCCGTGGGGGTTACCTCGGAATTGCGCTCGTACAGCATCTCGCCGCTGGCGGGGTCTTTCACCGCTTCCGCCAGCACGCGGCCGGTGAGCGCCTTTTTCGCTTTCTTGATGGTGTCCACACGCCCGGCGTGGAGAAGAATGGGAACGCCGTTCTTGGTGCCGCAGTCGTGCCCGGAAACGGACACGTCCACCGCCACATCAACCAGGCGGCGCGTGAGATAGCCGGAGTCGGCCGTCTTCAGGGCGGTGTCCACCAGGCCCTTGCGCCCGCCGTGGGTGGAGATGAAGTACTCAAACACCGACAGCCCTTCGCGGAAGTTGCTGCGGATGGGAATGTCCAGCACGCGGCCGGTGGGGCCGACCAGCAGGCCGCGCATGGCGGCGAGCTGGCGCACCTGGTCAATCTTGCCGCGCGCGCCGGATTCCTCCATCATGAACACCGGGTTCAGGATGGCGAAGTTATCCTTCATCGCCTTGGTCAGGTCCTTGGTGGCCTGGTCCCAGATGCGGGTAACCTCTTCGTCCTTCTCCTTGCGCGTAATCAACTCGCGGCGGAACTTGCTCCAGACCTCGGCCGCTATCTTTTCCGCCTCGGCGAGAATGGCCTGCTTGCTGGCGGGAATGGTGATGTCGTTGATGCCGATGGTCACGCCGCCGACGGTGGCCTGTTCAAAGCCCAGGTCCTTGAGTGCGTCCACCAGCACCACGGTGAAGCGCTGGCCCAGCTGTTCGTAGGCAAAAGAGATGAGATTCGCCAGCACGCCGCGCTCGATCGCGAGGTTGTAATAGGGCATCCGCTTGTCCGCCGGTATCTTGAGTTCGTCCTGCAGGTGCCCCAGTGCGTCGTTGAAGATGACGCGGCCGACCGTAGTGAACACCGGCTTGTCTCGCTTCTTGGCGGGCACGATGTAGTCGTCGTTATCGCGGACGGGCAGCTGGATCAGCACGCGAATCGGCTCGTGCAGCTCGATTCTGCCGTTGGCGTACGCCAGCAACGCTTCGTTCATAGAGGTGAAGCTGCGCGCGCCGTCGGCATGGGGCTGCTTGCCGTCCGGCGTCTGGGTCAGGTAGTAAACGCCCAGCACCATGTCGTGGGTCGGGCTGATGATGGGCTTGCCGTCGGCGGGCAGGAACAGGTTGTTGGCCGAGAGCATGAGCACCCGCGCCTCTGCCTGCGCCGCCATGGACAGCGGCACGTGCACCGCCATCTGGTCGCCGTCAAAGTCGGCGTTGTAGGCGGCGCAGACCAGCGGGTGAAGCTGTATCGCCTTGCCCTCAATCAGCACCGGCTCAAACGCCTGCATGGACAGGCGGTGCAGCGTGGGGGCGCGGTTCAGCAACACCGGGTGGGCGCGGCAGATTTCCTCCAGCGCGTCCCACACGCGGTCGTCCTCCGCGCGCTCCAGCATGCGCCGTGCGGTGGCGATATTCTGCGCCGGGTCGTTGGGGTCAACCAGCTTGTGCAGCACGAAGGGCTTGAACAGCTCCAGCGCCATGTACTTGGGCAGGCCGCACTGGTACAGCCGCAGGCGCGGGCCGGAAACCACCACCGAACGGCCGGAGTAGTCCACGCGCTTGCCCAGCAGGTTCTGGCGGAAGCGCCCCTGCTTGCCCTTGAGCATATCGGACAGCGACTTCAGCGGGCGGTTGTTCACCGAAACCGCGCTGCGGCCGCGCCGCCCGTTGTCAATCAGCGAGTCCACCGCTTCCTGCAGCATGCGCCGTTCGTTGCGCAGGATGCTCTCCGGCGCGCGGATGTCCATCAGCTTCTTCAGGCGGTTGTTGCGGTTGATTACGCGCCGGTACAGGTCGTTGAGGTCGGAGCTGGCGAAACGGCCGCCCTCCAGCTCCACCATCGGGCGCAGTTCCGGCGGCAGCACCGGCAGCACATCCAGCACCATCCACTCGGGTTTGTTGTGGGACTTGAGGAAGGAGCGCACAATCTTCAGGCGCTTGGTTACTTTCAGACGCTTCTGGTTGGATGCTCCTTCCAGCTCCTGCTTGAGTTCCGCTTCCAGCAGCGGGAGGTCGATCGCGTGCAGCACTTCCTTGATCGCCTGCGCGCCGATGCTGATGCGCAGATGATCCGACAGGTCGGTAATTCCGCGCATTTCCAGCAGGCGTATAAGCGACTTGATGTCCTCGTGCTGGCCGTCGGTCAGGCGGTCCAGGTGTTTCATCGCGCGCAGAAGGTCCAGCGCCTGCCGCAGCTGGCGGGTCTCCTGGTCAATCTCCTCCAGGCGCTTGACCGTGTCAATGCTCTTCTTGCGGTTCTCCACCTTCACGCTGAAGCACCACAGGTTGATGAGCTTGGTGAGCATCGGGATGGTGAACTGCGCGCGCTCGTCGCCGCGGCTGACCACTTCGCTGGTCACGGAGTCGTGTATGTCTTCCACCACGTCGTAGTCGCGCACCTGCTCGTTGTTCGCCACCTGCTCAACCAGCCAGTCAATCCGCTCCCACATCTTCTCGTCCACGTCGGCTTCGGTGGCGGATTCAACGGCCCTCTCCAGCTCGGTTATCTTGCGCTTGTCGGAGGGCTCCAGCCCCGGGGCTTCCCGCGCCAGGTCAAAGAAGGTGACCTCCTGGATGTTGTGAAGCCTATCGCCCTCGGCGGCCAGCTCGCCGATCCGCGTAACGACCTCGCCTTCAATGCGCTGGAAGTTCGCCTCAACCCAGTCGTCATCTTTGTCAATGACGAGCCAGTTGACGTAATAGGCGACTTTCTCGACTTCCTTGCCGTTGATGCCCAGCAGGGCCGAGAAGCGGTTGGGTATGGACTTGGTGAACCAGATGTGCGCCACCGGGCTGGCCAGCTTGATATGGCCCATGCGCTCGCGGCGCACGCGCGAGGTGGTTACCTCCACCCCGCAGCGCTCGCAGACCGTGCCGCGGTAGCGCAGCTTGCGGTACTTGCCGCAGGCGCACTCGTAGTCCTTGGTGGGGCCGAAGATGCGCTCGCAGAAAAGCCCGTCCTTCTCCGGCTTGTAGGTCCGGTAGTTGAAGGTCTCCGGCTTGCGAACCTCGCCGTGAGACCACTCCAGTATGCGCTCGGGGGAGGCCAGACCGATGCGGATGGCCGAGATCTGCTTGGGCTCGGCCTCGCGTTCACGCTGCCTTGATATCATGCGGTAGCTATTCAAAAAGATCTTCCCCCTTCTTGAAGCGCGCGGATTCCAGGGCTTCAGCCTGCGTCGTTTCGCGCAGGATGCTGGCCTGCTCGTCCTCATGGATGATGGAGACATCAAGGCACAGGCTCTTGAGCTCGTTCATCATGACGTGGAAGGACTCCGGCACGCCGGGTTCGGGAATCACTTCGCCGTCCACAATCGCCTTGTAGGTGCGGTTACGGCCGACCACATCGTCGCTCTTGACCGTGAGCATCTCCTTGAGCAGATGCGCCGCGCCGTAGCCTTCCAGCGCCCAGACCTCCATCTCGCCGAGGCGCTGGCCGCCGAACTGCGCCTTGCCCCCCAGCGGCTGCTGGGTTATCAGCGCGTAGGAGCCGGTGGAGCGCGCGTGCACCTTGTCGTCAACGAGGTGGTTGAGCTTCATCACGTACATCACGCCGACGGTCACGCGCTCGGTGAAGGGCTGGCCGGTCATTCCGTCGTTGAGCACGGTCTTGCCGTCTATCGGGAGGTTCAGCCGGCGGAACAGGGCGCGAATCTTACCTTCGGAGACCGAGCGGAACACCGGGTTCATCACGCGGATATGGTCGCTCGCGCGGGTGAAGCGGATTTCGGAGGTGTTGAGCACAACTTCCATCCGGTCGCGCGGCACGCCGTCGTCGTCGGGCGACTTGCGCACCGCTTCCACCGTCTCAGTGTCGCCGCGGGAAACAGCGATAGCGCCCAGGCCCAGGTGGGTCTCCAGCAGCTGGCCGATGTTCATTCGCGAGGGCACGCCCAGCGGGTTGAGCACGATGTCCACGGGAGTGCCGTCGGGCAGGAACGGCATATCCTCCTCGGGGAGGATGTTGCTGACGACGCCCTTGTTGCCGTGGCGGCCGGCCATCTTGTCGCCGATGGACAGGCGGCGCTTCTTCGCCACGAACACGCGCGCCATCTCCACCACGTTGTGGGGCATATCAATGACCAGCTCAGCACTCAACTCCTTCACCCGCTCGCGGCTGAGCAGCCCCGCATCAACGAGGATTTTGTCCAGCTTCTCGCCCGTGCGCCTTGCCCGGTCGCGCACGGCCCTCAACTGGTCTTCCGAAATCAACTTGTGCCGGGCCGCCAAATCTCCTATGTCGTCGGCGCGCGAGTAATAGCCGGTGGCGATTACCACGCCTTCCTGTCCGTGAGGGACCTTGAGCGGAGTGTTCTTGTAGCCCTTGCCCTTGTCGCCGAAGACGGCGCGGATGAGCTTTTCTTCGCCTGTAAGGTCGCTTTCGCCGCGGGGGGTTATCTTGCCTGCGAGGATGTCGCCGGCCTTCACCTCGGCGCCGACGCGGACGATGCCGCGGTCGTCAAGATTGCGCTCCAGGTACTCCTCGTGCATTCCGGTAATCTCGCGGGTGATCTTCTCCGGGCCGAGCTTGGTGTTGCGCGCCTCGCACTCGTACTTCTCAATATGGATGCTGGTGAAGTTGTCGTTCTTGTTCAGGCGCTCGCTTACGAGAATCGCGTCCTCGTAGTTGTAGCCGCGCCAGGACATAAACGCCACCAGGACATTCTGGCCCAGCGCCAGCTCGCCCTCATGGGTGGAGCTGGTGTCTGCCAGCAGGTCTCCCTTGATGATGGGATATCCCTTGCGCACCCGCGGGCGGTTGTTTATCAGCGTGCCCTGGTTGCTGCGCTGAAACTTGCGCAAGTCAATCCTCATTTCCTCCTCGGATTCCTTGCGCAGGCGGCGGATGGCCCGGTCCTCCGGCGGCACCCGGCGGTAAAGCTCGGTGCGGGGCTCCGGCGGGCTGAAGAGGTAGTCGAACTTCTCCCGCGTCAGCTCCTGTTCACCTTCCGCGCGCTCCAGACTCGGGAAGTCAAACACCTCGCCCGTCAGCCGGTCAAACACGACCGCCTTGCGGATGCTGACGCGCTCGCTATCCACGTAAGTCACCTCGCCGCAGAACAGCGAGAACATCAGCGAGCCGGCATCCTCGGCGATCTTGGATTCGACTCCCGTACCGACCACCGGCGCTTCGGGGAAGAGCAGCGGCACGGCCTGACGCTGCATGTTGCTACCCATCAGCGCGCGGATGGGGTCGTCGTGCTCCAGGAACGGAATGAGGGAGGTGGTTACGGAGATGAACTGCTGCGCAGAGACCTCCATATAGTCAATCTGGTCCACCGGAACCTGCTCATATGAACCTCCCTTGCGGGCGTAGAACACCTTCGCGGCGAAAGTGCCGTCCTTGTTGAGGGGCACAATGGCGGACACGATAGCGTGGCCGATTTCGTCCTGCGCCGTGAGATACGCTACTTCGTCGGTGACCCGTCCTTCCTTAGCCACGAGGTAGGGCGTCTCAATGAAACCATAGCGGTTGACCCGCGCGAAGGTTGCCAGCGAGCTGATCAGGCCGATGTTGGGGCCTTCGGGCGACTCAATAGGGCAAATGCGCCCGTAGTGGGAATGGTGCACGTCGCGGAAGTCAAACCGCGCCGCCTCGCGCGTGAGGCCCTTGGGGCCCAGCGCGGAGAGCCGCCGCTTGTGGGTCAGCGCGGCCAGCGGGTTGGTGTTTTCCATGAACTGGGACATCTGGGAGCTGCCGAAGAACTCCTTCACCACCCCGATAATGGGGCGCGTGTTGACCAGCGTCTTCGGCGACTCCTTAGCCGCTTCCGGCAGCATCATTTTTTCGCGGACGATGCGCTCCAGCCGCAGCAAGCCCTTGCGGAACTGCGCCATCAGCAGTTCGCCGATATGCTCCACCCGGCGGTTCTCCAGGTTGAGGTGGTCAACATCGTCAATCTCGCGGTCGCCGTACTCCTGCATCCGGTACAGCAGGCGGAACGCCTCCAGGATGTCGGCGTGCGTGAGGGTCGTTATTTCTTCCGGGAGGTTGACGCCGAGCTTCTGGTTGAGCACATAGCGCCCCACCGGCGCGAGGTCGTAGCGGCGGGGGTCAAAGAACCGCGAAGGCAGCATATCCGCCAGCATCTCGCGGCTGTGGGGGTCGGTCGGGTGCAGCTTGCGCCAGATTTCCTTCTGGGCGTCTTCTTTAGTGCGCACGTGCTGGGAGCGTTTGCGCAATGTGGGCTTAAAGCGGTCCTCCAGCGGGAACACGGGATCCGGCCACACTTTTTCGTCAAAACTGAAGCCGAAGCGCCCGCGAATGTATTCCAGCTCCTCTTCCGGCAGGTAGAGCTTGTTCTGCTCCTGGTCAACCGCGAAACCCAGCGCCATCAGGTAGTCCGCCATGGGGACCTTGATGACGCGGCGCGGGCTGTCCAGACGCACCTGGTAGGATTCGGATTTCAAGTCGTATTCAAACCGCAGCCAGGCGCCCCGGTAGGGGATGATCTTGACCATATGGGCGCCTTCGTTGGGCGTGCGGCGCTCGCCGTGGGTCAAGTACACCCCGGGAGCGCGCACTAGCTGGCTGACGATGACCCGTTCAACGCCGTTGATGATGAAAGTGCCGTCGCGGGTCATAAAGGGCAGCTCGGTGATGAACACCTCCTGCTCCTTAATCTCGCCGATCAGGTTGTTGACGAACGCCATGGTGGCGTTCACCGTGCACGAATAGGTGAGGTCCTTTTCCAGGCACTCGCTGACCGTGTTCTTGGGCAGATGGATTATCGAGCGGTTGTAACGGAGCTCGTAGTTCTCGTCATTGCTCTTGATGGGAATAACCTCGCGCATGACGAGGTCAAGCCCCTCAAAGAGGAACCACTCGTAGGACTTAACCTGAATGTCCAAGAGCGGCGGGAGCGGGTGCGTCATAACCTCATTTAGGGCCAACCGGTCCTCTAGTAGCTTAGCCAAGGCAAAAACCTCCCGTTGGGCTGGATGGGGGCCGCGTACACCAATGACGCAACCCCGACGGATGAACCGCTTTCCTTACGCCAAATCGACCGACGCCCCGACTTCCACCAGGCGGCTCTTAATGCTCTCCGCTTCCTCCTTGGGCACACCGGTTTTGAGCGGCTTGGGGGCGTTGTCGGCCAGTTCCTTGGCCTCCTTGATACCCAGCCCGGTCAGCTCGCGGATGATCTTGATGACCTGAAGCTTGGAGTCGCCCACGTCCTTGAGCACGATGTCAAAGGTGGTTTTCTCCTCAGCCGCGTCAGCCTCGGCGCCACCCGCTGCTGCGCCGGCCATCATCACAGGCGCGGCCGCCGCGGCCGATACGCCCCAGCGCTCCTCGAGCGCTTTCACGAGATCGGTCAGCTCCACCACGGTCAGTTTTTCGAGTTCCTCGATGTATTTTTCCAAATCAGCCATTGAAGCCTCCTAAGCGGTCGTTGTTATGAGTTGTCCGCCTCAGCGGATTTCTTAGCGTATGCGTCAAGCACGCGGACCATGCGGCCCGGCGCGTCGTTAAGCGCCCAGACCAGGCGCTGGGGCACTCCCAGCAGCGCGCGCAGCAACAGCGCCCTCGCCCCATCCTTCGTCGGCAGGCTGGCGAACTTGTCAAAGTCCTTCGCCGGGTAAAGCACGTCCTCGTACCAGACGGCTTTGACCGCAAGAATCTTGTCGCGGAAGTCTTTGCGGTAATCGCGGACGAGCTTCGCCGCCGCACCCACGTCTTCCGCGCCGTACACCAACAGCGAGGGGCCGAGCAGCACGTCGCAGAGCTTCTCCTTGCCCGCCCGCTCAAAGACGATGCGCGCCAGCGTGTTCTTGAGCATCACCACGCCGATGCCGGCCTCGGCCAGCTTGCCGCGCAGCTCGTCCATCACGCGGATGCTCACACCTGTCGGATCCAGCATGAAGGCGTAATCCATGCCTTCCAGGGCGGCGCTATAGTTTTCCAGTTTTAGGTCTTTGTCCTTGCGCAGCATGTGAAGCAGCTCCTATAGGCTTTGCGGATCCACCCGCACGCCCGGCGACTGCGTGGAGGACAGCGCAATGCTCCTGATGTACTGTCCCTTGGCCGATGCGGGCCTAAGCCGCAGTATCTCCGTCAGCAAGTACTCGATGTTTTCGCGAAGCTGATCTTCGTTGAACGCGCCCTTGCCCACCGTCGCGTGGATGATGCCGGCCTTCTCCACCCGGAAGTTCACCTTACCGGCCTTGAACTCCTTGATAGCGTTCACGACGTCCGGCGTAGTCGTGCCGCTCTTGGGGTTGGGCATCAGGCCGCGCGGGCCCAGTATCTTCGCCACCTTGGACACTTCTTTCATCACGTCGGGCGTGGCGATGGCGATGTCAAAGTCAATGACGCCTTTCTGCACCTGCGCGATTAGGTCTTCCAGCCCCACCAGGTCGGCGCCGGCGTCCTTGGCTTCGGTCTCCTTCTCGCCCTTGGTGAAAACCGCCACGCGGGGCGAGCGGCCGGTGCCGTGCGGGAGGATGATGGTTCCGCGCACGTTCTGGTCGGCCTTGCGCGGGTCCACCCCCAGGCGCACAGCCACATCCACGCTCTCCCACTCGCGGGCAACAGCCTTGAGCTTCTTAACCGCATCCGGCAGGGGCATGTGCTGCTTGGGCGCGAGGCCCAGCGTATTGCGCTTCTCCAGGTATGTCTTGGTGCGGCCCATGGTTATTTCTCGCCCCCTTCGCCTTCAGCTTCGTCGGTAGCTTCGCCTTCAGGCTTGGCCGGGGTTTCCTCTTCGTCAAGATCACGCAGCTTGGGCGCCGCGATCTCCCACACATAGCCCTCGACGTTAACACCCATCTGGCGGCAGGTACCTGCCACGATGCGTGTGGCCATCACCAGGTCGTTGGTGTTGAGGTCCTGCATCTTGACCTTCGCCACCCGCTCAAGCTGCTCCTGGGACAGATCGCCCACACGAATGCGGTTGGGCTCGGCGCTGCCCTTGGCCAGCCCCAGCTCCTTCTTAACCAGGTCGCTGGTGAGGGAGGTCTTGATGTTGTAGGTCCAGGTCTTGTCCTTGTAGACGATTATCTCGGTGGGCAGGGTCTCTTCCGCGCGGCTGCGCGTGGCATCGTTGAATGTGCGGCAGAAATCCATGACCTGCACGCCCGCAGCCGACAGCGCCGGCCCCAACGGGGG
Source organism: uncultured Planctomycetales bacterium (assembly GCA_964554185.1). Classification (GTDB taxonomy): domain Bacteria; phylum 4484-113; class 4484-113; order 4484-113; family 4484-113; genus CAZKNJ01. The sequence goes on along the minus strand of CAZKNJ010000013.1, from coordinate 36,569 downwards.
CGCGGGGCTGGCGGCGCCGCCCTTGAGATGAACCTTGATGATTTTTCTGATTTCCTTGCGAGCCATAAGTTACTCCGGCGTCAGGACTTCGGAGCCTCTACGCCCTCCGGCTCAAACGTCTCCACCTGGTCGAAGTCCAGCTCCACCTGGGTGTCGCGGCCGAAGAGGGAGATCATTATCTTTACCTTGCGCTTCTCGGCATCAATGTCCTTGACCTTGCCGATGGCCTCGGCGAAGGGCCCCGCCAGCACCTTGACCGTGTCGTTGACTTTGTAGGAGGTCTCCAGCACGGGCTCTTCGCTCTCCATGCGGGCGAAGATATCGCGCACCTCCGTCTCGGAGAGCGGCTGTGGCGTGTTCTCGCTTCCGATGAAGCCGATGACGCCCTGAACCTGCTTGAGCAGCAGGCGGTTCTGGTTGGTGAGATTCATACTGACCAGCACGTAGCCCGGGTACATCTTGCGCGGGACGGTTCGCTTCTTGCCCTTCACCGATTCCAGGCGCAGCTCGTAGGGCACCACAATCTCGGCGATGTTCTCGTCAAGCTGGCCGTGCTCCTGCATGTGCCTGAGCGTCTGGGCGACCTTCTCCTCGTAACCCGACATTGTGTGAAGCACATACCAGCGCATTCCAGCCCCTTGAGCCGCCTAGCCCAGAACGTAGAGGAATACCCTCGCCACCACGAGGTCAAAGACCGCAATCACCATCGTGAACACGACGGTGAAAATGAACACAACCACGGTTGAGCGGTAAAGCTCCTTGCGTTCGGGAAAGGTGATCTTGTTCCACTCCATCCGCAGCTCCTGAATGTAGCGCGCGATGGGATTCAAATCCGTGCGCGAGTGCCTCCGAGCTTTCGGAGCGTCGCCTTTCCCTTTGATTCGTTCAGCCATTTTGACCTCTTACACGCAAATACAGGCCCAGCAGGACTCGAACCTGCAGCCTTTGGTTTTGGAGACCAATGCTCTTCCAATTGAGCTATGGGCCTTCGCCAGCCACGCCTGCCGGCGCGGCTATTTCGTCTCGGTATGGACGGTGTGCTTCCGGCAGGGGCGGCAGTATTTCATCAGCTCCAGTTTCTGCGGCGTGTTGGTGCGGTTGCGCGAGGTATAGTAGTTGCGCGACTTGCACTCCTTGCACGCAAGGATCGCCTGCACGCGCTTCTCCTTTTTCGCCTTACCCGTGCCTTTAGCCATGGTTAGCCCGCCTACTCCAGAATCTTGGTAACAACACCGGCACCGATGGTGCGGCCGCCCTCGCGGATGGCGAAGCGCATGCCCTCTTCAATGGCCACAGGCGCAATCAGTTCGGCCACCAGGTCAACCTCGTCCCCGGGCAGAACCATTTCCTTGCCCTCGGGCAGCTTGACCGAGCCGGTCACGTCCGTCGTGCGCATGTAGAACTGCGGGCGGTAGCCGGTGAAGAAGGGACTGTGACGGCCGCCCTCTTCCTTCTTCAGGATGTAAACCTTCGCCTCGTACTTGGTATGCGGGTGGATGCTGCCGGGCTTGCAAATCACCTGCCCGCGCTCAACGCCCGTGCGCTCAACGCCGCGAAGCAGCAGGCCGATATTGTCGCCCGCGAGGCCCTCGTCCAGGGTCTTGCGGAACATCTCCACGCCGGTAACGATCGTCTTGCGGTTGTCCGGGCGCAGGCCAATAATCTCAACCTCGTCGCCCGTGTTGACCTTGCCGCGCTCAATGCGGCCGGTGGCCACGGTGCCGCGCCCGGTGATGGAGAACACGTCCTCCACCGCCAGCAAGAACGGCTTGTCCAGCTCGCGGACGGGCTCCGGCACGTAGGAGTCCAGCGCCTCCACCAGCTCCAGCACGCACTTGTTCGCCGGGTTCTCCGGGTTGCCGTCGGTCTCCAGCGCCTTGAGCGCGCTGCCGCGAATCACCGGCGTGTCGTCGCCGGGGAAGCCGTACTTGTTCAGCAGGTCGCGGACATCTTCCTCCGCCAGGTCAATGAGGTCCGGGTCGTCCACCATGTCGGTCTTGTTGAGGAAGACCAGCACGCAGGGCACGCCGACCTGACGGGCGAGCAGGATGTGCTCGCGGGTCTGGGGCATCGCGCCGTCGGCCGCGGACACCACGAGCACCGCGCCGTCCATCTGGGCCGCGCCGGTGATCATGTTCTTGATGTAGTCCTTGTGGCCGGGGCAGTCCACGTGCGCGTAGTGGCGCTTGTCGCTCTCGTATTCCACGTGCGCCGTGGCGATGGTGATGCCGCGCGCCTTTTCCTCGGGGGCTTTGTCAATCTCGTCGAAGGAGACGAACGTCGCCTTACCCTTCGTGGCGAGCACCTTGGTAATGGCTGCCGTCAGTGTCGTCTTGCCGTGGTCAACGTGGCCGATGGTGCCGACATTAACATGCGGCTTGTCGCGCACAAATTTCTCTTTTGACATCTTGTCCCGTTCTCCTTCGTTCGGTAACGATGATTACTGCAAGATCGCAGCCGTCCCCAACCTGGGGCAACAAACCGCGAACCCTAATTATTACACTTTTCCGCGCGGCTGGCAAGAGGGGAAAGTTAAGCAGCAACGCTAAGCCCACAACCAGAGTTGAACTGGTGACCTCGTCCTTACCAAGGACGCGCTCTAACCAACTGAGCTATGTGGGCGAGCACCACAAGCAACTTTCCCACACCCGCCGGAGCCGAAGCCCGGCCGCGTGGATCGCGGGGGGATTGTAGCATACGGGGGGGACGGGGGCAATAACAGCAACCAGCAGGCCAGCAAGCCAGTATCCGGCGGCCAGCAAAAAGAACAGCCGACTGAAACGCGCCCTAGCCTTTCCCGAAAGCCAGCACGAGGATTACCCCGTCCGGGTGGCCGTTGGGATTTTCGTAAGCCAGGCGGCCCTCGTCGTCAAGGCTGAACGGCGACGCGTTGTTGACGCCGAAGGGATCGGGGCCGACAACGTCGCGCCCCCTGGTGTTGACCGCGCCGTAGCCGCCGAGCATGTAGCTGCGGGCGACGTCGGTGCGCAGCTTGCCCTTCGGCACCACTTCGCCCGGCACCAGCGGGCTGCTGCGGTAGAAGAAGTTGCCCGGCATGTAGGTGCGCGGCTTATCGGCGGCCCAGATATCGTAGAAGTAGTAGTCGTGGTCGGCGCCGGTGGGGTAAACCTTGCTGGTCCCATCCGAGGTGAACGTGGCCTGCGGATACCTCCGGTCGCCCAGAACGTTGCCCATGAGCGTGCATTCGGGCCCGAAGCGGGTGCCCTGGTCCACGGCCACATTGCTCCCGTTGAACAATGGGTCCTTGCGCCCCATCTGGAACTCCTGGACCGCCGCCCCCTTGCTGACAAAGGGATTGCGCGGGTAGGCCGCCAGATAGCCCTCGCGCAGCAGCGGGTCGCTGAGGAGCGCCTGGTCCGCGCAGTCCCGCACCAGCATGAAGCCGATGGCGGATCCCTCCACGTAGATGGAGTAAGCGCCCTTGCCACCGATGAGGTACAGCGGATACTGCTTGCTGTGGTCAAACGCATAACGCTCTACCGCCAGCTGTATCTCGTGAAGATTGGACTTGACCTGGGATTCCCGGCGCTCGTCACCGCTGGAAGAGGCTGAGACCAGAGCCGCACCTAAGGCGAGCACGAACACCATAACTGAGAGAACCTCCGCTGCCCGCTTGAAGCCGCAACGCCTGGGCTCCTTGGCCTCACTACTGAGTGTATCTGCGACGTGCATATTGCACCCCCGGTTAATGGTAGCAGATGCCGCCCTACAGCACCAGCATGGCGTCGCCGAGGGAGTAGAAGCGGTAGCGCTGCGCCACGGCTTCGTCGTAGGCGCGGCGGACGAGGTCGCGGCCGCCGAAGGCGTAGACCAGCGCCAGCAGCGTGGTGCGCGGCAGGTGGAAGTTGGTGAGCAGCGCGTCCACGAACTTGAAGCGGTAGCCGGGGAGGAGGTAAAGCGCGGTTTCGCCCGCGAAATCGAAGTTGTCGCAGAGGACTTCGGGCGGCAGCGCCAACAGGTCGTCGGGAGTGAAGGCGTTGAGGCTGCGCAGCGCCATGCGCCAGTCGCGGAAAACCCATTCCAGCGTGCGGATGGCGGTGGTGCCCACTGCGACGAGGGGACGGCCGGCGAGCTTGGCTGCGAGCAGTTGTTGCAGCACCGGCGGAAAGATGAAGTAGCTCTCCGGCGCGAGATGGTGTCCGGAGGCGTCCTCCCCGCGGATAGGCAGAAAGGTGGCGGAGCCTACATGGAGTGTGATGCGCGCCACGCTGATGTCCTGCCGCGCCAGGGCGGCGAACGTGGCATCGGTGAAGTGCAGGCCGGCGGTGGGCGCGGCGGAGGATCCCAGCGGCTCGGCGTAGCTGGTCTGGTAGCGCTCGCCGTCCGCCAGCTCCTCTTTGATGTAGGGCGGCAGCGGCAGCTCGCCGGAGGTTAGCAGCTCGCGCAGCGCGCGTTCGTCCGGCCTTTCGCCATGCAAGAGGATGCGCACGCGCCCGGGCTCCTCGGCGGTGACGGTTTGCAGCACTTCAAAGCTGAAGCCGCCGGTGTAGACAAGGGCTTCGCCCGGTTGGAGCTTGCCGCGCGTCCGCGTCAGGCACTCGGCGGTGCCATCGTCAAAGATGCGGGTGAGCAGCACTTCCACCTTGCCGCCGGTGGCGGCGCGGACGCACGGATAGCGCGAGTGCATCACGCGCGAGTCGTTGATGACCACGAGCGCGCCGGGCGGCAGGAGCTCCGGCAGCTCGCGGAAGGCGCGGTGGGAAACTGAGTTGTCCGCGCGGTTGGCCACCAGCAGGCGCGAGGCATCGCGCGCGGGCAGCGGCTGCTGGGCGATGAGCTCCGGCGGCAGCTCGTAGTCCAGCAGGCCGACCGGATATTCTTCGGGGGGAGCCGGCACGGCGGGTAGTTTAGCAGAGAAAAAAGCGGCATTTGGCGAAATGGAGCGGTTGCGGTTACAATATTGGCGAGCGCCGGTTTCCGGTCCGGCCAGCAAGTACGGTTCAAGGGGTCCGAGTATGCGAATCTATATCGTCATACTAATCGCAGCGTTAGCGCTAATGGCGGCTTCGTGCGGCAAGATGAAAAGCGGCTTCGGCATACTGATTACGAACGCTCCTCCCGTTGAAGTCAAAGTTACCAGCGCGTTCGACAAGCCGCTTATCGTGTACGAAAAGTACGCCGTCGGCACCATCACCGTGGAAAACGACGATACCCGCCTTTATGTCACCTACGACGTCTTCGGCGACTGGGAGCTGGAGGAAACCTACACTCATGCATCACGCTGGCTGAACGCAATTCCCCAGACGTGGGACCGGGAACTGGAGCCGAACCGGTTTTACTATGTGCGCCACCACGATTCGGGAACGAAGTCCCGAACATATGTGTTCCCGCTCGCCGAACTGCGGGCAATCCGGGGAGATACCGTGTACATCGCCGCCAAGGCGCTGGTGCGCCGGGACGGCGAAGAGTGCGAGGCCTGGGGCGGACTGCACCGCTTCCCCGGGGAGACCGAAGCGGCCTACGTGGAATACCAGATAGGCGCCCCGGCGCTAACCAGGAACTATTACCCGCACCAGCAGTACATCACCACGGAGCGCCAGTCTCCAAAGCCATACAATACCCGCCAACGCGATCGCCAAAAGCCCTGGCGGTCACCCGAGCCGTTCCCCTGGCAGCGCTGCAATTAGGGCGCGGGTTTGAGGCCGGCTGTTCTTGGCAGATGGCGCGCCAGAGGCTACAATGGCGGTGTCCCGCCAGTGGATGAGCCTGCGGGACAAACATCATTCTAGGGGTATGGGTATGGGACGCTACATTGTTTTGCTGATGCTGGCGCTGGCTTTCGCCACGGCTTCCTGCGGTGCGGGTTCTGCCGATACAAGCCGCGGCGCCGTCACGCCGCCGCCGACGACGGAGAGAGGAACGAGCGCGCTGACGGATACGCTGTGGGCTGGCCAGACGATCAACGCGGGCAACCTCTACGTCTCCAACGACGACTTCAACCTCTACATCACGTACGCCACCAGCGGCGGGTGGGAACTGGTGGAGACGCATCTCGCCGTCGCCGATGAGCTGAGCGGCATTCCGCAAACGAAGAAGGGCAACCCGATTCCCGGGCAGTTCCCTTACGCCACCGACCACGACCCGGCGGTGACCACCTACACTTACGTCATTCCGCTGGCGGATCTCGGGTTCATCCCGGACGGCAAAGTGGTTATCGCTGCGCACGCCAAAGCTGTAAACGGGACGCAGGGCGAGACCATCTGGGCGGGCAGCCTGCCCTTCCCCGGCCGCAACTGGGCGACCTACCTGGGCTACGAGCTGGACTTCGGCTGGTTCCCTGCCTAGCTGATATACAGGCCCATCATGGCGCCTTCGGGGCGGCGCTCCATCACCACCCCATCGCCGACCGCCCGCACCGCGACCTCCAGCGTGGCGGTGACGAAGCCCTCGGCGAAGTGGCCGCCGAACACCGAGAAGTCGTCGCGGCCGAGCACGGCGTGCAAGTGCGCCATCGGGGCACCGTCCTTCAGCGAGATGTTGCCCACCAGCGCCAGCACTTCCGCCGGCCCGTTGAAGACCTTGAAGGAATAGCCATCCGCGCCGGCGTGAAGGAAGCCCAGCTTAACCTCGCGCAACTGGCCGATGCCGGAAAGGACGATGCCCTGCTTGGCGCCCGCCGCCTGCACCGCGGCCAGCAGCGCGGCGTGCACTTCTTCGCCCGGCTCCAGCCGGATGACAATGAATTCGCCTGTGCGTTTGAACTGCATATTCGTTTCTCCCGGTCAGAGGATGAAATCGGAGGAGGACGCGCGGTCGTAGCCGCAGACCGCCAGCTCCAGCGCCTTGACGGCCGCCGCGCGGGCGAACTTGCGCGCCTGCGCCAGGTCTTCCGCGCCCATCGGCTCCAGCACATAATCGGTTAGCTCCGAGAGTTCGCCGCCGCCGACGCCGATGCGGATGCGCGGGAAGTCCTCGAAGCCGCCGAGTTCGCCGATGATACTGATGAGCCCCTTGTGGCCGCCGGCGCCGCCGCCCCGCCGCAGCCGCAGTTTGCCCCAGGGCAGGTTCACGTCGTCGGAGATGACGGCGAAGGGGACGTTGCGGTTGGCGTTCACCGTCTGCGCCACCGCGCGGCCGGAGCGGTTCATAAAGATCTGGGGCTTGGCCGCCAGCAGTCGCAGGGCGCCCTGCCCCACCGGCTCGGTGTTGATGTTGGCAAGGCCGGCAACCAGCGAGGGTTGCACCTCGGCCTCAAAGGTCTCGCTGCTCCAGCGGTAGAGGATGCGCGGATTGCCCAGCAGGTCGCGCAGCGCGTCCACCGCCATGAAGCCCAGGTTGTGGCGCGTGTCGGCGTAGCCGGGGCCGGGGTTGCCCAGCCCGAAGACGATGAAGTCCGGCGGGATGCGCTGGCGCCAGAACCGCATCTACGCCCTCCCCGCTTGGCGCTCTTGCAGCTTGCGCTCCGCCAGTTGGCGCACGGCGATGATGTCCTCGTCGGAAAGCTCGCGCCCGAAGGAGCGGATGGCGGCGAGCTTCATTCCGTGCTTGTCCGCCAGGTCGTTGATCTGGCGGATGCGGTCTTCGGAGATGTTGCGGCCGATGGTGAAGTGGTCGTAATGGCGCTCCAGCGCCAGCAGTATGGTTTCCGCCAGGCAGGCGTAGATCACGCCCTCCGGCAGGCCGAGGTTCATCGTCACCCGCGCGCCGGGGAATAGCTGCACCTCGCCGGATTCGATCACCAGCACGTCCGGCCGCTGCGCCGCCGCATCGGGGCTGATGTCCGGCGGGCGCGCCACATCGCAGATGACCGCGCCGGGCTTGACCCATTCCATGCGCACCACCGGCTCCACCGCGCTGGTGGTGGTGATGATGAGGTCGGCGGTGCCGATGACATCGCGGGGGCGGCGGGCGACCTTGAGCTTCACCTGCGGGAAGCGCCCGCTGAGGCTGTGTGACAGCGCGAGCAGCCGCTCCGGCCGCGGCGACACCAGCGTGAGCGCGGGCACTTCGCTCGCAAGCAGGTGGCAGAGCACGCTGCCGATGCTGCCGCTGGCGCCCACCACGCATGCCTCGCAGTTCTTGATATCAATGCCCATCAGCTCGGCGGCGCGCGCCAGCGTGCGGATGGTCACCGCGACGGTGAAGGAGTTGCCGGTGGTGACGCCGATGGGGCTGCGGCGGGACACCGTCAGGCCGGCGTCGCCCACCACCGAGGTGAACGCGCCCAGGCCGACTAGACCTAACCCGATGCGCGCGGCATGGCGGGTGATGCGGTTGAGCTTGGCGTAGATGCGTTCCGGCGGCGAATTGAGCAGTCCGCGGCTGGTGATGGGCAGGCCGTAGATGTAGCCGGTGGCCTTGGCGCCGGTTGCCGAGACGATGTTCTCCACGCGGGCGCAGATGTACGGCGGCATCTGCGCGGCGATGCGTTCCACCCAGGACGGCGGCAGGAAGCGGTCAAGCAGCTTGGTGGTGGGGTTCAGCTTGAGGTGGTCGTACACCAGCGGGTGGATGACGAAGCCGAACCGGCCCTCATCGGCGTCCGCCGGCACCTTGACGCGCCCGCGCACCGGCGCCGGCAGCGGCAGGTCCACCGCCTGCTCGATCAGCCCGGGGTCCACGTCCGGCTCGCGCTCAAAGTCGATTATCTCCGGCTCATACTGCTCGCGGATGAAGTGGTTGAGCAGCACGGTTTCCAGGTCGCCGTTGGCGGCGGCCAGTTCGCCCCTGAGCACGGTCTTGAAGATGAGCTCCAGCACGCTGGTGCTGACCCGCCGGCCGTCAATCAGCGGCAGCAGCCCCACCGCGGTGGCCACCCCGCGCTCGCGCAGAAACTCCACGTCCTCGTCGTTGCGCATATTGGTGAACACAATCTTGCCGGGGAGCGCCGGCGGGGCGTAGCGGCGGAAGTAGGACATGCCGCCGAGGATGACCTCCGCCCAGTGGAAGTACCAGCGGAAGCGCGGCATGCGCCGTCCGAAGGGGCGCGCGCCGGGGTTGAACCACGACGCGGGCGTGTTGACCACCGCCTTGAGCACCGTGGGCGCTGCCGCCTTCAGCGCCGCCACCGAGGTGAGCGGCACCCCCAGCCGGAAGCCGTACAGCAGGTCGCCGAAGACGATGCGCCGGGACTGCGCCGCCAGCACCTCCGCCGCGTCGTAGCGCGAAACCGCCGAGAAGACGAGGATGCGCTTGTCGCGGAAGTTGACCGCGAGCTTCTGCACCGCCCGGTCGACCAGGTAGCGCTCCAGCGTGCGCTTGACCACCGCGCCGTCGCTGTACTCGCGGCCGCGCAGCAGCCGCTTGAGCCGCCGCGCCAGGTCGCGGTGCTCGTAGTCCACGCCGTTGAAGCGGTAGTTTAGCTGGACGCCGGAGACCGCGACGCGCCGCTCCGGCGCTTCGGAGAGCACGCGCTCCAGTTGGTGCAGGTCCTGCTTGAGGCCGACCTGGTGGATCTCAAACTCCCGCCCGGCGACCGTGAGCCGGTAGCGGCGGTCCACCCGGCCGCCGCCTACATTCACGTGCAGGATGCGGGTTTCTGGCATATATCAGCCCGCTGACGGCAGTCAGCTTCCAGCAAGCCGGCAGACCAGCAGGCCAGCAAGCCCGAAAGAAGCAAAAGCGCCGCCGTACGCGGTGAGGGCATTATAGCGGACGAAGAGCGCTGCGCGCGTTGTCGGTTGTTGGTTGTTGGTTGCTGGACGGAGTGAAGGACGGTGGCGCGGGCGTCCCGCCCGCGATTCTAGGTTCACACTACTACCCAGTGCTCCGGGCTCACTAGCCCAGCACTTCCGACTACTCCGCTCCTTCTGCGTTCAGCACCATTGGGCTTCGGTCATTCTATGCTAGAATCATACTGAGAGCGGTACTGGTATGCTGTACGCCGAATCGCCGAATGCCTGGCCTCCATACGCGGACTAAAGGAAAGCACAATGGAAACCCACCTGTTGTTCATTGATGAAAGCGGCTCTGACGAGGGTAAGTCGCCGTATCACGTTCTTGCCGGAGTCGACATCGAAGTGCGTAGGCTGTGGCCATTTACACAGGAGGTGTGGAAATTGCAGCAAGACTACTTCGGGTGCATTCTGAGAGAGGAAGGAATGCCAGAATTGAAAGGGAAGAACATGCTTGGCCGAGGGGGTTATCAGAAGGCTAAGCGGACCGGATATATGCCGCAAGCGATTAGGAAAGAACTCGTTGAAAAGCTAGTCGAAAAGCACATCTCTGGGCTCGGTCAGAAGACTGAACGTACTGAATACTCGGCGTGGGCACAGAGTCTTATTGACTACGCTGACGGTCTGTTGCGCCTTTGCGTAGAGTGGGACCTAAAGGTGTTTGCGACACTCTTTGCGCCTAATACACCTAGACCCGCACCTGATGAGGCTAGGAGATTCCTCGGCAAAGAAGTGATGTTCCTACTACAGCGATATCACGCGCACTTGTGTGGCTACAAGGATGGTGCCGCAGGGCTAATGATAATGGACGAGATTGGCAGGTCGCGCTGCAAGAAGTCCCTCTCCGTGATCTCAGGCTACTTCGCGAGAACGGAACACGGCAAGGAATGGGCCGACGTGATTGTGCCCGAACCGTTTTACGTGCGTTCCGAACTCACAACAATGATACACATTGCTGACATCGTTGCCTACATCATCAATTGGGGGTACAGGACTGGCCCGATAAACGAACCTGCAAGAGAGGAGATGCTGCCATTCGGCAAGTACATAAGAGAGATGACAGTGACCACGGAAACCACGGATGGCGAAGGTAAGACCTGGAGGATGTGGAGTATCCACTTCATACAAGACCTTAGGCCTTCCGGGGCAAGAGGCGAGGATTAAGCAAAAGAGCCAAAGGCCGAAACCAATGGCTCCTGTAAGTATTATACCACGCCAGCGCGAATCCGCAAGCTCAAGCGGTTTGCAGGTGGCTGTAAAACGGGCACAGCATGCTGTGCTCGCCGCGGGCGGGCAAGCCCCTACGGCTCATAGCCACATTCATGGGAGAGCACCACGGGCACGGCGTCCGCCGTGCCCCTACCCTCGCGGATTACGGCAGCGTGAACGGCGCGCCGATCTCGGCGGGGAGGACGGTGATGCCGGTGCCGGCAAGCTCGCGCGCCAGCTCGGCGGGCTCGCCCAGGAGGACGGGGAAGGTGCCGAAGTGCAGCGGGAACACGCGCTTCGCGCCCACGAGCTTCGCCGCCAGCGCCGCCGCCGCCGGGTCCATGGTGAAGTGGCCGCCGATGGGCAGGAAGGCGACCTCGGGCTTGAACAGCTTGCCGATGAACTCCATGTCGGCCATCACCCAGGTGTCGCCGCTGTGGTAGAAGCGGAAGCCGTCCTCCAGCTCCACCACGTAGCCGGTGGGGTCGCCGCCGTAGACCATCTTGCCACCGTCCATCACCGAGCCGGAGTGGGTGGCGGGGGTCTGCATGAACTTCACGCCGTGCACGTCCACCGTGCCGCCGATGTTCATTCCCACCATGTCGTTCGCGTCCACGCCGTTGTTGCCCAGGATGGTGCAGAGGTCGAAGATGCTGACGATTTTGGGGCGATGCTTTTCGTAAATGGCGTAGGTGTCGCCCAGGTGGTCGGCATGGCCGTGGGTCAGGGCGATGATGTCGCAGCGGCCGACCTCGTGCAGTTCGGGCGGGCAGGCGGGGTTGGCGCTGAGGTAGGGGTCAATATAGATGACCTTGCCCTCGCCGGTCTCCAGGCGCAGAGCGGAATGCCCGCACCAGGTGAAGGTGTTTTCTGCCATTGGTTCCTTCCTCCTTTGGTTGGAATGGCTATCTTCGTTTGTAATAGCTGAACAGCTCGGAGGCGTCGCGGCAGGCCCGGCCCGCCTGCGCCGCCGACCGCGCTTCGGTGAGCACCCGCACCACGCTCTCGGTGCCGCTGGGGCGGATGTAGAAGCGCACGCCCTTGCCGTGGGACGCGATGATGCGCTCCAGCCGCTGCATGAAGCCTTCGTCGGCGCGCCAGGAGCGGTTGTCCGCCATCGGCACGTTGCGCAGCGACTGCGGGTAGACCGGCACCGACGCGGCGAATTCCGCGAGCGACAAGCCGGACTTCACCAAAAGCTCGCTGACGAACAGCGCCACCAGCACGCCGTCGCCGCAGCAGGTCTTGTCCCAGCAGATGATGTGGCCGCTCTGCTCGCCGCCGAGGTTGACGCCGTGGCGGCGCATGGCCGCGAGCACGTTGCCGTCGCCGACGCCGGTGCGGTAGGTGCGGATGCCCTGCGAATGCAGATGCTGCTCCACCCCGAAGTTGGACATCTGGGTGAACACCAGCGCGCCGGTCTTGCGGTAGGCGGGGTAATGCAGCACTAAAAGCGACATCAGCAGGTCGCCGTCCACCACTTTGCCGCGCCCGTCCACCGCCATCACGCGGTCGGCGTCGCCGTCAAAAGCGAAGCCCCATTCCGCGCCGCTCGCGCGCACGGCCTGCTGCAGCTTGCGCAGGTCGGTGGCGCCGCAGCGGACGTTGATGCGCGAGCCGTCGGGCTCGGCGCAGACCGGCACCGGCTCGTAGCCGAAGGCGCTGAAGACGTCCAGCGCGGTGGAGCAGGCGGCGCCGTGCGCCAGGTCCAGCGCGACCTTGGTGCCCTCGCCGTCCACGCCGTTGAGCCGCTCCAGATAGCGGCGGTAAAGCGGGCGGACGTCAAGGTTGAGCGATTCGCCGAAGCGGCGGGCGCATTCGCCTCCGCCGTCAATCATCGTTTCAATCGCGTCCACCGTGCGGCCGCCGATCTTCAGGCCGTCGCTGCGGAAGACTTTGATGCCGTTGTGGTCAACCGGGTTGTGGGACGCGGTGACCATCACGCCGCCGAGCGCGTTGAAGCGGTTCACCATCAGGCCGACCAGCGGCGTGGGGACGATGCCAAGATCGGCGACGCTCACGCCGGCGCTGAGCAGGCCGCTGCGCAGCGCGTCCGCCAGCATGGGCGAACTCAGGCGGGTGTCGCGCCCCAGCAGCACGCAGGGGTGCGGCAGCTGGGCGTCAATTTGCTTGAAGTAGGGCAGCTTGGCGCCACGGTTGGTGGTGCGCAGCACCGCGCCGATGGCGCGGCCGGTGCGCAGCGCAAACTCGGGCGTGAGGTCGCGCCCGGCGATGCCGCGGATGCCGTCGGTTCCGAAGTACTTCGGCATCGGCTAGCCCTTCTCCTGCACCGAGACTTCGATTACTTCAGGAATAACCAGAAACTCGTGGATGCCCGCCGGCAGCAGCACCAAGGGCACAAGCCGGTAGACGCCGGGCTTCAAGCCGGCCACATCCACACGCACGTCTATCTGCGCCCGCTCCACCACCGAGAGGCCCGGCAGCTCGGGCGACTGCACCACCACCGTCGGCGGCTGCGCCACGTACTGGTACGCTTCGTTGGTGTTGGACAGCACGACGGCGGCGTTGATTACTTCGTCTTCCTGGGCTTCCAGCTTGGCCAGCACCACGCGCACCTGCACCTTGTCCGGCAGGCCTTCCGGCGTCTTGAAGCCGTACTCTATGGGAACGTCAACCGCGAAGGACTTGTCGCGCCCCGCCAGGCCCACCGGCCCGGTGGTCACATACTTCAGCGGGTGGGCGCGGTAGACCTCCGTGGGGAACAGCACCTGCGCCGGGGTGATGGTGACTTCTTTCACGTAGTAGCCGGGCTTGGGGTCGCCTCCCGTCAGGTCGGGCCGCACGCTCACCACGCGCACGTTGGCGACCGCGCTCACGTCCGCGGTGTAACGCGCCATTGGGGGCGACACCGAGATGATGCTCCTGCTCATCGGCTCGTAATCCTCGGCGTAGGCCGCCAGCTCCACCGACTGGGAGATACGGGTGTAATGGCCGGAAAGGTTGATGGTGGCCACGATGTACTTGGCCTTCTTCACCAGCTCCTCGGGCCCGACGACCTCGGCCTTGGTGGGCGACAGGCCTTCGCCGGACAGCACATAGCCTTCGGGCAGCTCGCCCCGGTGGGTTACCTCAATCGGCAGGGTGATGGACGCCTTCTTGGTCAGCCGCACCTGCAGCGAGGGAAACGCCCCCGCCACCCGCAGCTCCGGCAAGTCAGGCAGCTCCAGCTGGATGGTGTACACCCCCGGCGAGTTGATGCCCTTGAGGTCCAGCACCGCGCGCAGGTCCATCTTCTTCAGCGAGTTTATCTGCTGAAGGTTGCCGGCGATGCTGAGGCCCACCGCGTCCTTGGGCTCGTCCAGGAACGCCAGCTCGCTGGAGAGGTTGCGCACCTCCACCGGCATCACCAGCGACGCCGTCACCTGGTATTCGCCGAAGCGGTAGATGTAGGAGGAAAACAGGAACGCGAGCACCAGCGAGAGGAGCTTGAGCTGCCAGTTGTTGAGCAGGAGCTTGCGCATTTATACACCTGACGGCGACAGCGCCGTGGAGAAGTTGGGGTTGGGGAAATACAGCGCGCGGAGCTGCTCGCGGAACTGCCGCTCCGTGAGGTCGCGCGCCAGCCGCCCGCCGTAGGCGATGGACAAGGCGCCGCGCTCCTCGCTCACCACGATGACGATGCAGTTGCTGACCTCGGTGATGCCGAGCGCCGCGCGGTGGCGGGTGCCCAGGTCGGTGTCAATGTCCTCGCGCACGGATAGCGGGAAGAAGCAGCCGGCGTAAAGCATCCGGTCGCCCCGGATGATGGCCGCGCCGTCGTGCAGCGGGCCGTGGGGCTCAAACACCGAAAGCAGCATAATCTCGGTGACGGCGGCGTCCAGCCACGTACCGGTCACTATCTGGTCGGTGTCAATGGGCGTGCGCTCCGCCGCGATGATGGCGCCGTGGTGGCGCTGCGCCAGCTCCTGCGCCGCCTCCACGATGGAGGCAAAGGTGGCGGTCTCCTGGGCGTCCGGCAGGCCGGCGTCCGGCAGCGGGAAGAACACCGCAAACAGCCGGCTGGTGCGCCCCGCCCGCTCCAGGAAGCGGCGGATCTCCGGCACGAAGATGATGATGAGCGCGATGGGCACGAAGAACAGGAGCTTGCCCAGTATCATGGAGATGACCACCAGCCGCAGGTAAGTCGCCGCCACATAGATGATGGCGAGCACGATGAGGCCCTGCACCAGGCCGGCGGTCTTGGTGCCGCGCACCGATATCAGGATGTAGTAGAAGAGCACGGCGGCCAGCAGAATCTCCACCGCCTGGCGGCCGTTTTCGTGAACCAGCATTGTGAGCGTATCCCACATGGCCCGAATCGTAATTTTAGCACACAGGTTGGGGGCGGCGGGTGGAAAGTAGTAAGTAGTAAGGAAGACAGGTAGGTCGTAGATGGTAGTTGGG
>CAZKNJ010000013.1:16554-21221 GCA_964554185.1 uncultured Planctomycetales bacterium | reverse complement strand
GGGTGGAAAGTAGTAAGTAGTAAGGAAGACAGGTAGGTCGTAGATGGTAGTTGGGTGTAGTAGCCAGTAGGCGGAGGAGGGAGAAGCAAGCCAACCGCCAAGTAAGCCGGGCTTTTTACCCGCCTTAGCGGAAGCGGCGGCGGGTAGCCCGGCTGGAGTGCCGTGCGGTCAGAAGCGGCCCTTATCGCCCAGGAGGTCGGGATAGGCGGTCAGCCACATAGAGATAAATACTCCGTCCACAAAATAAGCAGAGAAGTGCATGTTCCCGCGCCGCCCATCAGGCAGCTTGATGTTGTTGTTCTCGTAGAAGAAAAAGTCTTCCTTTCTCCCCGCGAAGGTTGAGCTCTTCTTCTCAGACCACGGGAACATCCCGGCAACGCGTTTTATAGTGATACCGCGCAGTTGCACTCCCTGGAAAGTCACATTGGAGGGAACGCCTGCGCCCCAGTGGTTGTCGAACTTGATTTCGTCTATGCGGTCGCCCTGCGCAGTTACTTCCAGGTACTGGCCGTCGGCCTGCATGTCCGCTAGTATCTGGCCCACGTATGGCGTCTTGGGGCCTACCTTGGTGCGCCGTCCCTTCCCGTTGCGGGTGAAGAAGTAGGTCACTCTGTCCGTGGATGGGTCGACGGTCAGAGCCAGATCGTAGGGCGGGAGCTTCTTCAGGCAGTCCTTGCTGCCCATAATGTGGATTCCCAGCCCGAAGTCCTCATTCTGGAGAACCGCCACGGGGTCCTTGGCTTTGGAGCCGCCCCAGGCGGTAATCAGTAGAACCGCCAGTAAGCACGGTAAAATGGCACGCATATCCTTTCACCTACCGGAGTAGACTCTAGCGCGTTGCGGGGAAAGGGGCAAATCGGAGTGAAGAGCAAGAAAGAGAAGAGCCGCCCTAGTGAGGGCGGCCTACTCGGTCTAAGTTACTGGTTGTCTCACACGAAGGCGTGTTAGAATCATCCCCATGGAAACGGGGTTTCACGCGACGACTATCTGCGCGGTGCGGCGGGGCGGCAAGTGCGCCATCGCCGGCGACGGGCAGATTACTTTCGGCGACCAGATACTCAAGGCCGAGGCCAAGAAGATACGCCGGCTGGCGGAGGGCAAGGTCATCGCCGGCTTCGCCGGGGCCGTGGCGGACGCGCTCACGCTGTTTGAGCGCTTTGAGGCCAAGCTCAAGGAGTACAAAGACCTGCGGCGCGCCGCGGTGGAGCTGGCGAAGGAATGGCGGATGGACAAGTACCTGCGGCGGCTGGAAGCGCTGCTGCTCGCCTGCGACCGCGAGACCACGCTGCTGATTTCGGGCAATGGCGATGTCATTGAGCCCGACGAGGACTTCTGCGCCATCGGCAGCGGCGCGGGCTTCGCGCGGGCGGCAGCCAAAGCGCTGGGGGACAACCCGAAGCTCTCGGCCGAGGATATCGCGCGGCGGGCCATGGAGATCGCGGCCGGCATCTGCGTGTACACCAACAGCTTCATCACGGTGGAAACGCTGTAGCCCCGCGAAGCGCGGAGACTAATCCACGTAGAGCATATCGGTGTCGTCCGGCGTGAGGTACTTCTGGCGGCCGATATAACGCTGCAGCGGCTCCGGCACCGCGACATTGCCGTTCTCCAACTGATAGTTCTCCAGTAGCGCAATCATCACGCGCGGCAGCGCCAGCCCGGACGCGTTGAGCATGTGCACGAACTCCGGCCGCCCGCCCTCCTCGCGGCGGAAGCGGATGTTGGCGCGGCGGGACTGGAAGTCCAGGGTGTTGGACGCGGAGCTGACCTCCAGCCAGTCGTCGGCCGCGGGGGCGTAGACCTCCAGGTCGTAGGTCTTGGACGCCTGGAAGCCCATATCGCCGGTGGGCAGCAGCACTCTGCGGTAGGGCAGCTCCAGCGACTCCAGGATGTGCTCCGCCTCCAGGGTCATCTTTTCCAGGAAGTCGTAGCTCTGCTCCGGCTCGCAAATGACCACCAGCTCCACCTTCTCAAACTGGTGCACGCGCATCAGGCCGCGCGCTTCGCGCCCGTAAGAGCCCGCCTCCACCCGCCAGCACGGCGAGTACGCCACAAACTTGAACGGCAGCCGCCCTGCGGGCAGGATGGTGTCGCGGTAGTAGTTGCAGACGGGAACTTCGGCGGTGGGGATGAGGTAGAAGTCGGGGTCGCCGGCGGTGGCGTGGCTGAACTCCTCCAGCGGCACGTACACGTGGTACATCTCTTCCTTGAACTTGGGCAGCTGGCCGGTGCCGAAGGGCGCGTCCGCTTTCACCAGGAACGGCGGGCGGATCTCGGTGTAACCGTGGCGCTGCAGGTGCTGGTCCAGCATGTAGTTGATGAGCGCGCGCTGCAACTGGGCTCCGCGCCCGGTGTAGAACTGGAAGCCGGAGCCGGACACCCGCGCGGAGGCGCTGAAGTCCACCAGCTTGAGGCTGGCCGCCAGCGCGACATGGTCTTGAACCTCAAAGTTGAACAGGCGCGGCGTGCCCCATTCCTTGATGGTGCGCTTGGCCAGCGCGCCGCCCACCGGCACCGATTCGTCGGGCAGGTTCGGCAGCGTCGCCAGCAGGTTCATGCGCTCGTCCTGGATGGTGCTGAACCGCGCCTCCACGATGGCGATAGACTCGTTGACCATCTTGACATAGCCCTTCTTCTCCTCGGCGATGTCCTTTTCGCCAGCTTTCAGGTGGCGGCCGATTTCCTTAGAGACGGTGTTGCGCTTCTCGCGCAGGCCGTCCAGCTCCACCTGCACGCTGCGCTCCTCGGCGTCCAGTTCCAGGATGTGGTCAACCACTTCGGCGTATTCGGGGCCGCGCGCGGCCAGCTTGCGCTTGATCTCGCCGGGCGTGTCGCGCAGGAGGCGTCTATCCAGCATGGATGTATCCCAGGATATCGCCCTCGTGCAGCAGCCCTTCGGTTACGAGGACGGATTCCAGCACGCCGGTCGCCTCGGCGTCCACCACCACCGTCGCCTTGTCGGCCTCCACTTCGTAAAGCTCCTGCCCCGACAGCACGCGTTCGCCCACCCCGGCGAGCCAGGCGCCGAAGTGGATCTCTTCGCTCTTCATACCCAGCGGCGGCAGCTTGATGGGGACGGCGGACATTCGTGACTCCACTGGCTTTCCCCTAGCCGCCCGGCCCCGCGCCGTCGCGTTCGGCGACCAGCCGGCGGATGTTTTCGGCGATGGAGGCGGTGGGCGTGCCCGGCCCCATCACCGCGGACACCCCGGCGTCCAGCAGCGGCTGCACGTCGTCCTCGGGGATGATGCCGCCGGCCATGACGATGATGTCGTCCGCACCGCGCTCGCGCAGCATGTTGCAGACCTTGGGGATGAGCGCCATATGCGCGCCGGAGAGGATGGAGAGCGCGCAGACGTCGGCGTCCTCCTGCAGGCAGGTGTTGACGATGTCCTCCGGCGTCTGGTGCAGGCCGGTGTAGATGACCTCCATACCCGCGTCACGCAGGGCGCGCGCAATTACCCGCGCGCCGCGGTCGTGCCCGTCCAGGCCGGGCTTGGCGACCACCACGCGGATGACGCGGGCGGGCATGACCTTCTCGGTCGACTCGGTGCTCATGGTCTGCGTATTATAACAGAGGGGAAGAGAGGGATTGGGGATGAGGGATTAGTCCAGCCGCCAGTCGTCAGCGTGCCAGTCGTCAGCAAGAGAGGAGAGCTGGGCCACACGCCGCTGCTAAGGCTATGGCGGGCAAAGCCCTGCGTACGTATTGGGGTGGCGCAGGCAGCGGGCTATTCGGCCAGCGACTTGTAGATGGACGAGACCTTGCGCCTAAGCGATGACAAATCCCGCGAGACGAATCGCCACGTGCTCTCCAGGTTCACGCGAAAGTATTGGTGAATGAGTACGTCGCGAAGGCCCGCGAGCTGCCTCCACGGAATCTCCGGATGTTTATCGCGGAAGTCGTCCTCCACGTGCTTGGCGGCTTCGCCAATGACCTCCAGCCGCCGAAGCACCGCGTCCTGAACCATCGTATTCTCCGTGAAATCGTCAAGTGAAAGGCCGCGCGTATAGTCGTGAATCTTTTCGGTGCTGGTCACCATCTCGGCGAGGTAGAGCCGGGGATCGCGGATCACAGGATGGACACCTCTTGCGCCAGCACGCGCTCGCGCAGCTCGGGCTTCAGCGTGCAGTACTCCACCAGGTCCACCTCCCGGCCCAGCAGGTCCTCCAGCTCCAGCTTGAGCGCAATGAAATCAAGGAGGCTGAGAGTTGAGCCCAACTCGACCAGGATATCCACGTCGCTGGTCGGGCCGGATTCGCCGGTAGCGACCGAGCCAAAGACGGAAGCGCGTCTGGCCCCGAAGCGCTTGAGCACCGGCACCGCTTTGGCCCTGATTTCCTCCACCCGCACGGTCATAGGGGGATTCTACCTCAGCCCGCAGATGCCGGCAAGCCGCTGGGGAAGAAGAGGAAGAGCCGGGCTAGTGAGCCCGGCGTACTCGGCAGAGGGAGTGCATTTCTTAAAGGGAGTCGCGGTTTTCTAACCGTGATTCTACATACTACTCAGCAAATCGCGACTGGAACCCTCCGGCGTTCCACCGGCGGAACTATGGCGGGCAAGAGTCGCGACTCCGGGGTAAGGAAGCGAATTACAGGCGGAACCCTCCGTTGGCGGGCAAGCGCCCACACTACCAATGAGCGTTCAACAAGAGCTAGCGGAGCCA
>CAZKNJ010000013.1:0-16454 GCA_964554185.1 uncultured Planctomycetales bacterium | reverse complement strand
TGGCGGGCAAGCGCCCACACTACCAATGAGCGTTCAACAAGAGCTAGCGGAGCCAAAGCCCCGCGTACGTGGGTGTTATTTGACGCTGCACGGGCTGTGTTAGACTCATCGCATCATGGCGGGATTCGGCGAACGGGTGCTCAAGCTCACGCGGGAACTGGTGCGCATTGCGTCCACCAGCGCGGCCGGGCAACGCGAAATCGCCGCGTTCGCCCTGAGCTACCTCGCCGAATTCCCGTACTTCCAGGAGCATCCGGCCAACCTGGAAATTCTGCGCGCCGGCGAGGACGAAGGGGAGCTGCACTCGGTGCTGGCGCTCTACGAGGGAGACGGGAGCACGGAGGAGGCGCTGCTGCTCTGCGGGCACCTGGACACGGTGGGCGTGGAGAAGTTCATGGCGTTTCCCGGCGCGGACAAGGAGCTGCCATTTGACCCCGGACGGCTGCCGGATGCGCTCACGCAAGCCTTCCCCGACGACGAGGAGCTGAAGGCTGATCTCGCCAGCGGCGAGTGGATGTGCGGACGCGGGGCGTTTGACATGAAGGGCGGATGCGCCGTGGCGGTGGAGCTGCTGCGGCTGCTCATAGACGCGCAGTTCCCGTGGAAGGTGGCGTTGCTGCTTACCGCCGACGAGGAGGTGGAGAGCCGGGGGGTGAAGTCGGCACTGCCTCGGCTGAGCGCGCTGGCGGCGGCGGGCTGGCGCTTCCGGCTGGCGGACTGCCTGGACTACACAAGCCCGCTGTATCCCGGCGACGGCAGTGCTTACGTTTACACGGGCACCATCGGCAAGTTGCTCCTCGGCGTGAACGTGTTCGGCACCGAGACCCACGCGGGCGCGCCGTTTGAAGGGATGAACGCCGCCGCGCTGCTCGCGGCCATCACCGCGCACCTGGACTGCAACCACAAACTCACGCAACACGTTAAGGGCGAATTCACCCCGCCGCCGGCATCGCTGTGGACCGACGCGCGGCAGGCGGAATACAACGTGACCACGCCGCTCACGGGCGGCGCGTATTTCAACGCGTTCTTCATGCACAACACCCACCGGGAGTACTTCCGCGACTTCGTAAACGAGGTGCGGCGCGCCTGCCGGATGCACTACACCGCGCTGCGGCGGCGCTACCGGCGGATAACCGCGAAGTGCGACTACGAACTGGCGCAGCGGTTGCAGCGGCCGGAGGTCATTTCGTTCAAGCAGATGGTGGCGCGGGCGGCGGAGCGGTTGAGCCCGGAGGAGCTGGCGGAGCTGATGTCGCCGCGCGAGGATGAAACGGAAGTACGCCAGGCGGGGCTGGCGGCGGTGGAGCGGCTGGCGGCGGCGCTGGAGCTAGCGCGACCGACGGTGGTGGTGAGCGTGCTGCCGCCGTACTACCAGTCGTATGCGATGGCGTTGGATGCGGACGAGCGCGCGACCTACGAAGCGGTGCGGGAGCTGGCGCGGGAATGGCGCGGGCGCACGCGGGTGCAGAAGCTGAAGACGCGGCACTTCTACCCCTACATCTCTGATTTGAGCTTCCTACACCTGCCGGGGGATGGGAAGATCACGCCGCTGCTGGAGAACACTGTGGGCGGCGGCCTGGGGCTGCCACGCGCGGAGCTGCGGCTGCGCATGCCGCTCATCAACCTGGGGCCGTGGGGGAAAGGCGCGCACCGCATAACCGAGCGGGTGCACGTGCCGTTCCTCACCGAAGACCTGCCGCGCATGCAAGTCGCGCTGCTGCGCAAGCTCACCGGCGCTAAGCTGCCCGATCCCGACTGACCGGCGGAGCCATGGAAGACCACCGCGAAGACTCATACTTCGGGCGCTGCCCCAACTGCGGCAAGTTCGCGCTGATACAGCACGACATCTGCACCCGCTGCGGCTTTTCCATGGTGTGGGACCCCTACCCTCCGCCGGGCGAGAAGCCCTACCCGCTGCCGCATATGCTGGTGCGGGTGGCAGCGTTCCTGGGCGCGCTGGCGTTCGTGCTGTACTTCACGCTCTACACCTTCAGCACCTTTGAGGGCTACTCGCGGGAGACCATCGCGCAACTGGAGAAGACCGGGCTGGTGGCGGCGCCGATGCCGGTGAACGGCCCGGCGGACGTGGTGCTACGCGTGGAGCTGGCGCTGACGCTGCTGCACAACCGCGCCCCGCAGTACTACGGCCGGGTGGCGGCGCAGGTGGCGTCCATCAACTTCGTGCCGGAGGGGAAGCTGGCGTTTGAAGGGCGCACGCTGCGGCTCACCGGCATTGCGGCTTACACCGACCCCTCCACCGGCGATGTCAGCCTGCGGGTGCCGGCGGCCTATCTCACCGGGCCGGGGGAGCTGTACGACCGCGATATCTTCTACCTGGCGGGAGTGCTGGTGCACGAGATGCGTCATTGCGAGCTGGCGCGCGCAGGGCTGAGCGTCGGCGGCGCGGCGGAGGAGTACGAGTGCGAGAGCACGGCCTACCAGATGCTTAAGGGCGTGGGGGCGCCGCGCGCCTTGCTGCAGAGCCTAGAGCAGTTCCTGCTCAACCCGCACCATCCGCGCTACCGGGCATGGGAGCGGTTCTACGGGCAGTATGAGCAGAAGCGTTAGCCGGAAAGCGCTTCAAAGCGGCCGCGGACTTCGGTGGAGTCTTGCCAGCGCCCGCGGGCGGCAATCACCGCGCGGTAAATGAAGGGCTTAAGCTCCGCCGCCATCGCCAGGTCTTCGCGCAGGAAGGCTTCCGCCAGCAACTGGGCGTAAAGCGCGCCGTTCACTGCGTCCTGCGGGGCGGCCCAGGCGCAAAACTCCTTGACCTCCACCACTTCAATGATAAGCTCAAAGGGCTTGACCGCCGAGCCGCTCCAGCCCTCGCGCAGCAGGGAGGCGGCGCCGAGGAACAGCCACACCGTGCCGTCCTCCATCCGGCGCGAGGCCTCGCGCACCGCGCTCACATAGGCGGCGCGGGTGATGCCGTCCTCCAGCCCGCCAACGCCCTGCGCCAGCCACTCGTGCGCGGCGATGCTCAGCGCGTCACACAGCGATTCGGTGGAGGTGTTGTTGCGCAGCGCATGGTTCAGGGCATGGGGCAGGTCGCCGTTGAGAATGGCGTCGGCCAGCGCGGTGGCTTCGGCGAGGGTGAGCATACGCTTGCTTTCGCGCAGCGTGCGCGGCTCCACATCGGCCTCGTTGACCCAAAGCTTCAGCCCGTCAACCTGCGCGGCGTCGAAGCCGCAGCCGAGGTAGTGGACGAGCGGGCGCAGCACGCCGAAAGTGACTTCCCACTTGAGCTTCTCGGCGATGGTGATTAGGTGGGTGGCGAGGAGAAGCTTGTGGCCGCCGAGGCTGTAGTCGCGGGAGCCCGCCTGCAGCAGCACCTCAACCGCCGCGCTCCGGCCCTCCGGCAGCTTGAGCAGCGCGTCCAGCGCGCCATCCGCCTGCTGAACTTCACCTGAGAGAATGGAGTAGAACAGCTGCTCCTTCAGTTCCTCACGCCCAGTGGCGGCAACCGGCTGCGGGGCGGGCACGGTAGAGTGCGCCAGCTCCGCCGCCTCCTGCGCCAGCAGCACGGCGGCGACGACCAGCGCGGTGGCGGCTTCGCGGGGTGAAAGGCGGCGGGACACCGTGTGGGCCGCGGCGACCGCGATGAGGCCCTGGGGCCGGCGCCCGGCAAAGGCTTCGTAGGAGGAGGATAGCGAGCCGATGCGGGCGAGAATGCCGAACAACTCGTCCGGCTCCAGCCCGCCGCTGTAATAGCGGGCAACCGTCTCCACGGTCTCGCCGCCGCGCCCTTCGTCTATGAGGGACGCCAGGTCGCGGTAGAGCTTCTGTGCGGCGGTGGAGATGAACATCGCGCCCATTCTAACAGAGCAGCGGCGGATGTGGACAGCGGCGGGCGTTGAGACACCCGCCGCCGTCCTATCTGGGGAGAGGGGGGGTAGCTAGTTTAGGGCAACGGCGCCCGGCGCAACTCCGGGTGGAACCGGATCCGCCAGCGGCGGCAATCGTTGTTGGCGTCCACTTTTCACCGTTGCATCATCCTTCCTTCCGCTGGGGCCATTGCCTGAGCGGTGGTTACACGGGTTAATACCGCCCGTTGCGACGATTTCACCTAACTATGTGGCAGGCGTGTTTGACGGCACGGGCGGCTTACCATAGAATGAACGCAACTGAAGTGGAACACGGACTATCACTGCTGGGCGACGACCCGCTAAGTTCAACCATCGCCTTCGTCATCCTCATCCTGGTCACCGGGCTGATGGCGCTCATTGAGATTGCGTACATCGCCGTGCGCCAAAGCGTGCTCGTGCAGATCGTGCGCAAGGGCGACTGGCGCGCGAAGATGGCGCTGCCGATGGTCATAGAGCCCAACGAGATGCTCGCGGCCACGCAGCTGGGCATCACGCTCGCCGCGGTCGCCGGCGGCGCGACGGTGGTCACTACGGTGAGCCTGGCGGCGGCCAAGGCAATGGCGGCTCTGGGGCTTAGCGCGGGATTGGCGCTGAGCCTCGGCGTACTCGTTGCCACCATTGTCTTCAGCTACTTCATGATGGTGTTCGGCGAGCTGGTGCCCAAGCGGCTGGCGTACCAGTACGCCCTGCCGCTGACGCTGTACCTGGCGCCGCTGCTGAAGTTCCTCATCATCATCACCTGGCCGTTCATCCGGCTGCTGACCGGCACCACGGCGTTGGTGTGCCGCCTGTTCGGCATCAGGCTCTCGGAGCAGGCGAAGTACTCCAGCGCGGAGCTGGCCATCATCCTGGAGATGACGGAGGACTTCTCGCGTGATGAACGGCAGCTCGCGCAGCGGGTCCTGAGCTTCGCGCAAACCGAGGCGCGCGAGGCGATGGTGCCGCGCATGGACTTCGTGGCGATTTCCGGCGAGAAGACGGTGGACGAGTTCATCCAGCTTTCGCTGGAAACCGGCCGCAGCCGCATGCCGGTGTACGGCGAGGGCATTGACGACATTATCGGCGTGCTGCACCTCAAGGACGCCGGCATCCACGCCCGCAAGGGCGAGCGGCAGCGCCTGCTCAAGGAGATTGTGCGGCCGGCGCTGACCGTGCCCGAAAGCGTGTCGGCGATGGCGGTGTTCAAGCAGATGCGCGCGGAGCAGCTCCACATGGCCATCGTCATTGACGAGTTCGGCCAGGTGGTGGGGCTGGTGACGATTGAGGATTTGCTGGAGGAGGTTGTCGGCGAAGTATACGACGAAAGCGACATCATGCGCTCCAAGGTAAAGCAGCTCAAGGACGGCTCGTATCTCGTGGACGCGGGCGTCAGCCTGCGCGACCTGTCTTTCAGCCTGGGCGCGGAGTTTGAGGTCAGCGACAATTACGAGACGCTCGGCGGGCTGGTGCTGGATGCGCACGGTGACATCCCCGCCAAGGGCGCGAAAGTGCGCGTGAACGGCTGGGAGATTGAGGTGATGAGCATGCGCGGCCAGCGGATCAGGCGGGTGCGGATGCGGAAGGTGGAAGGAGCGAAGCCGGAGCGAGGGGGGAGTTAGGCGTGGAGGAGCCGTCCTGGCGCTACCGGGAGTATGAGCCGGACGAGGCGGAGCCGGGCTCGGACGGCAGGGTGCTGAAGAATAAGCTCAAGATTGTAGACCCCGAGGAAATCGAAGATATCGAAGAGATGCTCTTGCAGAGAACCTATGAAGCGCTGCTCACTTCTGGGGCGGAAGAGAGGCCAGTGACTTGCGAGGATATGCGCACCTGGCATAGGCAATTCCTGGGCGAGCTATACGAATGGGCCGGCGAATACCGCACGGCGGAAATCTCGCTTCCGCGAGACGATTTCGGCTTCTGCCGGAGCAAACACATCCACAGCTGCATGGAGCATTACGAGCGGAAACTGCTGGCGAACCTGACCCCACTAAGTCGCGGCGAGCCAGAAGCGCATTTCGGAGCGCTGGCAGAGCTTCACGCGGAGTTCATCATCATCCACCCGTTCCGCGATGGAAACGGAAGAGTCGGACGGTTCATGGTTGACTGGCTGTTATGTGCGGTAGGCGCACTGGTACTCAATTGGAATCTGATGGGGGACAGAGAAATACTCAGCTATAGGGAAGGAATAAGAACCGCCGCCGTGTCCCGCGACTACGAGCCGCTCGCTGCCTTCTTCCTGAGCTTGAAAAGCTCCTGAGCGCGTCGACGCCTTTCAGGTGTGATCTTATACCCCTCAATACGGGTAGATCCCTCCGCCTGCCGGCGGGCGAGCTCCAGGGCCTTCTTGCGGTCGGTTTTCTTGCAGTTGGAGGCCATTTCGCTTCACTTGTATTATACCACGGAAACGCGTTTGTTCAGTAATGATGCGGCCTGGTGGAAGCCGGTTGATGGTTGTCGGTTGTCGGTTGTTGGACGGAGAAAGAAGCAGTAGGTTTCCCCGGATTATAATGGCTCAATGCGAACCGCGCTGCCGCCGATACCGCCGGAGTGTGATGCGCCTTCATTCCTGGAGGCGGCGAAGCGCGCAGTTACACCGGAAGTTGACGACGGCGGATTTAGCCGGATTGCGCCGCACCTGCTGGATGTGCGGGCGCCGGCGCAATACCTGGGAAGCGAGCGCGGCAGCGTGCACCAGGACTGGGAGGCGGCGAAGTTCCGGCTGGCGCTGGGGTTTCCCGACCTGTACACGCTAGGCGCGGGCTACCACGGGATGCAGATTCTCTACCACCTGCTCAACTCGCCGGAGTCACATGCGCCGGAGGGCGTGTTGCGTGGTGATGAGAACTATCTCTGCGAGCGGTTCTTCTGCCCCAGCCACGACATGATGGCGCTGATGGAGCGCACTGGCGCGCGGCTGTGGACGCTGGAAAGCAAGCGGCCGCTCACGGACTTCGACGCGGTGGGCTTTTCGTTCAACTACGAGGGCAGCTACTCCAACCTGCCGCGCATGCTGAAGCTCGCGGGCATTCCGGTATGGTCGCGCGAGCGCGGTGAGGAGCATCCGCTCGTCATCGGCGGCGGCGAGTGCATGCTCAATCCCGAGCCGCTGGCGGAGATGCTGGACGCCGCAGCGGTGGGCGAAGGCGAGGAGCTGGTGCTGGAGATTGCGCGGTGCCTCGCGGAGTTGCGCGGGGCGCCGAGGGAAGCGAAGCTGGCGGCGCTGTCGCAACTGGAGGGCGTCTACATCCCCAGTTTCTACGAAACGGAATATGATGCCGACGGCGCATTTGTGCGGTTGCACTCGAAGGCGAAGCTGCCGCCGGGGGCGCGGGCGCCGGAGACGATAGAGCGGCGGATGGTGGCGGGATTTGCGGAGTGGAAGCCACCGCTCTCGCCGGTGATTCCTTATATAGACACCGCGGGGGGCTGGGCGAACATAGAAGTGATGCGCGGCTGCCCCCAGCGCTGCCGCTTCTGCCACGCGGGGTACGTCTATCTTCCAGCGCGGGAGCGGGACGCAACGGAGGCCGCCCGCGACGCCATCGCGCTGGCGCGTAACACCGGCGCGGAGCAAGTGAGCATGCAGGCGCTGTCGCTGCTGGACCATCCGCAGGCGCTGGAGCTGTTGCTGCAGGTGCGAGCAGGGCTGGATCCCCTGCGGGTGAGCATGGGAATGCCGTCGCTGCGGACGGACGCGGTGTCGCGGGAG
This sequence comes from uncultured Planctomycetales bacterium, assembly GCA_964554185.1. Lineage (GTDB taxonomy): Bacteria > 4484-113 > 4484-113 > 4484-113 > 4484-113 > CAZKNJ01. Next base: position 8,900 of record CAZKNJ010000013.1, on the reverse strand, counting down.
GCGGCGGACTTGATGCGGCGGCCGCGCGAAAGCTCGCTCACCTTCGCGCCGGAGGCGGGGACGCAGCGGCTGCGCGACGCCATCAACAAGCGCGTGCTCGGCGAGGAGATTGAGGCGACCTTCGTCCACTGCGCCGAGGCGGGCTGGCACAAGTTCAAGCTGTACTTCATCATCGGCTTCCCCGGCGAGACGGAGGACGACGTGGCCGCCATCGCCGACCTCACCGCCGCGCTCAAACGCGTCGTGAAGCACCACGGCAAGCGGCCGCCGCGCATCAACGTGAGCGTGAATACGCTGGTGCCCAAGGCGCACACGCCGCTGCAGTGGGCGCCGCTGGCGGCGCGCAATGAGATTGAGGCTAAGCATTGGCTGCTGCGCGAGGAGTTCCGGCGGATGGGGAAGAGCGTGCGGCTGTCGTACTCCAGCTACGAGGAGGCGCTGGTGGAGACGCTGCTGGCGCGGGGCGGTCGGCGGATGGGAAAGGTCATCGCCGCGGCGGAGCGGCGCGGGCTGGTGTTGCAGGGCGACGCGGAGAACTTTGACTTCGGCGCATGGATGGAGTGCTGCGCCGAGTGCGGGGTGGACGCGGAGCGCGAAGCGCACGGTGAGCGGGACTACGAGACGCCGTTGCCGTGGGAGCATATCAACAGCCGGGTGCGCCAGCGCTTCCTCTGGAGCGAATGGCAGCAGTTCCAGCGGGGCATCCCTACCCCGTCGTGCACAGTGAGCTGCCTGCACTGCGGCGTGGGCTGCGGGGATGTGGAGCTAGGCTTAACTGAATAGCGGGCGCATCAGGCGCGCTGGAGTTTGACGAAGTCCTTCATCTCGGCCAGGACGGCCATCACCGTCTGGTCGCGCACGTCGCCGCGGTCGCCGGTGAATTCGTAGCGGACGACTTTGTCGTTCGCGCCGTCCATGAAGCACACGTAGACCGTGCCCACGGGTTTCTCCGGCGAGCCGCCGGAGGGACCGGCGATGCCGGTGATGGCCACCGCGACCTCCGCGCCGGTGCGGTCGCGCACGCCCGCAGCCATCTGGCGCGCCACTTCCTCGTTCACCGCGCCCTGGTGCAGCAGCAGGTCGGGGTCAACACCGAGAAACTCGGTCTTCACGTCGTTGGCGTAGGACACCACGCCGCCGAGGTAGAAGTCGCTGCTGCCGGGCAGGCTGGTCAGCGCAGCGCCGAGCAGGCCGCCGGTGCAGCTTTCGGCGGTGGCCAGCGTCTTGCCGAGGCTGAGGAATGCGGCGAATACTTCTTCGGCCGCGGCGTACATCTCATCGGGCACGTTCTTCATGTTTTCCACTCCGCGCGGGACGTCCGCGGCAATATCTTACAACGAATCGCGGCAGGTATCCTCTTGCCGAATTCACATATGTCCCGAAGGTTGCGGGGCGCGCGGCGGCTCATCTGGTAGAATAAGGCATCATCGCCTGTAGGGGCAGGCTTGGCGCCTGCAAACCTACGGGTGGAGGAGGGGATTCAGGTTGAGAACACACTCAGCTTTAAGGATTTCAACATTTGTAATGCTCGCCGTGGTGTTCGCCATGCTGTTGGCCTGCGGCGGGAGGAAATCTACGATTGGCTCGCCTTTGCCCGGGGGCAAGGATAAGCCGCGCGTCTCCATGGAGCACGACCTCGCAAACGTGCTGCTTGAACTGGACGCGGCGCAGGCCCCGGCTGGAGTTGACTCCGCGCTGTTTGCGCAACTGAAAGAGGCGTTGCGCGCGGCGCTGGAAGACCGCTACCACGGCAAGTTCGTGGCGACGCCGCCCACGGGGCCGGACAACGAGATTCCGGACTTCAACTTTGAGGACAACGGCGACGGCACGCACACCTTCAGCTGGTCGTACTACAACGTGGGCGATTACGACCAGAACGGGACGATTAACATCGCCGACATCACGCCCATCGCCGTGCACTTCGGCGAGGACGTCCCCGCGGACGACGCTGCCCGCAACTCCACCCAGGCCGTGGTTGACGGCAGCAATAACGGGAGCGTGGACATTGCCGATATCACGCCCATTGCGGTGCACTTCGGCAACAACGTCACCGACTACCTCGTCGAAGGCTCTGAGACCGGAGACGCCGGATGGAGCGAAGTCGGAGTGGTTGACTTTGAAACCGGCGTGGAGGGCAGCCGCAAGAGGTTCCTGGCCATCCTCAACGTCGGCCTGAACCGCTACTTCCGGCTGTTCCCGCGAGACGCGGTGGGCACGCCGGGCGTGGGCAGCCCCACCCGCAGCTTCGGGCCTTCCGCGCAGGCGGACGCCGATGCGATTGGCGCGCTGGACGCGCAGTTCTACGGCGTGGGCAGCGACCCGCTGGCGGGCAACGTCGCCTTCCTGTGGGACTTCGAGTCCGACGGCGTATGGGACACCACCGGCGCGTCCGGACCGATGCCCGACACCGACGCCGGCGAGCAAAGCCCGTTCCATGTGTACGGCAACGAGGGCGTGTACACCGCGACGCTGCGGGTGTACGACAGCCGGGGCAACTGGAGCACGGCGACGGTGACCGTGCCGGTGTTTGCTTCCGCCCCGGCGGATGCGCCGCCGAGCGCGAGCGCGCTGGCGCTTGACCTGACCGGCGCGGCGCCGTTCACCACGAACTTCCTGGCCTTCGGCCGGGACCCGGACGGCGGCGTTTGCTCCTACACCTGGGACTTCGGCGACAGCTCCGCCACAGATACCGGGCAGCGGTCGCAGCACACCTACACTACGCCTGGTACTTACATCACGCGGCTGACGGTCATGGATGATGAAGATGACACCGGCACGGCGTCGCTCACCATCAAGGTCTGTCCCGCCGGTTACATACCGGACATGCCACCGTCGGCCACCGCCGCGTTGATGAGCGACGAGGGCGACATGCCCATATCGATGCTGGGCAGCGGCGCGGACATGGACGAGGGCGTGGTTACCTACTCGTGGGATATGGGCGACAACTCCGCGCCCATCACCACCGGGCTGGTGGACTACGACTACCCGGCCGATGGCGTTTACCAGCCCTTCATCCACATCTGGGATGATGAAGGCAACCACAGCTCGGCCACTGCTACGGTCGTCTATGGATCGCCGACCAACGCAGCGCCGAGCGCGTCAGTCATTTCATACATCACCTCCGGCACGCAGAATATGCGCGCGCAGTTCCACGCCTGGGGCGACGACCCGGACGGCACTATCGTCAGCTATTCGTGGGACTTTGACGGCGACGGCGTGTACGGCGACTTCGGCATCACCGACGAAGACCCCATCGTCATCTACACCGCCGTGGGCACCTGGGATGTCGGTGTGAGAATCACCGACGGCGCCAGCGACAGCTCGCTCGCGTCGGTGCGCATCAACGTGCATCCGTGCGAGATGGGCTCAACCCCGCCGACTCCGCCGGGAACCGAGCCGCAGGTGCCGGGCACTCCACCCGATCTGGGAACACCGATTAACGCGCGGTGCTACCCCTGCCCGCTGAGCATCGCCCACGGCCCGGACGGCGGGACCCTGTGGCTGATCTACAATGACGACGGCGGCTTCTCGCCGCTGGCGCCGGGGTATCCGTCTATATCGCAGATTCAGCTTGCCGGCCCCAATCCGGTTGCGCCGTTCCTCTGGGGGCCGCAGGGCGAGATTGATAACAACGGCAATGGCAACGGCGGCGCGGATATCGCCACGCCCGACCCGATGGCCGGCCCGCCACCGGGCGACGCGAACCTAAAAGGAAACGAGACCTGGGAGGCGTATACCATCACCCGACCCAAGGACGGGCCGCCGCGCGTGGAAAGGCTGGACATCAAGTTCCACCTGAAGCGCGATGACGGCACCGCTCTGGCCACCCAGACCTGTGTTGTCTACGCACACCACAGCATCGGGCAGGTGATTGAGCCGGAGCTGCTTGACACCGTGGGCGGCTTCGTTGATTCCATCATCCAGGTTGACCCGACGGGCGCCGACCACACCTGGAACTTCATTGACGTGGATCCGGGCGACCTGATCAACGTGTACCTGGCAGTGGACGGCGTGGTGACCGAGCAGTGCGACCGCGATGGCAGCACCAACCAGTGGTCCTGCAGCTGGGATACGAATGCCGAGACCAATGGCGTGCACCTGCTAAGCGGCTTGCTGTATTCCGCAGACGACCCGCAGCCGGGCGAGGCAGGCGACCCCGGCCCTTATTGGGAGACGGGTCCGGTGGATGTGATAGTGGACAACATGCCGATTGAGACCGAGATGGTGGACCTCAACCTGTCGTCCGCCAGCCCGATTACCGTGACCACACCGGTGGATATCACCGTGTCCACGCTGGACGGTGCGGGCGGCCCGGTGTACGAGAGCTTCTTTGACGTGTTCTACACCGTCTCGCCCGAGAGGTCGGAGACGATGAGCCAACTTCCGGGCGACACAAGCGCCCGCATCGTGCAGATGACCGACAACGGCGACGGCACCTACACCGCGCCCTTCACCTGCGATGTCAGCGGCGTGCTCGCGTTCAGCACTATCGTCGTGGACACGCGCACCGGCGACAAGGTGCCGTTCCTCAACGATGTTGAGTACGTGGACTTTGTAGAGGACATCCCCGCGTTTATCGGCGTGCAGTGGGACCTAACCGGCTACCCATGCGACGGCCCGATAGCGTTCTACGGACAGGACAACTATGGCAACCTGATCAGCGACCCCGACCTGCCCGGGTACAACGTGTTCAGCGACCATCCCGCGATACTGCCGGGAGCGGTAACGCAGTTTGCGGATGACCCGTCGCTGCTGCTTTGCGATTTCACCGCCCTGGACTGGGCGCGGGCGAACCTGCAGGTTGAACAGCTTCCGTCCGGCGCGCTGTCCGACGAAATCCTAGTCGGCTATCCGCCGTGGAAGCTGCACGCGTACCCGGCGGATGATCCGCTGCTGCCGGACATGCCACCCGAGTTCGCCGACCGCGAGAGGGGGATGATGGCAGACTCGTTCTTTGACGTGTTCTTCGACATCCGCGTGCCCGAATCCCTCGGCGACGGCTGGCAGAACTTCGAGGTCACGCTGGCCTGGCCCACGGATGCGCCGTGGACCTTTGAAGGACTCACTTCACTGCTGCCAGGAGTGATCATTCCACCGCCGGAAACCTACGATGACATGGGCTGGACTTACCTCGTGGTGGGCGGCGGGACGATAGACATGAGCGAGTACTCCGGCGAGCAGACGGTGTTCTCGCTTTCCTTCAGCACGCTGCCGGTGAGCGACATAACTACTTATCCCATCGGTATCGTCCCGGGGACCTTCTCGATGCAGAACGACCTCGGCAGCTGGCTCTTCTTTGACGATGGGCTGTGGACCGACTTCTACGATTTCCTGTTCAGCGTAAAGCCCACCAAGACCCTCAACATGCACATCTACCGCGTGGAAGGCAGCGCCACCGACGCCGAGATTGACAACGATGTCCAGGCGGCGGAGGACGCGTTCAACCTCAACGCCCTGCTGTGCACGCTGGGCTACTACGTTGACTTCAACGTGACCATCACGACTATACCGCTGGCGGACTGGAACAAGATTGACGAGGACGGCGACGGGCTTGACCGCTACGATGCGAACGGGGACGGTGATTACGCTGATGACGGCGACAACAACGACCTGTTCAACGCGATGAACGAGGGCTACTTCGATGTGAACGCCGACACCGAGAACATCTATTACGTCCCCGGCATCCGCGGCGGCGCGATAGGCACCACTTACTGGCCCAACTCGCAGGTGGCGGTGGACAACAGCGCCGACCCGGACGACCTCACGCTGGCGCACGAGAAGGTGCACGAGATGGACCTGCGCAAGGACGGCGACTTTGACGTCCTGGACGGCGCGGACATGAACGACACCGAGGACGGCGTCCAGCACGATGCGACGGCGGAAGGCCAGGGCGCTTACGGCCCGGGCAACATCATGAACTACGGCGATACGGGGCCGCTGCTCACCAACGAACAGGGAGAAAACCTGGATCCGTAGTTCGCCGAAACCGGCTTTTCACGACTCCGGGAGTGGGGACGCAAGTCCCCACTCCTGCTTCTATGGGCAGCGGGTGCACTAGCTTTGCTATGCTATAATCCGCTTTCAGCCCATACGCCTATGGAAACGAACGAAGAACACTCCGCGGCGCAGGAACCGATGCCGGAACGGCTGGCGATTCTCGCGCTGAAAAACGTGGTCGTTTTCCCCAATCTGGTGATACCCATCCACGTTTCGCGCGAGAAGTCGGTAAAGGCGATTGACGAGGTGTTTGAAGGGCGCAAGCTCATCGGGCTGCTCACTCAGCGCGACGAGACGGTGGAAGAACCGGCGGCGGGCGACCTTTACAAGGTCGGGACCATCGGGCTGATTCTGCGCAAGCTGGTGCTGCCCGAAGGCGGCGCGCGCATTCTCGTGCAGGGGCTGTCGCGCTTCCGGGTGAAGAAGTACGTGCAGTCCGACCCGTACTTCGAGGCGTCAATTGAGACAGTGGACGAAGAGAAGCCCGAGGGGCTGGAAGTGCAGGCGCTGATGCGCTCGGCGCTGGAGCACTTCAAGGAGTTTGTGAACCTGTCGCGGTCGCTGCCGACCGAGATACTGGTGGCGGCCAATAACATCCGCGACCCGGGGATGCTCTCCGACCTGTTGTCCACGCACATCAATGTGAAGCTGGAGGAGCGCCAGGAGCTGCTGGAGACCTTCACCGCGGTGGAGCGGCTGAAGAAGGTCAACTCCTTCCTGTCCCGCGAGATCCAGTTGCTCAACATGAGCAACGAAATCCAGACGCGGGTGCAGGAGGAAGTGGGCAAGAACCAGCGGGAGTACTTCCTGCGCGAGCAGCTCAAGGCCATCCAGCGCGAGCTGGGCGAAACCGACAGCAAGGAGGCCGAGCGCGAGAAGTACGACGAGCGCATCAAGGCCGCCGGAATGCCGGAGTATGTGGAGAAGAAGGCCAACGAGGAGCTTGACCGTTTGCAGCGCCTGCACCCCGAAGCGGCGGAAGGCGGCGTCATCCGCACCTACCTGGACACGCTGTGCGACCTGCCGTGGAGCAAGAGCACGCCGGACGAGAAGAACATCTCCAAGGCGCAGCGCATCCTGGACGAAGACCATTACGGCTTGCAGGAGATAAAGGAACGGCTGCTGGAGTACCTGGGAGTGCTCAAGCTCACCAACTCGCTCAAGGGGCCGATACTGTGCTTCGTGGGCCCGCCGGGCACCGGCAAGACCAGCCTGGGCAAGAGCATCGCGCGGGCGCTGGGCCGCAAGTTCGTGCGCATGAGCCTGGGCGGCATCCGCGACGAAGCGGAGATACGCGGCCACCGGCGCACCTATGTCGGCGCGCTGCCGGGGCGCATCCTCCAGGGCATCCGCACCGCGGACACGCGCAACCCGGTCTTCATGCTGGACGAGATTGACAAGGTCGGGATGGACTTCCGGGGCGACCCCAGCTCGGCGCTGCTGGAAGCGCTGGATCCCGAGCAGAACGCCTCTTTCTCCGACCACTACCTGGAAGTGGCATTTGACCTTTCGCAGGTGCTGTTCATCACCACGGCCAACCTGCTGGACACGATACCGCCGCCGCTGCTGGACCGGATGGAGATCATCCGGCTGAGCGGCTACACCGAGCTGGAGAAGCTGGAAATCGCGCGGCGCTTCCTGATGCCCAAGCAACTGGAGAACCACGGGCTGAAAGCCTCGCAGCTGACCATCACCCGCCCGATGATGCGCAACCTTATCCTCGGATACACCCGGGAGGCGGGGGTACGCAGCCTGGAGCGGGAGATTGCGAAAATCTGCCGCAAGGTCGCGCTGAAGATCGCCTCCGAGAAGCTCAAGAAGGAGAGCATTAAGACCGAGAAGAAGCTGGAGGACTACCTGGGCGTGCGGCGCTTCGATATGTTCGACGAGCGGGTGGAGCACGAAGTGGGCGTCGCCACCGGCGTGGTGTGGACCAGCGTGGGCGGCGACATCCAGGTGATTGAGACGGCCAAGATGCCGGGCAAGGGTAACCTGATACTCACCGGGCACCTGGGCGATGTGATGAAGGAAAGCTGCCAGGCGGCGCTGACCTACCTGCGCAGCAGCGCGGACAAGCTCGGCGTGGATTCGGAGCAGCTGGCGAAAACCGACATCCACATCCACTTCCCCGCGGGCGCCATCCCCAAGGACGGCCCCTCCGCCGGCATCACCATCGCCATGGCGCTGGTTTCACTGTTCACCGGCGCGAGGGTGAAGGCCAACATCGCGATGACCGGCGAGATTTCGCTCAAGGGGCGCGTGCTGCCGGTCGGCGGGCTGAAGGAGAAGCTGCTCGGCGCCAAGCGCGCGGGCATCCGGCGCGTCATCGTTCCCAAGCGCAACCAGAAGGACATCAAGGAAGTGCCGGACGAGATTACCCGGGGGATGGAGTACATCTATGTCTCGCACCTGGACGAGGTGCTGAGCCTCGCGTTCACCAAGGACCCGCGCAAGGGCGAAAGCAAGGCGGACAAAGCACCGTCCAAGCCGGCGAAGAAGACGGCGAAGACAACCAGGAAAAAGACCGCCACCCGCAGCAAATAGGCGGCAAGTGACCGTAGGGGCACAGCATGCTGTGCCCGTTCCGCTGCCACCATGAAATCCCCAACCGAGTAGGCCGTGCTCACTAGCACGGCTCTTCTAACATTCGCTTCTGCTATAATGTTCCCGAGAGGTAATCTTGTCTGCCGGGGGCGGACAATCGGAAGTAACCAGCCACGAGCACCCCTTCCGCTTTAACAACTACAACACTTGCCCGCCGAAAGCACCGCTGCTACCGGGGCGTCCTGGCTTGATTGAGATTCTGGGGCCGATAATGCACCGCAGTATGCAGGGCCTGCAGGAGTTTATGCGCCAGAACTGCAACATCGTGAACCTGTGCGTGTGGAACGTCCCGATGGCCG
>CAZKNJ010000012.1:37385-56582 GCA_964554185.1 uncultured Planctomycetales bacterium | reverse complement strand
CCACCAGCTGCTCCACCAGCACCTGGAAAGCAGTATTGTCTAACGCGGCGGTGTCTTTTGTCAAGGTTTCGTTCAGGCCCAAAGTGCCCGCCAGCTGCTCAAAGCGCTCATGCGCCTGCGCCAGCTCGCGTCCCGCGTCCGCGGATTCGGGGCCCAGCTTGTAGGCCTCGGTGAGGTAATCAAACAGCGCCGCCAGCGCGCGGGGGGTGTTGAAGTCGTCGTCCATCGCGCCGGTGAACGCCTGCTCCAGCCTGTCCGCCAGCCGCGCCCAGGGCGACTCGGGGTCAAGCCCCGCGAGATCGTTCACGCCCATCCCTTCTGGGAAAGCACGCCTGAGCGCGCCCTCCACGACGGTGCGGAACTGCCGGATGCGCTCCCAGGCCTGGCGGCTCGCATTCAGCCCCTCCTCGGTGAAGTTCATCTGCGCACGGTAATGGGTGCCGAGGAAGTAATGGCGCAGCTCCTGCTGCCGCCAGTCCTTCAGCGCCTCCCGCACGGTGATGAAGTTGCCCAGTGACTTGCTCATCTTGGTGCCTTCCACCAGGAAGTGCTCGGGGTGCAGATAGTACTTCGCCAGCGGGATGCCGTAAGCCGCGAAGGTCTGGGCTATCTCGTTTTCGTGGTGGGGGAAAAGGTTGTCCACCGCGCCGCCTTTGATGTCGTAGGTGCCGCCGAAGAAGTGGTAGGCCATGGTGGAGCATTCCACGTGCCAGCCGGGGCGGCCGGGGCTCCAGGGGCTCTCCCACACCGGCTCGCCGGGCTTGCCCTGCTTCCAGATGGCGAAGTCCGCCGGGTGGCGCTTGCGCGCGTCCACTTCCACGCGGCTGCCCGCGACCAGGTCTGCAAGATTCTGGCCGGAGAGCTTGCCGTAGCCGGGATACTTCTCCACCTCAAAGAACACGTCGCCGTCCACCACGTAGCCGTAGCCGTTGACGATGATGCGCTGCACCGTGTCCACCATTTCGGGGATGTAGTCGCTCGCGGTGCAGTCCAGCGCGTAGGGCCGCACGCCCAGCGCGTCCATATCGCCGTAGAACGCGCGGGTGAAGAAGTCGCCGCTGAGGCGGTAGGAGATGCCCAACTCGTTCGCGCGGGCGATGTTCTTGTCGTCAATGTCGGTGTTGTTGATGATGGCGTAGACGCCGTAGCCCCGGTACGTCAGGTAGCGCCGCACCACATCCCAGAAAAGGTAGGTGCGCGCATGGCCGATGTGCGTATAATCGTAAACGGTGAGCCCGCAGGTGTAGATGCGCGCGAAGTTGCGCTTGAGGGGGATGAACTCCTCCTTCTTCCGCGACATCGTGTTGTAGATATGGAGCGGCATGGGCGCTTGGGGGGATTATAGCAGGGGAGAGCGATGAGGGATTGGGGGTTAAGGATTAGAGGTTACGAATTGAGGATCACCGGGTATGCATCCTACGTATCCCATATTCTGGCGGGCAAGACACCTTTCGTCTCTGGCTCTCAGTTGAGAGAACGTGGTCTTACAGGGATTCGATGGTATACTATATCATGCTATTTCGGCATAACGCTCCATGCCAAGGAGGTGATAAAGGTGGGCTACTACCATAAGATGGTGGCAGTGGTCTGGGGCGGCAGTAGGCAAGAGGCCGACTTCCAGGTGTTCGAGTTTCACGAACCAGGATGGAAAGAGGGCGATATTCTCGGCCATCACGTTTGGGTCGGCACTCCAGGAAAGAAGGAGGATGAGTTACCTCCGCGAGTCAAGGACACTTGCTACTGCTTCGCCAGCTGTCAGTGCGGCACCATTCGTGCCGACTGCCACTGCGACCCAGGCGTTCATTGTGCAATTGGGTGCGCAACGCCTGGTGGGTGGGTAACTTGCGAGTCGCATTGCACGGGCTAGCTGTCGCCCGCCCGTGTTAATGTAGTTTCAGGAGAGGTGTCTCTGCTCCTTCTTGCAGGCAGAGACGGGAGGAGGACCATGGTAAACCACACTGTCAGAAAGACGCTTGCCATTGCTCTTACATTGATGATGGCCTTCGCGGTGGTGAGCGTAGTGTTAAGCATCTCACTATCAGCTGCCGAGCAGAACTCCACACGCTATGCGATTGAGGTCAAACTGCCGGCGGGAGAGGTGCTCCCGCTCGGCGAGATCACCGTATTCGGCGAGGATTCGTGGAGCTACTCAGTGAGGAGCGCCCTTGTGTCCGGGACGTTCTACTTCGGAGATCTCCCGCCCAGACCCGACCCCGCAAAGGACAAGGTGGCAGCGATAGAAGTCTCCAGCGATGAGGGCGCAACCGGCTTCAGGGCAGTCCTTGAGCGCTTTCCCGCAGGGGCAACTCTGCTGGTCCATCAAGACGGCGAGCTCTTCACCGAGGCCACGGTAACCTACAATCCCGAGACCGTCTAGGGCCGCACGCCCAGCGCGTCCATGTCGTCATAGAACGCGCGGGTGAAGAAATCGCCGCTGAGGCGGTAGGAGATGCCCAGCTCGTTCGCGCGCGCGATGTTCTTGTCGTCAATGTCGGTGTTGTTGATGATGGCGTAGACGCCGTAGCCCCGGTACGTCAGGTAGCGCCGCACCACATCCCAGAAAAGGTAGGTGCGCGCATGGCCGATGTGCGTATAATCGTAAACGGTGAGCCCGCAGGTGTAGATGCGCGCGAAGTTGCGCTTGAGGGGGATGAACTCCTCCTTCTTCCGCGACATCGTGTTGTAGATATGGAGCGGCATAGGCGCTTGGGGGGATTATAGCAGCCGACAAGAGTGTGGGATTGGGGTTCAGGGGTACTACTCGGAGACACATGCTACGCATTGGTGCGATGCGAAGTACTGTGAGTCATGGCGTATAGGCGTGGTTAGGCGCGGTTTGTCATTGCGCAGATAAGAGGTGACGTTGTACGGGCGCGCCCCGCCTTCGGCGGGGCGCTGCCAGGGCTGCCGCGCTGGCGCGCGGCTCTCCTCCCCCTGGCGCCCGTAGCCCGTCCCTCGTTCGCCTACGGCGAACTCCGCCCGCCAGGGGGAGGAGGGGGGAAGCTACCGACAAGGCGAGTGACATCTGGCGCACATGGTTGATGGCTGTCCGTTGTTAGTTATCCAGCAGAGAATATAGCCGGGCTACCCGCCGCCGCTCCCGCTAAGGCGGGTAAAAAGCCCGGCGTACCCGACCGGGGCCAATCACGGGCGAGGACCCTCCATAGGCGGGCAAGCGCCCGCGCCACCAGCATCAGTCCGGCGTACCCGGAGCAACGAAGTCGGCTCAGGCGCGCTGGCGGCGCGTGTGGCTGCCGGTGCCGAGGAGGAAGACCAGCGGCAGCGATACAAAGAACAACACCCCTACGAAGATGTAAGCGTCCTCAAACGACAGTATCATTGCATGCAGCCGCGTCATGCGGTCAATCAGGCTCAGCGCTCCCTGGTGGGCGTCCGCGGCGGCAAAGCCCTTGCTCTGAAACATCACCTGAGCTTGGCTAAAGTACTGCTGAGTTACGGAGCTGTGCTTGCTCATAAACTCTGACAGCCGGTCGTAGTGGAACACCTGCCTTTTCGCCAGCAGCGTAGCCAAGACGGCGATGCCGATGCTCCCGCCGATCTGGCGCGTCAGGTTGAAGAAGCCCGACGCCGCGGTTAGGTCGGGTTTGGGAACGGGACCGAGGGTGGCCACACTCAGGGGAATGAACATCCCGCCCATGCCAATGCCGCGGATGAGCAGCGGCCAGAACAGGCTGTGCGTGTTGGTGTTGATGTTCATATCCGCCAGCATGAACATGGCTAAGCCGATGACAACGCTGCCGCCGCCGATGATGAGCCGCGTGTCAATCTTGCCAATCATCCGCCCGACCACCGGCATGATGAGGCCGGTGGCGAGGGCGCCGGGAATGATGATCATGCCCGTTTGCACCGCGCTGAATCCCAGAATCATCTCGGTGAACATCGGGATTACGAATATCGTGCCGTACAGGCTCAGCCCTAGGACAATGGCGTAGAGGCTGCCGCCCACCACCGAGCGGTGGCGCAACACCCGCAGGTCCACCGCGGGATGGCGCGCTTTCAGCTCCCACCAGATGAATAGGATGAAACCAACGAGCGCGACCACCGCCAGCATGGTGATGAAGCCGGATTCAAACCAGCCGTCAGCCTGTCCTTCCTCCAGGAACGTCTGGAAGGAACCGAGCCACAGCGCCAGCAGCAGTATCCCCAACCAGTCGATGGAATGGTCGCTGCGGCCCTCGGGATTGTGGCGGGGCACGAAAGCGCTCGCCATCAGGATGGCCAGGATACCGACGGGGATGTTGACGAAGAATATCCAGCGCCAGCCCAGAGTGTCGGTGAGGTAGCCGCCCAGCGTGGGGGCGAAGGTCGGGCCTACGATGACCCCCAGGCCGAATACGGTTTGCGCCAGCCCCTGTTGGTGCGGCGGGAAGGTCTCAAACAGGATGGCCTGCGCGCGCGGCAGCAGCCCGCCGCCGAACAGCCCCTGCAACACCCTCGCCGTGATGAGCATCCCCAGGGAAGTGGAAAACCCGCACAGCGCCGAGGCGGCGACAAAACCGATGAGCGAGAAAATGAAGTAGGCTTTGGTGCCGAAGTGGTTACCCAACCACGCCGTCAGCGGGATGATGATGGCGTTGGCCACCGCATAGCCGGTGATGACCCAGCTGATTTCGGGGATGGTGGCGCCGAGGTTGCCCCGCATTTGCGGCAGCGATACGTTGACGATGCTGACATCGATGACCTGAAGCAGCGCGGCGAACGAGACAGTAACGGCGATGACCCACTTGAGCCACTCGGGACTGGCGGGCCGCGGAAGGGCCTGAGCGTTTTCCATCACAGGCCGGGCGCCGACGCCGGCGCTACGTGGATTGGCGGAGCGGAGTTAGTCCGCTTCAACGTATCCTCACCTTCGCTGTCACGGACATACCGGGGCGGAGGAGCCCTTGATATCCCTCAAGCGCTTCCGGTTCGAAGACTATCTTCACCGAAATGCGCTGCACCACTTTGGTGAAGTTGCCGCTGGCGTTTTCCGGCGGCAGCAGGGCGAACATGGAGCCGGAGGCGGGAGAGACGCTGTCCACGCGGGCTTTGAAGACCTTGCCCGGATAAGCGTCCACCGTAACATCAACCGGTAAGCCGGGCTTGATGCGCTTCATCTGCGTTTCTTTGAAGTTCGCCACCAGCCACAAGTTGTCTTTCACCAGCGCCATCAGCGGCTGCCCCGGCGAAATGAGCTGGCCGACGTCAACGCCGCGGTCGCCTACCAGTCCCGAGGCGGGCGCCCGCAGGCTAGTGTAAGCGAGCTGCTGCCGCGCTTTCTCCACGTTCTTCTCCGCCACTGCGACCTGCGCCAGTGACGCTTCATACTGCTTGCGCTGCGCCACTGCCTGGTCCCGGGCGGCGGCGGCGGTCTGCACCGTGCCCTTGGACTGGGTGCGCTGCGCTTCTGCGACCTGCACCCGCTGTTTGGCCTGCTCCAGCCGCGTCTCCTGCGCCGCCGCGTCCATCCGCGCAGCTTCCACCGCGGCCTTGGCAACCTTGTAACGCGTTTCCGTTTCGTCCAGTTGCTGCGTTGCTACAACGCCTTCGTCCGCCAGCCGCTGCGTCCGTTTCAGCTCACGTTCCGCCAGCTCCAACTGCGCCTCGGCCTGGGCGAGCTTCGCCCGCGAGGATGCCAGGGCGCTCTGCGCCGCTTCCACGTCCGCCTGCGCCACCGCCACTCCGGCGCCGGCCGAGGACACCGCGCCTTGCGCCTGCAGTTCCGCTGCGCCGGACTGCGTTGTGGTGGTGTTCACATTGGCCTCTGCTGCGCTCGCCTGCCGCCGGGCCAGTTCCAGCGCGGCTTCAGCTTGCGCCAGGGCAATGTCGTAGTCTCTAGTATCGAGTTGCAGCAGCGCCTGGCCCGCCTCCACCCGCTCGTTGTCGGCAACAAGTATTGACTGGATAGTGCCGCCCACCTGGAAGCTCAACGAGACGATGTCGGCCTGGATGGTGGCATTGTTGGTGGTCACCGTGCTCAAGTATTCCGCGAACCAGCGCCCGCCCGCTACGAGGGCGGCAGCAGCCACCACCACCGCGACGATGATCAGCGCACGGCGGAAGGGATGCGGCTTCGCCCCGGGCTTGGAGGGCGGCGCCATTTCGCTCTGGTTTTCGGCCATAACTGCGTCCCGAAGGCCTGCCAGCGGCATGGCCAAGCCCGTGAATTGTAGCACTCCTGTGCGGCCTAGAGGTCCAAAATCTGCGCTACTTGGGCGATGAGGCGCCTGGCGGCGGGGACGGCGGTAGTGGCCGAAGATCCGCCGTTTTCGAAGAAAACGACCAGGGAAACTTGCGGGTCGCCCGCGGGGAAGTAGCCACAAAACCAGCTGTGCGGCTCGCCGCCCCAGGTTTCGGCGGTGCCGGTCTTGCCCGCCACGCTGACCTTGAGGCCCGCCAGCGTCTCCGCGGTGCCGCCCAGCAGCGCGCTGCGCCGCAGCCCCCGCTTGATGAGATCAATGGTAGCAGCGTCAATGTTCAAGTACTGCGGCGAGTCGCGGCGGGGGGTTTCGACCTTCCCCGCGCGCTCCACGCCCTTGAGCAACGTCGGGCGCACGACCTTTCCGCCGTTGACGATGATGTTCATCGCGTTCAACACCTGCAGCGGCGTGGCCAGCAGGTAGCCCTGGCCTATGGCGAGGTTGGCGGTGTCGCCGTCGTACCACAGCCGGTCAATTTCGTTGTAGCGCTCGCCGGAGTAGTGCTCGCGCTTCCACTCGCGGGAAGGAACCAGGCCTTTGGCTTCGCTAGGAAGCTCAATGCCGGTTGTGCGCCCCAGCCCGAACTCTTCGTAGAAGTGGCGCAGGTTGTCTTCGCCCAGCCGCAGCCCGATGTTGTAGAAGGCCACGTCGCAGGACTTGCCCAGCGCGTCCACTATTCCGACAGTGCCGTGCCCCGCGCGATCCCAGCAGTAGAACGTGCGGTTGCCGATTTCCAAGTGGCCGGGGCAGTAGAAGGTGGAGCCGGCAGAGACCTTGCCGGTCTCCAGCGCGCCGACCATCGTGACCGGCTTAATCACCGAGCCGGGCGCGTAGCCGTTGGCCACTGCGCGGTTGAGCATGGGGAAACGGCCGTCGGTGGATACCCGCGAGAGGTAGTCGGCGCCGTCGGCGTCGCGGAAGCGGTTGGCGTCAAAGGACGGGGTGCTGACGAGCGCGAGAACTTCGCCGCTCTTGGGCTCCATGATAATGACGGCGCCGCGCCGCCCGCCCAGCGCGTCGTACGCGGCCTGCTGCAGCCGTGTATCAATGGTCAGATACAAGTCCTGGCCCTGGGTGGGCGGGCGCTCAACCACGATGCGCTTGAAGAAGCGGTTGCGGTCAACCTCGATGTAGCGGCTGCCCAGGCTGCCGCGCAGGCTTGATTCAAACTGGCGTTCCACGCCGGTCTTGCCCACGAACTCGTTGGCCAGGTAACCCGCAGCTTTCTTCGCCGCCAGCTCATCCTCGGCGCTGAGCGCGGTGTAGCCGACGAGGTGGGTGGTGGCGATTCCCAACGGGTAGGAACGCTCGAAGTTGTTGGTCTCGACGAAACAGCCGGGGAAAAGGTGGCGGTTCTCCTCCACATAGGCCACCTGCGCCAGTGTCATCCGTGAGGCGATGGTGACGGGCTGGTAGGCGTAGAGCACGGACTTCTGCTTGGTGACGGATTCCGCGAGGGTGGTGAAATCCGTGCCCATCCACTGGGCGATGTACTTCAGCGCCTCATCGTCCTTGGAGTCGCCCTCTGGCGGGAAGTACTTGAGCGCGTAAGCTGTGCGGTTCACCGCCAGCGGCCGGCCCGCGCGGTCGTAGATTTCGCCGCGGGGGGCGACCAACGGGATGGTCTGTATCTTGTTGCCGAAAGACTTGGAGAGGTAGCGGCGGTGGCCGGTTAC
Organism: uncultured Planctomycetales bacterium; assembly: GCA_964554185.1. Classification (GTDB taxonomy): domain Bacteria; phylum 4484-113; class 4484-113; order 4484-113; family 4484-113; genus CAZKNJ01. Next base: position 48,706 of record CAZKNJ010000012.1, on the reverse strand, counting down.
CTGCAGGCTGAAGAGCTGGACGAAGAGCAGCGCCATCAGCGCCGCCAGCATCAGCGCGTAACCGGCTTCGCGCCCGGCCCTTAGCCGCTCCTCTTTAACGTCCCACGTCAAAGTCGAGCACCTCCGGCTCTTTGAACAGGCGCAGCAGGCGTGGCGCAGCCAGGTACGCGAGCAGCATGAAGGCCAGCAGGCCGAGGAAGCTCACGCGCAGCAGCACCAGAGGCGTTACCATCTGCACAAACAGCACCGTCCACAGGTAGAAGAACGCCGCTTTACCCACTACCAGCGCAAGCGCCGTGGGTATGAAGAGAAACTCGTGGCTGAGGTAGAGGTGCTGGCGCTGCCATGAAAGCGCGACCGCCACCGCCCCGTAGAAAACCGTGTGGGTGAACGGAAAGTGGAGCGAGAGGGAGTCGAACACGGTGCCGGCGATGAGGGCGAACAGCAGCGACGTTGCCGGCGGGCGCGAAAGCGCGAGGGTGGCCAGAAAAAGCAGCGGGAGGTCGCAGGTGCGGGCGAACGCCGGGAAGTGCTTCAGCAGCAGAAGCTGGAGCAGCACCGTCAGGATGAACGCGAACACCGTCTTGCCTTCAGAGGAACTCATTTGGGCACCAGCACTATGACCGGGCCGATGTCGCTGATGTTCACCGCCGGCCGGACGGTTACACGCAAGGTCGTGAGGTTGGGCGCTTTCTTGATGCTCTCAATGTGGCCGAGGAGGATGCCGCGCGGCCGCTGCCCGCCGTCCGCCTGCATGGCCAGCCCGGCGGTGAAGAGCTTCTCCTGCAGCTTGAGCGGGGATTCCGCCGGAACGTACTCAAAGGACAGGCCGACGGTGCCGCCACCCTTGACCACTCCGCCGACGCCGGAGACATTGCTGACGGCAGACAGCGCGAAGTCCGGGCTGGTGAGCAGGCGGACTTTGGCGTAACCTCGCCCGGCCTCGGCGACTTCGCCCACCAGTCCGTCGCCGTTCACCACGAGATTCTGCACGGCGATACCGGACTCGCTGCCGCGGTTGAGCACCAGCGTGTCAAACCAGAAGTCCATGCTGCGGGTGACGACTTCAGCGGAGACGCAGTTGAAAGTGGTGTAACGGGGCAGGCCCAACAGCGCGCGCAAGCGGCCGTTCTCGCTTTGCATGGCCTGGGCCTCCAGCAACTGGGTGTTTAGCAGGGCGACCTCGCCCTCCAATGTGCGTTCCCGGTGCAGGTGGCGGCCGATGCGGAAGGCCTCCAGGATGCTGGCGGCACCGCCCACGACCGCTCCCGTGCCGGAGGCGGCCGCTCCCGCGGCAACGCCCACCGCGCCGTCCACCGGATGGCGTGCTCCCGCGCAGGTGGCGGCAACGCGGATGACTACAAAGAGCGCAACCACTACCAGCGCCCAGGTAATCCAGCGGTTCCGGCTCTGGCCGGCGGATGAAAGCCTTCTTAGCCGTCTCATCGGATTGTTGGCGCACAGGAGGCGGATTCCCCCCCGCGCGGCTTCTAATGGTATAACAAGCACAAGCAAATGCAAACTTCGCCGCCAGGGACGCCCTCTGCGGTAGAATCGAGGCGGAACGCTGCGCATCTATGCTGCTGATAGAGAAAGGCGGAATCTTCATCTGGCCGCTGCTGGCGGTGGCGGTCTGGGCGCTCTACCTCATCTTTGAGCGTACAATCTACTACTTAGCCGCCCTGCAGCCGCTGCGGCGGCACCTGGCGCTTATCAAGGACTGCGAGACGCTGCCGGACGAAGCCGGACGCTCGCGGCTGTTGAAGAGCCTGATGCGGGCGAAATCCGAGAAGCGGCTGGCGCAGGACCTGGCGCTGCAAATGGCGGAGAAGGACCTGGAGGACGCGGAGTACGGGCTTCCCAGCCTGAGCGTGATTGCGCAGAGCGCGCCGCTGCTGGGGCTCTTGGGCACGGTGTCGGGACTCATCGCCGCGTTCATCCGCATTGAGGCGCTGGCGGGAGCGGTCAGCCCCTCCGACCTCGCCGGCGGCATCTGGGAGGCCCTGCTGACCACCGTGGTGGGACTGGTCATCGCCATCCCCGCGCTTATCGCCCACAGCTTCTTTATGTCGCGGCTGCAACGCTACGAGCGGGAGCTGCACCTGCTGCTCACGCGCCTCATCGACGACTTCCGGCGCAAGGGCTGGGAGGTGGTGTAGCCGATGGCTCCCCTCTCCCCGCGCAGATACCGGCGGTTGCCGCCGCCCGCCATTATCGTCGCACCGATAGTGGACATCGTCTTCATATTGCTCATCTTCATGATGCTGGTTTCGCGCTTCTTACAGCCGGCGGTGGAGGTGCAGCTTCCCGGCAGCACCACGGCGGAGGCGAGGGAGCTGAGCAATGTGGTCATCACGGTGGATCGCGGCGGGCAGCTGATGTACCAGGACAAGGCCGTGAGCGACAGTGAACTGGCTGCGGCGCTGCGGACGGTGAACCCGGCGGAGGTGGACGCCGTGCGGCTGCGCGCGGACGAGCGGGTGAACGTGAAGCGGCTGGTGGAGGTGCTGGATATCATCCGCGGCTCACCGCTGCGCACGGTGGCGCTGGAAGTGAAGCTGAAATGAGAGCTTACCGCGTCGTGTCGTTTGCGCTTGCACTCGCGCTCGTGAGCGCGGCGGTGGCGCTCATCGGCATTCCAGCGGGCGGTGCGGCTGCGCGGGGAGTGCTCATCATACTGGCAGGCCCCGCGGAGGCTTCGGTTGATGCGCAGGCTGCCGCTGAGACGCCGGCGCCCGCCGAAACGAGGCGGAACGGCGTGGAGGAACCCGCGAGCGAGTTGCCTGGCGTCATCATCCAGCCGCCGGCGATGACGGGTGAGCCACAGACTGGCGATGGCGACAGCACCGGCGGCGCAGGCGAAGAAGCGGTTAGCGGAGCAGACGGCGCGGCGGACGAACCGGACAGCGGCGCTTCGCCCGCGGAAGCACCCGCAAGCGGTCAACAGACCACCGGCGATGCCAACCGGCTGACGGAAGTGCTGGCGGCGTACCATAAGCGGATTGCATCGTTGATTGAGGCGCAGAAGCGCTACCCCGAAATCGCGCGCCGGCTCAAGCATGAGGGTATGGCGCGGGTCCGTTTCCGCCTGTCCGCCAAGGGCAAGCTGCTTAGCAGCGCGGTGGACACCGGAAGCGGCTACGCCGAACTGGACGAAGCGGCGCTGGAGGCGGTGCGCAGCGTGGCACGCTTCCCGCCGTTCCCCCACCCGCTCGGCGCGGGCGAGCGCGATTTCGTGGTAACGCTCAACTTCACGCTGAAATAACAATGCGCGTTTCCCCCGAAGAGTTTCTGGTGGCTTTGCGCGGAATGCTTGCCGCCGCGCGAGAGCTTACGCCCGCACCCGGCACGATAGTGGGCATCAAACGCAGCGGGCTGATGCCGGCGGTTTACCTGTCGGAGAAGCTGAAGCTGCCCATGCTGGTGGACAGCGAGCTGAAGCGGCGCGAGGCGGTGCCGGCGACGCCGGTGCTGGTGGTGGACACCACTTATTGGACGGGCAAGAGCCTGCGCAAGACGGTGGCGCGGCTGCGGCGGATGGGGATTACCGACGGGGATATCTGCACGCTGGTGGCCTACCAGCGGCGGGACGCGCAGCCGGAGCTGGAGAATCACCGGGCGCTGGCGCTGGTGGACACGATACCGGTGTTCTGGTACCACCACTCGTACCCGGATGAGTGAGACCTGTTATATTGTAGGTGCACGGCTTCTATGGATTGCATCCGGTTCAACTGCCTGCCCTTCTCGGTCATTGTGCCGACGTACAAGGCCTATGAAGTGGACACGCTGCCGGTGGCGGCGATTCCGGCGCTGGCTATGCCGCTGCTGAGTCCGGAAGAGAAGAAGCTGAAGCGCGCCGCGCAGCTCATGAGCGACTACGACTTCGAGGGCGCGGCGGTGCTGGCGACGAAGCTGCTGCGGGAAAGCCCCGGCTACAGCGAGGCGCATGTGGTGATGGCGCTGGCGGCCGCGAAGGAAGATGCGCTGGAGAATGCGGCGCAGCACCTGGAAGCCGCCCGCAGCCACGAGTCCACCAGCGGCGAGATCATCCGCAAGTTCCTGCCGTCGCTGCGCATCCTTACGCGCATCAGCCGCTTTCACTTCTTCCCGGTGTACCCGGACTACTATGGCGTGAGCTTGATGCTCGCTGCGGCCTACTGGCGGCTGGGGCGCACAGATGAGGCGCTGCGGGTGCTGCGGGAGCTAGTGGGCACGGTGGGCGGCTGGCGGGACGAGATGCGGGTGCTCGCGGCCGAGGCGTTCATCGGCGAAGAGCGGTGGGCCGACGCGGAGAAGATAACCACCAAGGACGAGGCAAGCAGCCGCGACGACCTGGACATGACGATGAACCTGCTGCGGGCGCTGGCGCTGTACAAACAGGGGAAATACCACGAGGCGGCCAGGTCGCTGCGCCAGGATCTGAGCTACGCACACTGGAAAAGCAAATACGTAACCGCGATTGCGCAGTTCGTCTACATCCACGCGCTGGAAAAGGACGGCCTGCCGGTGCTGGCGCTGCGCCAGTCGGTGGCGATGGACCTTAAACTCGTGCTCAATCCGGACGTCAGGACTTATGTGCGGTGGCAGGAGCTGCGGCTGCGGACGGTGGTGGAGCGGCTGGAGGGCGAGGAGCTGTTCACCGCGGCGGAGTTCAAGTGGATATCCGGCGGCAAACCGCCCGCCGGGAGCAAGCTGGCGGAAGTTGTGCCCGCCGACGGCTCAACCCAGCAGGAGTCGGCGCTGCAGCGCCTCGACGAGATGTCCGGCCCCAGCAGGCTGCGCCTGCTGCACGAGATGTTCCGGCGCGCCAAGGAAGACGGCGTGGATATGGAGTTGAAGCCGGAAGGGGATTCGCCGGTGGAGTTCGATCCGAACCAGACTTACGACTGGTCCATCTCGCAGACGGGCGAACGGGAGACTTTCGCAGTGGATTTCCGCGGTGAGCGCGAAGCCCCGAAGATCCAGACCGTGGGCGAGCAGCGCCTGCGCATGATTGACAACGCCATCGCCATCGGCGGCGGGGTGCTGATATTGCTGTTACTGCTGAAAGCATGCCTGGGATAAGGACATTTGCGGTGGCTCTGGCGCTGGCTGCGGTGAGTGCTGTACCCGCCGCTGCTCAGCAAGCGGACGAGCCCTTTCCCGGCAGCCTCTTCAGCTACCCCAAGCAGGAAGGGGTGCAGCAACTGGAATTGGGCTTGCGCCTGATGCACCCCGAATACACCGACCCATCGGTGGGATTTGCCGCCAGGCGATTCAAATACATAGTGCAGGACGAGAAGGGCGCGGTGCGGGGATGGATGGAGTGCTCCTTTGAGCCGCTGCTGGAGGAGCAGGGGCCACGCATCCGCCTGCGCAAGGAATACAGCTATCCACTGCCGGCGCGGTCAACGCTCATAGCGGACGCGCTGACGCTGGATCCGCTGCGGCTGAACCTAGAGCTTTACGATACCGAAGAATGGCCGCCCCCGGAAGACGCGAAGCCCTACGAGAGCTATGAGGTGTCGTACTACTTCGACACCGCCTCAGTGCAAGTAACGGGGGAAAGCGCAGGGGCGATGTTCTCGCTGCGGCGGCCGCTGCCGAGCTACGATCTGGACGAAGTGCTGCTGCTGCTGAGCGTGGCGCAGGTGGAGGACTTCCCGGATAAATCGGTGCTGATGCTGGCCGCGCCTCTGCAGCACCGCAACCATGCCGTGCTGGTGGAGAAGCTGGAGCGCGCATCCATTTACGGCGCGGATGCCGAGCGGCATGTGTGCGTGCGGCTGCGGCTCAGCTTCTACGATTCGGTTGAGGAGTATTTCGTGGAGACGCTTCCGCCCTACCGCGTCGTGAAGTTCACCACCGGCAAACTGACTTTCACGCTGCAAGAAGACCTGACGCAATACGTACCTGACTCGGCGGAAGCGCCGGAAGAGGCTAAACTGGTGGGCAAACCACTGTGATTGCGGCACTGGACATCGGCGCCACCGCGGTGAAAGCGGGGCTGGTCACGCCGGAGGGCGAGCTCACGGTATCGCGCGAGCGGCTGGTTCCGCCCGGCCAGGACGCAAAGAAGTTCCTGGACTTCGTCGTGAGGATGATCAGCTCGCTCACGGAATCCGCCGGAGGCGTAGAGCTCGCGGCGGTGGGCGTGGGAAGCTGCGGCGTCATCCGGGAGGGGACGATTCTCTACTCGCCCAATACGGCATGGAAAAGCCTGCCGCTGCGCGAAGCACTGGAAGCGCGCTTGCAGGTGCCCGCGGCGGTGATGAATGACGCGGACGCCTTCGGGCTGGGGGTCTACCATTACGAGCTGGGCGGCAAGTTCAAGGGAATCTGCGCGCTGACGCTGGGCTCGGGGCTGGGCGGCAGCCTCATCGGGCCGGACGGCGCGGTGGCGGGATTCACCGGAGTGTCGCCGGAAATCGGGCATATGAAAGTGCGCGTGGGCGGCCAGAAGTGCGAATGCGGGGGGCATGGCTGCCTGGAAGCGTATGTCGGCAAGAAGGCCATCATCACGGCGTACCGCCGGTTCGGCGGAAAGGCGGACGCCGCTACCCCGCAGGAGGTGTTTGATGCCTTCAAGCGCGGGGATGAAGCGGCGGCGAAGACCTTTGAGAGCGTCGGGGTTTACCTCGGCGTGGGGATTGCGAACATCTTCAACCTGTTCGCGCCCCGGGCGGTGGTGCTGGGCGGCGGGGTTTCACGGGCGGCACCCGCGTTCATGCCCGCCTTGCGCCAGTCGCTCGCGGATTCGGCGCTGAAGGGGCTGGGTTCGCCACCGCGCGTGATTGTCTCCAAACTGCGGCATAAGGCCAACCTACTTGGCGCGGCGCACGAAGCCAGGCGCCTGCTGGGCGCAAGCGGTGTGCTAGAATAGCCCTTGGATATCCTTTCAAAGGAGTTCTGTGGCAAAAGAGGCAAAAAGCACTGAAGCTGAAGAGCCAAAGGAAACCTGGGACGTGCTGGCGCTCATAGCGGACGCCGCGTCCGACCGCAAAGCTGCTGATACCGTCTTCCTGGACTTAACAGGCGTGGTGGACTACCTGGATGTGATGTGCATCACCTCCGGAGAGACGGAAATCCAGAACCGCGCCATCTGCGACCGCATCGCGGAACGCCTGAAGGAGTATGATATAATCTTTGACAGCCTTCAGGGCTACCGCGAAGGGAGCTGGATAGTCCTGGACTACAGCTGGCTCGTTGTGCATGTGATGCTCCCGCAGGTTCGCTCGTTTTACCGGCTGGAGGAGCTGTGGTCCGAAGGCAAGTTCGTTGACATCTGACGGGGCAGTGGCGCAGTTGGCAGCGCGTATCCTTGGCGTGGATAAGGTCAGGGGTTCGAATCCCCTCTGCTCCACCAAGCAGGAACTAAGTTTCGGCCCGCGAGTCTAATAGACCAACAATCAGGGGTCTGCTTATGGGAATCAGATGGACATTCGGCGTAGTAGTGGTGCTGGCGATGCTCGTGCTGAGCACGCTGACAGCGTCGGCGCGGGTCATGCGGCCGACCACGCTTTCGTTTGACCCGGAAAAAGACGAGTTCAACCGCTACATGACCGTCATCACCCTCGGCGGCGCAATCACCCGCCCCGGCGAGCTGCACGACCTGCATAACTCCTTCCGCATCCGCGCAGTCTACCGCGACATTGTCACGGCTTCGCTGCACGGCCTGAACCGGCACAGCCTCAGCTTCTACGATTACGACACCTTCGTGATGCCGTTTACGCGCACGCGCGAAGACCGCCGGTTCCAGCAGCAGGGGCAAGGCAACCGCAACCGCGACAACCAGCAGTCTTTCGCGCCGCCGTCCGATGAGATGAGCGGCAGCGAACAGGGCCCCCCGCCCATCGGTGGCGATGTTATGCAGGGCGGCGGTGGTGGTGGTGGTGGCGGCGGCGGTGAGCCGCCGGGCGGCGGCGGCGGAGCCGGTGGCGAGGATCCCACATTCAGCGTGGACGACATACTCGTATCCAGCCTGACGTACGTGGAAAGCAAGAACGGCGATGTGCTGGACGTGCAGGGATTGGAGCAGCTACGGGAGTATTCCCGGCGCTCCATCGTCCCCGGCGAGATCAAGCTTGATGTGGGCCACCTGTTTGAGTGGAACCACCTGCTGCGCCTGCCGGACTATCCGGTGTGGCGCGAAGACATGTGGTTTGCGACCATTCCGCTGAACGTGCCCGGGCTACCCAAGCCGCTGCTGTGCAAGTTTGTCTACCGGGTGCTGGGCTTTGCCCGCATCGGCATGCGCCAGGTCGCCATCGTTGACACCCACGGCATCATTGACTTCCACGAGTACTGGGAAGACGAAGACGACGTGGAGATTGTGAAGTACGAAGCGATGGGCGACTTCACGATTGCCGCCCGCTACATATTTGACTACGAGCAGGGAATGATCTTCGGCGTTGAGCGTCCGCGCATCTACGACTTTGAGACCAACAACTACTTCCAAGGCGATTTTGACCGCTACGGCGACTTTGAGCTGAAGTATCCCGGACTGCTGGCGAACTTGAACATGCGCTATTACACGGAAACTACCAAGAAGCCGCGCACCAAGCGCGAGGAGCGCAATCCGCCGGAGCCCGAGCCGGTTGACCGCCGGCATGTGGGCCTGACGTTCTTTATGCAAACCGAGGCGGAGTAGCCGGATAAACCTGGACTTCCCGACGGCGCCGGAGGAAACTCCGGCGCCTTTTCTTTTTCCAGAGATGTTGGAACAAAACCGCCAGTCCGGTAGTCTAATCTAGTGACTTCCGAGAATTCATTGGTGAAACTGAAGGGGCCCCGCAAGGGGCCCTTCAGTTTTAACTGCCGCTGCTCTGCTATGATTCACCCGTGACACCTGATATCCGCCGACGCAGCAAGCCCACGGGCCAGCTTCCGGAGCACTTCGCCTACGGCATCAACCCGGTGAAGGAGGCGCTAATCGCGGGTGCGCTCACCCGGCTGTTCACCGCCGCAACCGAATCAGATCGGCTCTCGGAGTTGCGGGAGCTGGCGAAGCAGGCAGGAGTAACGGCGGAGCCACTGGAAGAGGCGAAGTGGTTCGGGGCGTTGGCGAGGCTGCCTCACCAGGGGGCGGCGGGTATCATCAAGCCTTTTCGGGGGCTGACGCTCGGCGAGGTGGTGGAATCGTTGCCGCCAACCGCCGCCGCAGTGCTCCTGGATGGGGTGAATGACCCGCAGAATCTGGGATCGGTAATACGCACGGCCGCCGCCGCCGGGGCGGCGATAGTGCTGCCCAAGCATGGCGTGCCGGAGGTGAACGCAACGGTGCACAAAGTCGCGGCGGGAACGACCTTCCGCGCACGTATCGTGCTGGGCGAGAACCTGTCACAGGCGGTGCGCTACTTAAAGGACCAGGGCTTCTGGGTGGCGGCGCTGTCCGCGCATGAAGGAGAGGACGCGTTCACCTTTGAGTATCCGCAGCGCACGGCCTTCGTCATCGGCAGCGAGGAGCGCGGAGTGAAACGCAAGCTGGTGGAGCACAGCGATTACCGGCTGAATATACCGATGGAGGCAGGGGTGGAGTCGCTGAATATGGGAGTTTCAGCGGCGATTGCGCTGTTCCTGCACCGGGCGTACTGGGCGCGGCGGCATCAGGAGGAGTGAGCGCTCTCCGGTGCGGGCTGAAGCAGGAATCCCCCGTCCTGGCGCTCAAACACCACCCTTTCTTCCTTTATTAACTCCAGCAGGGCGATGAAGGCGGCGATCATGCGCAGCAAACTCCCATCGCCGGACAGCAGCTCCGCGAGCGTTATCCCCTTTGGGTGGGAGAGGATGCGCTGCTCCACCTCGGCCAGGACTTCCTCCATGGAGAGGTCTTCTTCCAGCTCAGCCAAGCGCGTGACGGCCTGGCGGCGCTCCAACGCCTCCTCAAAGGCGGTCATCAGGTCGTAGAGCGAAACGTCCTTCAGCGAGTACACCAGGCTCTGCTCCAGCCGCGCGGGCGCTTCGGGATAGAGCAGGCGCTGCTGTTCTTCCATGCGCTGGGCAAGGTCATCCACCACCTGCTTGAGGTTCTGGTAGGTCGCCAGCCGCCGCACCAGGTCGGCCTTCATCTCTTCGCCGGTGGGCTCGCCGGGCTCCGCCGCCGCCTCCTGCGGCAGCAGCAGCTTGCTCTTTATCTCCATCAGCGTGGAGGCCATTAGCAGGAAGTGGTACGCGTTTTCCAGCGACGCCAGTTCGGCGCTTTCCAGCGCTTCCAAGTACTGGGAGGTGATGAGGTGGAGGTCCAGTTCGAAGATGTCCATCCGGTTGACACGGATGAGGTGCAGCAGCAGGTCAATGGGCCCGGTGAAGTTGGAGAGCTGGAGGTTGTAGCGCGCGGTGCTCATTGCGGAGGCCCTGCCATAAGAGCATCAGGAAAAGAAGCGAGCGAGCGCGTAGCCCATCATCCCCGTCGGGTCGGCCTGGGCGATGAAGACCGCGAAGTTGATACCGAACAAGCTCTTGGTCACCCAAGTGAAGCCGCCGAAGGCGTAGATGAGCAATGTGCTCAGCACGCCGGTGAACAGCAGCGCGATCAGGATGATGAAGCCAAGAGCTTCCATCCGCAAGTAGGACATCTGCTGCTTCCACGAAAGGAACTGGGCAAGGACCTTGCTGCCGTCCAGCGGCGGAATGGGCAGCAGGTTGAAGAACATCAGAATGAAGTTGATGAGAACTCCGACAGCCAGCACCGCGGCGAAGGTCGTCTTGGCCGAGGCCCCAAAGCGGTACATGAAGTAGAGGATGCCCATGCACAGCACCATCAGCGAGAAGTTGGCGAAGGGGCCGGCGATGGAGACCGCAATCATCCCGCGCCGGTAATCGCGGAAGTAGGCAGGATTTATGGGCACCGGCTTGGCCCAGCCGAAGAAAGGGAAGCCCATGAAAACGATGAGGATGATGAAGATGGTGCCGATGGGGTCAAGGTGCGCCAGCGGATTCCAGGTCAGGCGGCCGGCCAGCCGGGGCGTGGGGTCGCCGTGGGCGTCAGCCACCGCGCCGTGAGAGAGCTCGTGCATCACCACGCTCACGATGAGCACGACGAATATCAGCAGCTTTAGCAGGAAGCCTCCGGTCATAAGCAACGCCCGCACCGGGCAGGCGTATTATAGCGGATGGGCCGGGTGGTTGTTGGCGGTTGGTTTTTGGCTGTTGGCGGGAATCGCGGGCCAGAGGCCCGCGCCACCAGACCGCGCCTTACGCGTACCCGATTCTGCTACGCGCCACCAGTCGCGTCGGCAGGAGGCACTTCGGTGGCACTGTCAGCAGCCTTGCCGCCTTCCGCCTTTGCCTCCTCCTCCTTGGGAGGCTGGACGAACTCCTGGCGGTCGAGCTTCAGGCCCTGC
>CAZKNJ010000012.1:0-37285 GCA_964554185.1 uncultured Planctomycetales bacterium | reverse complement strand
CTCCTCCTCCTTGGGAGGCTGGACGAACTCCTGGCGGTCGAGCTTCAGGCCCTGCACCGCCGAAGCGGATATCTTGTACACCTGGTCCAGCCAGGAGTTGCGTACGAAGCGGTTGGTCTCCATCTCGGGCGAGAAGCTGAGCGTGACCTGCCGACCGCCAATCGCGAAATCAAGCGAGAAGTCGGGCTTGTCCAGGCCGTGCTCGTGGGTGGGCTGGTCAATCAGCTCCAGGCCCACCAGCCCGGTCATGCGCGAAATCAGTGACACGACCGCTTCCTGCTTGACCGTCACGCCGGGCGTGTCGGCGAACTGCCAGAAGCCTTTGTCGTCCAGGTTGACGGTGAACTCGCCGCCGGGCGAATGGACGGTGATGGCGCTGATGTCTTCGCGCTTCTCGCGAAGCGGATATTCGTCGCGCCAGGCGAGAGCCTTGCGCTGCCACAGCGTCGCCTGGGTCTTGCCAATGAGGTAGGAGATATCGCTGGCGGGCTTGCGGGCGAACACGCTGCGTGAATCAGGGCCGGCCTTACCCATCATCAGCTCCAGTTCCGGTTCGCCGGCGTCCTCGGCCTGGAACATGCTTACTGATATGGCTTTGTCGTCGGTGAGATCGTAGGTCGCATAATCGTCGGCGCTCTGCGAAGCGATGCGGTCGGGCTTGACGCCGCGGAAGAAGTCCAGCAAGTCCTTGATGCCGTCGGGGGAGGCGGGGAATTGCCGCTCCGGCAGTTTCACGAACCAGCGACCTTCCTGCTGAACCAGCTCCACGTTGTCGCCGGACGGGCCCTGGTGGATGCGGATGTAGTTCACATTGTCCAGCTTGGCGTCCGGGAAAAGCTCGGCGACCACCGCCTCTTTCACCGCTTCCACGTGGCGCTGCTGGAACCTGGCGTAAGCCAGCATCAGCACCAGCAGCAGAATCGCCACGGCCAGTAATCCGAACTTGGTGAGGTCACTCTTGTTCATGCGCCGCCTCCTTCGCGCCCGAATAGCGCAGCTTGAGCAAGCCGCGCCGCTTGCGGCGCAGCGCCCAGCGCGCCAGCCCGAACAGCACAACCAGCAGCGGTATGCCCACGGTCACGCCGTACTTGATGAGGCTCTTAGCCGGTTCCTCCGGCTCCTCCAGGGGCTTGACCGAGGCCATCTTGGAGCGGATGCCGATGAGCGCTTCGTTGTCCATCATCCAGTCGGCCAGGTTCTCGATGAACAGCATGTTTTCCGGGAATTGCTCCAGGTAACCGTCTTCCATGAACCGGCTGTTGGAGATCACTATCAGATGGCCCGGCGCGGAGCTCTTCGCCAGATGCTTGGATGGATCGAGCTTGGAGTGGGCGAAGGCGATGCGTTCTTCGTCCGCGTTTTCGCCAGGCTCGGGCGGCCCGTCGGGATAAGCCGAGGGAAAGGTGCCGGACAGCAGGTAGCCCAGCACGAACCCCCCCTTCTTGGAGTCGGCGCGCAGCGCCTGCCAGTCCTGGTTGGGGTCAAGGTTGTAGGGGCTGGTGCCCGCCCATGCGCGGTTGGTGGTAGTGACAAGCTTGGTGGCGGTCAGCCCTTCCGCCAAGTCTTTGTCCAGCGCCAGATAGCCCGTCCACGGTAGCACCAGCGATGAGAGCTGCGAGATTGGCGCGAAGTCGGAATTGAAGCCCTCCGGCCTGACCTGGACCCACATCGGATATGGCAGCGAGACGTAACCGTAGCCCGTGCGGAAGGTAGCGCGGGCATTGCTCTCGTCCATCACCATCATTTTCTTGAGTTCCAGCCCGTAACCCTTGTAGACGGCTTCGTAGCCGGGGATGGCAGGGAAGGCCTGCATCTGCTGGCTCAGCATTATCGACTCGCACGGCGCGAGTATCGTGCCGCCGCGCAAGAGATACTGATCCAGCACGTACTCCGCTTCCTTGGACAGCCCCAGCGGCTGGATGAGAATCAGCGCGTCAACATCGGCGGGAATCTCCAGCTGCTCCTCCAGCTGGACATCCTTGACCTCAAAGCGGTCACCAAGCTGGCTCTTCAACTGAGTGAAGCGCGACTTGTTCTCCGGGTTGTTGATATCGTAGCTGCGCGAGAGGTCAACCACGCCAAGAACCGGCGCACGCTCACGCGTCAGCTTCAAGATGCGGGTGGTCAGCTCGTATTCCAGGTTGGACGCGTCCTGCACCACCGGTATCGCATCGCTCTTGTCCTTGTAGCCCAGCGCCAGGCCGAGGTAGATGTTCTTCACCATCTGTTCGTCCTTGGCCAGCACCTGCACCTGGGTCTGGGGTATACCCAGATCGGATGCGCGCTTCTCGGCGTCGGGGTTGTTGGTCGGGTCAATCACCTGGTAGCGGAAGTGGCCCGCGCCGCGCGCCTCATACTCCGCCAGCACATCTCTAATCGCATCCGCCAGCGGCATGATGTGCGAAGGGATATCGCGGGAGAGGAAGAACTTGGCGGTGACGATGCCGTCAACGTTGCGCAGCACTTCCCGCGAGGACTTGGAGAGGGTGTACTGCTTGTTGGAGGTGAGGTCAATGCGGCCGTAGAACTGATCCGACACCACGGCCGCGAGCACGAACACCACCAGCACCAGGATTATCTCCAGCGAGTGTTTCTGCCAGTAAGTCTTCGGTGTTTGCATGGCTTTACACCTTGCTCGCTTGCACGGATTTCACAGTGAGATACAGCGGCAGCGCCGTCATCAATAAGTAGTAGACGAAGTCGCGGGAGTCCAGCACGCCGCGCGAGATGCTGGTGAAGTGGTTGGCCAGCCCCAGCCAATCGGCGTAAGGAGTGAGCACCGCGAGCGGCCCCTGCAGGAACAGGGTGAACAGCGGCTGCCCAACTACAGTCAGCGCCGCCACCACCAGCACGCCGATGATGAAGGCGATAATCTGGTTGGTAGTCAGGGTGCTGATGAAAGTGCCGATGGCGAGGATGGCGGCGCCGAGGAAGAGGCTTCCCAGGTAGCTGCCGACTATCACTCCCCAGTCGGGCTCGCCCAGCGCGCCTACTACTATCGCCAGCGGGGTGGTGAGCAGAATGGTGAGCACATATACAGTGAGGGCGGCGAAGTACTTGCCCAGCACCACCTGCCATTCCTGGAACGGCAGGCTGAGCAGCAACTCGCTGGAGCCGGTCTTGCGCTCCTCCGCCCACAGACGCATGGAGATGGCCGGAATGAAGAACAGGCACATCCACGGAATAAGCATAAAGAAGCTGCGCATGGACGAGACCTTAATGAGGAAGAAGGTGCGGAAGAACAGCCAGCTTGTTACGCCCAAGAAGACGATGATGAAGATGTAAGCGATGGGGCTGTCAAAGTAAATCTTCAGCTCCTTTTTGTACATCACCCAGATGCGTCCCATCAGGCTTCACCCCCCTTGGTGAGGTGCAGGAAGACTTCTTCCAGCGTGGCTTCCTTGCGCGCCAGGCGGCGGAGTTTCCCGCCGGCGGCCACCACCGCGTCAAAGAGTTCCTCGCTGCGGTCGTCGGGCTCGGTGGAGGACAGGTCCAAAGCCAGCCAGCCATCCGGCAGCTCCTGCTGCGCCGCTACGGTCACATGCCCCGGCAGCCCGCTCAGCAACTGCTGCGTCTCGCCGCGAAACTCCACGCGGTACAGGCTGCTGCCCTTGGCCATCGCCGCGAGCTCCTGGGGATTGCCCTCGCCCACCAGGCGGCCGTCGTTGATGATGAGGATGCGGTCGCAGGTCTTCTGCGCCTCGTCCAGAATGTGCGTGGAGAAAAGTATGGCTTTGTGCTGCCCGAGCCGGCGCACGAGCTTGCGGATTTCCAGTATCTGTGTAGGGTCCAGGCCGCTGGTGGGCTCGTCCAGTATCAGCGCCGGCGGGTCGTGGATGAGCGCCTGCGCCAGTCCCACGCGCTGGCGGTAGCCACGCGACAGCTCGGAGATGTCCTTGAACGCCATCTCCTGGAGCGCGCAGGTTTCAATCATCTCGTCCACCCGCGCGCGGGCGTCCTTCTTCGGGATGCTCCGGGCTTCGGCGGTGAAGCGCAGGAAATCCACCACGCCCATTTCTTCGTAGAGCGGCGTCGATTCCGGCAGGTAGCCCAGTGAGCGCTTCACGCCCACCGGGTCGTTCCAGATATCGTGGCCGTTCACCCGCGCGGTGCCAGCCTGGGGGTAGATCAGGCCGGTGATCACGCGCATGGTCGTGGTTTTGCCGGCGCCGTTGGGGCCAAGAAAGCCCACAACCTCGCCGGGCTTCACCGTGAAGGTCACATTGTCCACCGCGACGGTGGCGCCGAACCTCTTGGTCAGGTTTTCAACTTCTATCATCTGTCAGGTTGCCCCAGCTTAAAGTGTTCAAGCCCCGTATTCTATTAGGGGCGGATATGCGTGTCAACAACAACTATACCCGCGGGAAGGCGCGTTCAACTAGCGAGACGGAGATGCCGGGGGGATTGTTCAGGGCGGCTGCTACACGAGGTCCTTGACCTTGTCCCAGTCGGCGAGGAAGCGCTCCAGGCCGGTGTCGGTGAGGTTGTGCTTGAAGAGCTGCAGCAGCACGCCGAAGGGAACGGTGGCGATGTCCGCGCCGATGAGCGCAGCTTCCTTGAAATGGTGCGCGTGGCGCAGGCTGGCCGCCAGAATGCGCGTGGAAAATTCGTAGTTGTCCCACACCTGCACCATCTCCTCCAGCACGTCCATGCCGGTCTGGCCGATGTCGTCCAACCGCCCGATAAAGGGCGAGACGAAGTAAGCTCCGGCTTTGGCGGCAAGAACCGCCTGGCTGACCGAGAAAACGAGCGTGACGTTGGTCTTGATGCCTTCGTCCGCGAGGGTGCGCACGGCCTTCAGGCCCTCGGGGATGATGGGAACCTTGACCACGATGTTGTCCGCCCAGGAGGCAATCTCGCGCGCCTCTTTGAGCATCCCTTCGTAGTCGGTGGCGGTCACTTCCGCCGAGACCGGGCCATCCACCATAGAGCATATCTCTTCTATACATTCACGAAACTTGCGTTTTTCCTTCGCCACCAGGCTGGGATTGGTCGTGACGCCGTCCACCAGGCCCATCGCCACGCCCTGGCGGATTTCTTCCACATTCGCCGTGTCAAGGAATATCTGCATGCTGCGTACTCCTGTTGGATTGGGCAGCAATCTTAGCATAACCCTGTTGCCAGGCCGCCATATCCTATAATCCTGGGCGAACCGCCTAAGGCCGGACGGCAGGCCGGGAACTTAAGCGCGCGCCACCGCATCGTATCTAACGAGTTTGCGGAGAGCAGCGTCCCGGAGAAGCTGAGCCCACCGGCAGCCCCGCCAGCGACGGGGCCGCCGGAAAGGCAGGTGGTTTCGGTGCGGCGATGGTGGAAATACCGTCTAACTTGCTTCTTGGGTGTTTGCGGGGTGACGACTCCTGCTGGCAGGAACTCATCCAGCTCACCGGCGGCCACCTCAAACGCATCGCCCGCGTGAACCTGCGGGACCCCAGCTTCGCCGAAGACGTGCTCCAGGAGACGTATTACAAGGTGTTTAGAAACCTGCACAAACTGAGAGACCGCTCCAGGGCAATGCCCTGGATAGTGCAGATTCTCGTTAACGAGTGCAGGATGCTGAACCGGAAAACCAAGAAAGAGACTACGGACGAAAACGAGGAAAGCCTCTCTTACACCCTCGCCGCCAATCCCAGCAACCGCGGGCGGGATGAAACCCGCCAGGTGCTTGGCGGGCTGCTCAAGCAGATGCCCGAGCTGTATCGCGAGATTCTGGTGCTGCGTGAAGTTGAAGGAATGGATTACACCGAGATCGCGTCCGCACTGAAGATACCGGTGGGAACGGTGCGCTCGCGGTTGGCCCGCGCCCGCGCGATGTGGGTGGATCTGGCCGAGGAAGTGGTGGAAGAGGGGCAATTACTGGACCTCTATTATGAAGGAGGCGGAAGCGTTGCTTGACAACTACCTCAAAGGGATGATTTCGGAGTACGCGGACGACGCGCTGGACCTGGAAACCACCCGGAAGGTGAGTGAGTTTATTGCTTCAAACAAAGAAGCCGAGGAATACCTGATGAAACTGCAGCGGCTGCGCAGCCTTACCCGTGAGCAGCTGGCAGATACCGAAGACGACCCCACCCTGGATTTGCGGATGATGAACGAGCTGCGGCTGCGCAGCTACGATCGCACCTGGTGGGAGCGCGCGTGGGACTACCGGATGTTCTCGCCACGGGTGGCAGTCGCGGTGGGCGCCGTGTTCCTCCTGCTGGTGTTCGCTTTATTCACGGTGTTTGAGAAGCCGGTTACCATCCTCTACCAAGACACGAAGGCGCGCGTAATGCAGATGGGCGATGAAGCCAAGACCGACCTGGGGGAGCGCGGCCGCGAGCTTTCCGAGGAGATTGAGGACCTGCTCCTGCCGGGCGACACGGCCGGCGACCGGAAACCGAAGGCTGACCAGCCGAACACCGGACTGGTCATTCCCAGGGAGGGATGCCCGGCATGACACGCTGCTTTTACCATCCGGAGACTGAAACTGAAACGAAGTGCGAGCTCTGCGGCAAGGCCATCTGCCCCGAGTGCCACAACTGGCACGAAGGCAAGCTGCTGTGCGCCAAGTGCGATGCGCGGGTGAAAGCCGACGGCTTTGAGCGTGTGCGCGAGCAGATGGCCGACACGGACAAACCCTACTGGTGGGGGCTGGTGCTGCCAGGGCTGGCGCAGTTGCTGAAAGGCGAAGTGTACAAAGGCTCGTTTTTCCTGGTGTACTTCATCGGCGCCATCGCCGCGAACAACGGGTTCTTCGTGGTGCTGGCCTATGCGCTGAGCATCTGGGATTTCTTCTCGCCGATGGTGCACGAGGAATCGAAATGGCAATCGCGCTTTGATTTCCGCATCTTTGTCGGCGTGATGCTGATGGCGGTGGGCATCATCGCCGTCACCATCAACCTCACCAGCACGCCGGCGATGACGCGGCAGGCAGCAGCGATACTTATGTCGCTGCTCACTATCGCCTTTGGCTTGTTTGTCACCTGGGACAAACTGGGCGAGCGCACCAAGGAGGCCGGAAATGACGGTTAGGGATTTTCTGATGCTGGCCCTGATACTGGTCGTGGGGCTGATGTTCAACCGCTGCGCTTTTGAAGGAAAGCCGGCGTACAAGCTGGACGACCACGGCAAGCGGATCGTCATCCACCACAGCCAGTCGCTGGAGGATTCGCTTGACAGGCTGGACCAGCGCATGAACGAATTCGGCGAGGAGATGGAGCGCCGGAGCGAGGAGATGGAAAAGCGCCTGGAGCGCCAGTCGGAGGAAATGGACAAGACGATGGAGAAGGCCGGCGAGACGCTGGAGAAATCGGTGGAGGGTGCGGATACCGGCAAGAAGACCGCACCCAGCAGCGTGGCTATCACCAGGAATCTGCGCGGAGGTGTGCCCCTGCACCTCGTGTTGCCCTCAGCCTGCACCAAGACCACGGTGGAGTGGGGAGGGCAGAGCGGCAAGCAGTGGCGCATCTCGTTCTCGGGCGACGGCGAAGTTGATGCGCCGGAGATCACCACGGATAAGGAGAAGGGCTTCACGGCGATTTCCTTCGGGGAACGCAAACCCGAGACGGTGGAACTGGCGCTGCCCGAACGACCCTTCCGCCTGACCATCAAGCAGCCCAACTTCATTGACGTGGAACTGCTGGACGGAGAGCTCGCGCTGCGCCTGGGCCGCATCGGCAAAGTAGAGGCCGTGCGCGAGGGCGACAGCCTCACCCTGAGCGGCGAGGGCTGGACGGTTGAGCTCACGGGAATCAAGCCGCCGGTGCGGGTGGTGGACAGCGTCGGGCACGTCCTCGGCGAGTTCAGCGACGACGGCGAAGCCATGCTGGAAACCGGAGTGGAAGGAGGTGCGCAATGAGACGCGCATCATTAGGACTGCTCATCATCCTCCTCGGCGTGGTGGTGCTGCTGTGGGAGTTCCTGCCCAACGCGGATACGCTGCTGCGGTTCTGGCCTCTGCTCATAATCGCTTATGCGTTCGCCGCGCCCGGCATCACTAGCACGCCGTACCGCATCGGCCTGTGGGCCGTGGGCGGCATACTGCTGGTTGACGCCCTGCTGCCGCAGGTCTTCGGCTCGCTGTTCGAGACATTGTGGCCCGTGTTGCTGATACTGCTCGCCATCGCCATCCTCTTCGGCTCCATTAAACACCACGACCGGCGTATTGAAGTCAAGCACGAGCGTACCGCCGGAGATTTCGCGGGGAGGATGGAGCGTAAATTCGAGCGGAAGATTGATATTGAGGGAACTGTTAGAGAGGAAACGGCATCGTCCTTTACGAAAGCCAATGCCGTTGAGGAGGAACCAACCATGACCATCAAGGATGCGGAATACAACTCTGATGCAGGGCGGGAAACCGCCGGCGGGCAAGCCGCGACCGCGGGAACGCAGGCGAAATACGAGGGGGGCTCGGCGCATTTCTTCTCGGAGCTGCCGGAAGGAATCAGCGCGGTGCGCTGCCAGATTGACTTCAATGTGGGTTTGCTGCAGGTTGCAGGCGCGACCGACAAGCTCTTTGAGATTGACGCGGAGATTGACCACGGAATTGAGCCGCAAGTGCACGTCCGCGAGGAGGTCCAGGGCGACCGCAAGATTGCGGTGCTAACCGTGGGTCAGGAGTTTGGCAGCGGCCGGACGCCGCTGAACCTCAGCTCCAAATGGGTGATGCGGCTCAACCGCAACCTGCCCCTGGAGCTGGACTGCGAGGTCAATGCGGCGAAGGCGTCGCTGGACCTGCGCGAGCTGCGCGTCATCCAACTCGTGCTGGAAAACAACGCCGCCAAGGTGGAATTGCAGCTGGGCGAGCGGGAGAGCAGTGTGAGCGCGACCGTGGAGAACAACGCGGCCAAAGCGGAGATTGCGGTGCCCGCGTCCTTCGGCGTGGAGGCGGCGCTGGAGAACAACTTCGGCAAGCACGACTTCAACGAGAGCCTGCCCCACCGCACCAACGGCACCTGGCGCACCGAAGGCTACGCCGAAAGCGACAAGCGCATCAAGCTGCGCGTAGAAAACAACGCCGGCAGCATCCGGCTGCGGAGGGTATGAGTGACGAACACAAAGGACAAACTCTACCGTTCCCAAACATACAAGATTCTCGGAGGCGTGTGCGGCGGCATCGGCCAGCACTACAGCCTGGATCCGCTCATCATCCGCATCCTGTGGGTAGTAGCGGTGTTCACTCCGGCCAGGGGCTTAGCGCTGCTGGGGTACATTCTCTGCTGGCTGCTCATCCCGCGCGAGCCCAGCGGCTGGCGCGTGGAAGCGGATTTCACCCCGGGGTCGTCTCAGCGGGGAGTGTTTCTCGGCATCGCACTGGTTATTATCGGGATAATGGCGCTGCTGGCCACTACCATTGCCGTGGGCTGGCCCGTGCTGTTCGCCATCGCCATGATTATCATCGGTGCGCTGATTGCGCTCGGCGCCTTCCCCAACGGCTTCAGCCACCACAAAGAGGGATAACACCATGGTTCACGAAAGCAAGAGAGACTCACATAACATCAACAGCCTGTTCTGGGGCACGCTGATACTGCTAATCGGCGCGACCTGGCTGGGCATCAACATCGGCCTGATTGAACCGGGCACCTGGAAAATCCTGGTGAAGATGTGGCCGGCCCTGCTTATCATCTGGGGCTTCAACATCATTATTGCCCGCACAGTGCTGCGGGTCCTAGCGTACCTCACGCCGCTGGTCTTGGTGGCGGCGTTCGGCTACGCCGTGTTCTATGCGCCGGTGGAAGACGACGGGGCCCTGTTCACGCTCTTCCCCGTGCCACTGTCCATCTTTCATGATGGGGATTCCCACGTCGGCGAGCTAGCGGAATACAAGTACGCGCTGGACGATCTCACCGGCGCCGAGAGCATTGAGGTGCAGCTCGGAATGGGCGCCGCGGAGCTTGACGTGGCGGTCGCCGAACCAGGTACGGCCTCGGTGGAGGTCAGGAGCAATGTGGGCGAGCCGGAGGTCAATCTTGCGGTTGAAGGCAACAAACTCGTGTTGCACGGCAAGTCCCCGCGGATGAGGAATATCATCGGAAACATCAAGCAGGAGTGGAAGGTGGCTTTGCCCCCGGGACTGCCGCTGAGCTTTTCGCTTGACGCCGGCGCGTCCGACGGCAGTATCGACCTCCGCGGAACGCTGCTGAAGGCGGTGGATATTGAGAGCGGTGCGGTGGACCTGGATTTATGGCTACCCCAGCCCGATGAACGGGGCTACGAGGTGAACGTGGAATCCGGCGCCTCAGACCTGAAGCTGCGCTTCCCGGCGAATGCACCGGTGCGCATAAATGCGGATATGGCGCTGGTAAGCACGAACTTCAAAGACGCCGGATTGACCAAGAGCGACGGCTACTGGGTATCACCCGCCTACGCCCCCGGGGTGCCGTTTGCGGAGGTAAAGGTGTCGGCAGGGGCGGCGTCGGTTTCGGTGCACTTCAAGGACTAGGGCTCTCCCCGGAAGCGGCCCGCGGGCTGCAAATACGGGTTCACTTCCTGTAGAGACCCGCCCGGAGACGGGCGGGTTTCTGCTATAATCAGGCGTTACGGAACGCCAAGCGATGGGTATCCTGCGCGCACTTTCGGGACTCCTCGGCGGCAAATCTCTGCGCCAAGCCGCTTCGCTTCTCTCAACCGGAAAGACCCAGGAGGCGCTGCGGATAGTGGAGAAGCTGGCCGCAGGTTATGAGCCGCCCATTCCTGAAGAGAAGAAGGGCGAATACGCGGAGCTGCAAGCGCTGTGGGGCCGCTGCCTGGCTCAGCTCAAGGACGCGGAGGCTCTGAAGCACTTCGTGATATCCGATGAGGCGAAGGAAAACGAGTCCCTGCTGCGCGAGGGCGCGGTGCTTATTGAGCAGGAGGGGATCGTCTCCGACGAAGCGACTGATTACATACTGAAACTGGCGCACCGCACCAGCGGCGAGAGGGGTTTCCTTCTCGGCTACGCCAAGAAGCTCGTCGGCGAGGGCGAGACTTCGCTAACGGGCAAGCAGTTTGAGCTGGTGATGGAAGCAAGCCGCACTTTCACCCTGTGGAAGGGCGGAAGCTCGCTTTTGGCAGACAAGTTCCTGGAGGAGGGGCGGCGGGACGCCGAGGCGATTGACATTTACCGCATCGCCTACCCCACGCGGCTGCAAGATGAGAAGCTGGTGTCCATCTTGCTGGAGCACCTGGCGGTCAACAATGAACGCACCGAGTTCGCCGCCAAGCTGTACAAGGACCAGCTTGACCGCGGGCTGGAGGACGGTAGTGTGCTGCGCCTGCTGGCGGAATACTACATTGAGCAGCAGGAAGTGACCCCCGGCACGATTGCGTACATTGACAGCGCGCTGGAGAAAAAGCTGCCGGGCCACGAGTACCTGGAGACCTTTGCCGGTTACCTGTTGCGCTCGCGCAAGGAGTTCCTGGACAAGAAGAAGCTGCTGCTCCTGGTATTCCGCGCGGGATACTTCAACAAGAACGTGCTGGCGTTCCTCGCGCAGGCGTTTGCGGAGGAAGGCAACTTCTCGCCGGAGGCGCTGACCGCCTACGAGGAAGCGCTAAAGAACAGGCTGCTCACCAAGCGCATCACGCTGGTGCTTACCGAGTACTTCCTCAGCGAGGACCGGCGGGACGACTTCGCCTGCAGGGTTTACGAGCATTACCTGGGCTCCTGGCCAGAGCGGCGGCAGGCGCGCCTGTACAGCCTGCTGGCTGCCAGCTACATTGAGAAGAAGCGGGTTGACGAGCAAGCGCAGCTCATCTACGAAGTTGCGCTCGCCCACGACCCGAACAACCCGGAGATACTGCCGCTGCTGGCAGCGAGCTATTTGACATACGAGACGCGCCAGCCGAAGGCGTTCCTGATTTACGAGCGGGCGTTCACGCTGTTGGACGAGACGCACAAGAAGCAGGTCGCGATGCTGCTGGCGGAGAAGCGCATTGAGGACGGCAACTTCGACCGCAGGACGCTGGATTACCTTGAACTGGCGCTGCCGCAGGCGCAGGGCAACCGCAAGGAAGCGCTGCTGGAGGCCCGCACCAAGTGCTTCCTCGCGCTGGACCGCAAAGACGAGCAGGCGGCGAAGATCTACCTTGAGCTGTACCACCGCACCATCGAGGAGCGCAAGGAAAACACCAAGCTCGTGAAGATGCTCTCGGACATCCTTACCGAGAAGCCCGGCATGGTGGAGGTGCCGGAGGATTTGAAGCTAAGAATCTGCTACGAGCGGTTTGAGCTTGAGAAGTACGAATGCCCCGCGGGAATATCATTCCTGCTGCTGGAAGATGTGCTCACCAGCAACCAGGACTACAAACACCGGCTGGCGCTGGCGGTGCGCTGCTTCGATCTGGACTGCGAGCGGCTTTCCAAGCGCCTGGAGGAGACCGGCAACCTCAGCCTCCTGCAGGACATCGGGAAGTTCTACCTCGACCGCTACAATTACGAGCTGTCGGCCAAGGCTTACCAGGTCGCCAACGAGTACGAGCACACCGAGGAGAACGACTACCACCTCGCAAAAATCCGCCTGGCGGAGAACCTAGAGGATGAAGCGCTCAAGCTGCTGGACGCGCTGAAGTCGCCGGAGATGAAGGCCAGAGTGCTCTATTGGCGGGCGGCGGCGCTCCAGCAGAAGATGACGCCGCGCGAGGCCTGGCCCCTCATTGAGGAGCTGGAGGCCAATCCGGATTCGGTTCCTGAGATACTCATCAAGCTCAGGCGCGGGCTGAACGCGGAGCTGACAGGCGACTACGGCGACGCGGTGGAGCTGTACCGCGAAGTGCTCAACGACGCAAACAGCCTTCCTTATCGCCGCTGGGTAAGCCTGGAAATCGGCATCGCGCTCTGGCGCATGGGAACCACGGTAGAGGCGCAGAAGGAGTTGGAAGCGGTCTACCGGTACAACCCCAACGGCCGCGCCGAACAGCGGACATACTCCATGATACTGGCGGCTCGCGCGTACGAACTCATTCAGAAAGGCGAGTGGGATCAGGCGCTGGGCAACTTCATTGAGGCGATTGAGGTGAACCGCACCGACCGCTTTCTACGCAGCGTGATTGTGGACTTGCTGCTGATATACGCCAAGCAGTACTTCTTCAACCGCGAATTTGAGATGGCGGTCAACGTGCTGGAAGTGGCGCACCGCGTCCTGCCCAAGAGCATGGACGTAAAAGTGTACCTAGCGTACTCATACCACCTGCTAAAGAAATACGCGCAGGCGCTGATTTACTACCGCGACATCACCTGGACGACCGATACGCCGATGTTGGAGCGGTCGCAGGCTTACTGTTACATCCAGAACAGCCAGCCGGAGAAGGCGTGGCGCGTCTTCCTGGACCTCAAGCGGCGGGGAACGATGCTGACCAGCAGCATACCGCTGCTGCTGGAGGCATGCCTGGCGGACGAAGCCCAGGAGGGTGCGGAAACGTTCAAGGACTTCGAGTTTCCCGAGGATGCGAAAGGCCCTATTCCCTTCGCCGCTTTCTACATTCACGACGGGCAATACGACCGCGCGCTGAAGCTGCTCTCCAAGCACGCGAAGGGCGGCCAGCAGGAGCTTCAGCGGCTGTGGTTTATGGGCAAGGCCTGCGCCAAGCAGGGCGACCGCAAGCTCGCGGTGACCTACTGGAAGCAGCTGCTCACCGCGTCACAGCAGCGCCAGACCCATGACGAGACGAAACTTGCGGAGCTGCTGGAAATCGGACTGGCATTCTTGCAGGCGGGCTACGCCCAGGAGGCAATGGAAACCTGGGAGGATCTG
The DNA here is from genome assembly GCA_964554185.1 of uncultured Planctomycetales bacterium. Classification (GTDB taxonomy): domain Bacteria; phylum 4484-113; class 4484-113; order 4484-113; family 4484-113; genus CAZKNJ01. The sequence goes on along the minus strand of CAZKNJ010000012.1, from coordinate 23,573 downwards.
AAGAAGCTCGCGCCCGAGTTCCAGCACCTGGGCAAGCTCTACGCCTACACACTTGACCTCAACGCCTACAACCTCGCGCTCAAGGGCAACATCAAGCTCGGCATCGCCGAATGGGAGAAGTCGGTTGAGTACGACCCGGAGAACCTGTCAATCATCCAGAACATCGCCATCGCCTACATGTCGGTGGACGACTTTGACCGCTCGGCGGTCTACTGGCGCAAGCTGCTGAACCGCTGGAAGGTGATGGTTGACCGCAACCCGCAGCGGTACGCCCCGCTCACCGTCGCCATCGGCGAAGTTGAGCGCCTGCTGGCGGACGTCTTTGTTTCGCAGCGCGAGCGGCCCGACGAGGTGTACCTCGCTAAGACTGAGGAAATGGTGGACTACTTCCAGCAGGCGAACCAGTTCTACTGGATACTGGGGCTGAGCAAGAACGCCAGCAAGGGGCAGATCGAGAAGAGCTACTTCAGGCTGGTCAAGATATTCAATCCCGAGCGGCACGCCAGCGACTTCATGCTGCTGGAAGACGCTTACGCCAACCTGACAGAGAGCCGCAAGCGCGACCGCATAGACATCTTCGCCTATGAGCCAGTGGACGCGGGCCGGTTGCGCAAGCTTGTGCTGGGCGACAGCAAAGTCGGCGCGGCGTTTGAAGACCTGAACCTGCACGCGGCCGTGCCCGAGCCGGACTGCTCGCAGCTGGAACCGGACGACACGCCGCCGGAGACCGTGGTCAAGAAGCTGGAGGAGTCCATTCAGTACTACTTCCGGCTGGGGGACATCTCGGTAGTATGAAGCGGAAGGCAAAAGCGGCTATTCTGCGCGAAGCAGCCGCGCGCGTTGACTTCAATACCGAGCGTTACTACAATATATCATTCAGATTGGGGAACGAGGGGCTTCCGGGCGAAGCTGCAACTGCTGCGCCCGATTACAGCCTTTACGAGTACCAAACTGAGCTGAACCGGATTCGCATCGAGCTTTTCCGCTTGCAGCGGGGCGTCAGCGGACTGAGGATGCCAGCAATCGAGGCGGTTGGGCTGGACCGGGTTGGCGAAGACCTTGAGCGGCTACGGGGGGATCTGGCGAGACTCCTGGGCAAAGTTGACAAGGTCGCCAGCCTGGAGCCGTCCAGGGCTGCGGTTGAGGGCTTTCTGGAAGTGGCGGACGCCTGCGAGCGCGTGCTCGCTGCGGCCAGAAAAACTGAAGGCATACCTGAGAGCGTGTTTGCCGGCATGGAGTCCATCTACCGGCTGCTGCTGGGGAAGCTGGCGCGGCTGGGGGTCACGCAGATTACGGAATACGAGCGGTTTGACCCCAGGGTGCATATGGCCCTGGCGACGGTGGAGGATCCCGGCAAGCCGGACGGCAGCATCGCCGAGGTGCAGCTGACCGGCTACCGGCTGGACGACCAAGTGTTGCGGAGCGCTCAGGTGCTTATCGTGCGAAATCGCAAGACCGGCGGGAACGCCGGTGCCGGATAGTGCGATCTTGGATTCATAGGAGTTATCATGGCGCAGATTGTTGGAATTGACCTGGGTACGACCAACTCGTTGGTCGCAGCCATAGTAGACGCCAAGCCCACGCTCATTCCCAATGAGCGGGGTAAGTTCATCACGCCTTCCGTCGTCGGATTTACCGACACCGGAGAGCTGCTGGTGGGCGAAACGGCGAAGAATCAAGCGGTAGCCAATCCCGAGCGCACGGTCACGAGCATCAAGCGCATGATGGGCACCGACCGGAGAATCGTCATCGGCGAGCGCGAGTACTCTCCGCAGGAGATCTCGGCGGTCATCCTCAAGAAGCTCAAGCTTGACGCGGAAACCTACCTCGGCACCGTCGTAAGTGAGGCAATAATCACCGTCCCGGCCTACTTCACCGACGCGCAGCGGCAGGCCACGAAAGACGCCGGCGAAATCGCCGGTTTCAAGGTGGAGCGCATCATCAACGAGCCTACCGCGGCTGCGCTGGCTTACGGCTTTGACAAGGGCGGAGAGGCTCGCACGATTATGGTGTACGACCTCGGCGGCGGCACCTTTGACGTGTCCGTCATCCGCCTGGTTGAGGGCGCGTTCAAAGTGCTCGCCACCACCGGCAACAACAACCTCGGCGGCGACGACTTTGACTACCGGATGGTTCAATATCTCATCGACCGCTTCAAGGACAAGGAGAAGGTTGACCTGAAGAACATACCGGATGTCTCGCAGCAGCGCGCCATCCTGCAGCGCCTGAAGGAGGCGGCGGAAACCGCTAAGATTGACTTGTCGTCGCTGCTGGAGACCGAGGTCAACCTGCCGTTCATCTACACTGAAGGCGATGAACCGCTGCACCTGCACGAGACTGTTACCCGCGCGAAGTACGAGGAACTGGTGAAAGACCTCGTGCAACAGACGGAACAGCCGATGAAGCTAGCGCTGTCGGACGCCAACCTGCCACCGGACCAGGTTGACGCCATCATCCTGGTGGGAGGCATGACCCGCACGCCGATGGTGCAGCGGCTTGTGCGCGATGTGATGGGCCGCGAAGCGCTGAAGGACATCAATCCCGAGGAGTGCGTCGCCATCGGCGCATCCATCCAGGCGGGCATCAAGCGCGGCTCTCTGGAGGAGTTCGTGGTGGTGGACGTGGCGCCTTTCACGCTGGGCATTGAAACCGAGGGGGACAAGTTCTCGTCCATCGTGCCGCGCAACACCGCCATCCCCTGCAGCCGCAAAAGCCTGTACCGCACCACCGTGGACGGCCAGTCCGAAGCGCTGATTCACGTACTGCAGGGCGAGGGCCAGAAGGCGGCCGAGAACGAGTCGCTGGGCGAGTTTATCCTCGGCGGAATCACGCCTGCGGCCAGGGGCGAGGCGCTGGTGGAGGTGTCGTTTGACTACGATGTGAACGGCATCGTGAAGATCACGGCGAAGGACCGCAAGACCGGCCAGGCCAAGTCCATCACGATTAAGGCCTCCAAGAAGCGGCTCTCCACCGACGAGGTGGCTTACGCCCAGCGCGACATCAGCAAACACACCGGCAGCATGCTGGCCCAGCGCGAGAAGTCCAAGATCCTATTTGAGGCGGAACGTACGCTCAAGGACCTCAGCGGGTTGGTCAAGGCCGCGGAGAAGGGCGAAAAGAAGATTGACGGCATTGAGCTCACGGCCCTCAGCGAGATGGCCAAGAAGCTCAAGGACGCGCTGAAGGCGGAAGACCTCGCCAAACTGGAAGAACACATTGAGAAGGCGACGGGCCTGATCGCGGACTACTCTTACTAGCACCCGCCGGGTGTGCGCATGCGGTTGCCGCAACTAACAGCCTGCCCCGTTTGCCACGGGACACTCACCACTCGCGTGCAGGCCTGCCCCAAATGTGAATCGGACCTATCCCCCTACTACGAGCAGCATAGCGCCGCCTGCCGCCTGATCAACACCGCCGCCAACGCGGTGTCGCGCGGCGAGCTGACGGAGGCCAGGCAGGCGTTGGGCGAGGCCGAAAGACTGCTTCCCGCGCCGGTAGAAACGATAGATGTGCTGCGCGCGGTTATCGCTCTGCGCGAGAACCGCCTGGACGACGCCCAGCGAATGGCTTCCGCGCTGGCGGAGGACTGTCCGGAGAAAGCAGGGCTTATGGAGGACATAGCCGCCTCGGTTGAGCGCATGGAGAGCGCCAAGATGCACTTCAACCTGGCGCTGACCTCGGCACGGCAGGGCTCGCTGGCAGACGCGGCGCACCACGCCGACAAGGCGCTCTCGCTCGCCCCGCACCTCGCGGAAGCCTGGAGGCTGGCCGTTCAGATTGCGCTGAAACGTGAGGAGTTTGACGCGGCTGAGCGGTACTTGTTGCGCGGCGCGGAGTTGCTCCCGGACGACAGCTATCTGACACCGCTGGCTAGAGCTATCAAGATAGCCAAGAGATAGAACCCGCCACACTGGCACTTGATTCCCCCAGGCGAATCAAAAGGGGCGCACCCTTTTGCGGGCACGCCCCTTGTTTGTTCAATTTGCAGCGCTTACTCGAGGTTGGCCAGCGCTTCCACTTGCAGCTCGACCAGCGTGGTCGCCATGACGCCCTGGGCGGTCTCGCCACCGACTATCCAGATGGTATCGTATGGCGTGGGTTCACCGTCGGTCATGAAACTGGCCAACCGCACCGAGCCTGCGCCCACGCGGGCCGCGCCCGCGTCCGCCGGCACCGTGCGCGACCACCGGTAGGTGGTGGGATTGAAGACTTCAGCCTCATTCACGTAGCTCGGCGTGCCCTGGTCAAACGGGTAGTTCACGCCGCCGTAGACGTAGATTATGCCGTTAATCACCTCGGCCGCTGCGCCGGCACGCGCATTGCGCATATCCGGCAGGATTTCCCAGCCGCCGGTAAGCAGGTTCACCCGTTCAATCGACCGTACACTCTGACCCTGGTTGTTGCGTCCACCAATGATGTACAGGTATATCGCGTTCGAGGAAGGCACGTCCATCACCATAGCGAAGTCGTAACGCGGGGTGGGCATCGCGGGAATCACGCCGGTGTACCAGGAGTTGTTAGTCGGGGTGTAGAGCCAGCCGGTGGAGGAGACTTGCTCGCCGGACGGGTCTCCCCGCAGGCCGCCCAGCATGATGAGCGAGGCATTGCCGCCGTAGCTGATGCCGAAGATGGCGGACATCTGGCGCAGCTCGGTGTCGTTGTTGCCGATGGTGCCGATGACCTCCCACGGCACTGCGGGCCGGTCCAGCAGGTCGCCCCCGACGCTATCAATAGCCGGCAGGCGCTCAACAGTGGATACCGTCTCCTGGACGTTGTTGTATCCGCCAATCGCGAAGATATCCGGAACCGTGTCGCGTGAGTAAGCCGCCAACGGTTCGGCAATGAGCTGGCCGCGCCCGGTGGACAGCGGCAAGCGGTCGCTAACCTCAAAGGACGGATTCCACACGCCGGTGGCAAGTACCGCGGTCTGCTTGAGCAGTTGGACGCTGCGCAGCGCAAGGTTGCCATCCATGCCGCCGATGGCGTACACGCGGCGCTCCTTGTAACGGTCGTCGGTAATGTCGCCCGGCGTGAAGTTCTCATCAATTACCGTGACCGCCGCCAGGCCAAAGTCGCGGCGCGGCTTGAAGGCCACACCCGTAGCGTCAAGGTTGCGCCGGCCCACGAAGGACAGCGGAGTGTGGTCAACGCGGTTGGCCAGCTCCAGCCCGGATTCGGACAGGGCCACGGTCTTGACCTTCACGGCCTTGTAGCCCGGAAGCATGGTCACCGGGTAGGTAATCACGAATACAACAGAGCTAGTACCGTAGAGCTCGATGGTCGCGTCGGGAGTGTCGGGGTCGCCGTCAAGATCAACCGGCTCGTAAGTACCATCAAACTCGGGGTCCCAGGCCAGCTGCACCGGCTCGCCCCCGGGCACCAGCGCGCCGGGGTCGGACGCCACGGCGTACACATCGTCACCCAGCAAGTCAATCAGGTATTTGTAGGTGCCGGTGGAGCCGCCGGCGGTGACGCGCACCGCGGTGGTTATTGCGGTGTTCTGCAGTACCTCCAGGAACTCCTGGCGGGCGTCGGTGAGATTGTTCGGGTCGAAGCCGCCGTCCTGGTCGTAGTCGGCATAGACCGCAATCTGGGTGGTGAGCGGATTGACCACCGGCTCGTAAGCGCGGTCAACCACGTGCACCGGCCATTCCAGGCGCTGGGTTTGGCCGATGCCGTCCACGAACTGCAGAGCGAGAGTGTAGTCGCGGAAAGGTGCGCCGTACGTGATGTACGGGTTTACCATTATCTTTAGGTCGGCATCGTAGTAGGGAACTGACGCCGTCGTCGTGTTGGCGTCGTAGATACCGTCGTTGGTGAAGTCCCACCAGTACGCGTACGGCTCCACGCCCGGATGGTCCGGGTCAACCGTTACGCTCGCGTGCATCACCGGCTCGCGCTCCGCATTCACATCGCTTGAGGAGTCGAAACTCACGAGTATGGACCCGTCGGAACGCACCGGCGGGGCCACGTTCACCAGTAGCTCTGGCGGCCCCGTGGGCTCGGTGGGCACTTCTTTGATGACCACCAGCGGGAACTCGCGGCGAACCGTGTAGCCGTTGGAATCGGTAACCAGGAGCATCGCCACGATGCTCTGGCTAGTCCCATCCAGCAGCGTGTAGGTGTACTGCGGGTTTTGCAGCACGGAGTCGGTCTTGCCGTCGCCGTCAAAGTCCCACTGGAACCGGTACGGAGGCGTACCGGGATTGAGGAGGTCGGGGAACACACGGAAGTATACGGGCGCGCCCGAAAGGAAGCCGTAAACGGGCTCCCCCTCCGCGTCGTACCCCAGGACGGTGTCGCTGAAGACGCGGGTAAGCTGACTGTCGAGCGCGAATTGCGGCTCACTGGTAACAGTGATCACAAGCGGCTCGCTGGTCATGGACTTACCCGCGTCATCAACGACCCTTACTGTCGCCTGGTACACGGAGATCCCGACACTCTGGTCCGCGGCGCGGAGATAGTACAGATGGTAGGACTGCTCGGTGCGGCTTGCTACATCGTTGATGTAGAAGTCAAAGGCACCGTCGTTGTCGAAGTCCCACATGTAAGTGTAGGGCATCGTGCCACCGGACACGGTCGCGATGAAGTTGACGCCGAGCGGAGAGCCGCCAAGCGTCGGTGACGCGGTGAAGGTGACGATGCGGAGTTCGTCCACACCGCCGCCGCCCCCGCCACCGGCCTGGCTGGGCAGAATGGGGGCCTGCCCGCCTCCACCGCCGCCTCCGCAGGAGGAGGCGGCGATGAGGACCATTATCAACAGCATCCCGATTGCTTTCAGCACTTTCATCAGTGTCGGGTCCTCCCTGTCAAAGGGCTACCGAACACTACCCGCCGCTTATTGCGGCTGGTAGCGCTCGACAATCTTGTTCATACCGAGTTCGGTAAGTCCGCCGAAGACGAAGTACTTGCCTTCCCCGGTAAAGAAGTCGTTAGGAGCAACGATGCCGCTACCGCCGGTCCATCCGCGCGGGATGAGGCCGGTCGGGGCCACGGACACCGTGCCGTTGGCGAGCACGTCATACACACTGCTGGTGAAACCGTCAACCGTACGGCCGCCCATCTGATGGTACACAAAGCCGCGGTCGTTCTGCTGCCAGCCGGCAACAACACCAGCCGCCGACTCGGGCAGGTTGGCCAGAGTGCGCCAGCTACCGCTGGTCGGGCTGATGATGCTGTCGAACGTGAACTCGTCCACCTGGGAGATGTAGTTGCCGTTGCGGTCAAAGCCGCCGAAGACCACAATCTTCCACTGGCGGTTGGTCATCTTGTCGGGCAGGATGACAATCGCGTCGTGATACGCGCGCTCAACCGGCATCGCGGGCATCTCGGAGTAGTCTCCGGCCGTGGGCGGCTGGTCTTCCTGGCGCTGCGCCGGCGCCGCCCACGCGTTGAACCAACGCATGGTGCGGATCGGGACGCCGCCGTCGTTGATACCGCCGGTGATAAACACATAGCAGTACGGGCTTTCCGGCCAAACCGGCGATGGGAAGAGGTTCCCCAGAGACTCAACGGTAACCGCTGCATGACCGTAGAGGGGCTCCGCCATCGGGTTCAGGGGAACCGACGTGTTCGAACCGCCACCACCGGAGTTGTCCATCGGCGGACGCTCAGGCACAATCGGCAGGTTGACGCAGTTGCCCTCCTGCTCCAGCCAGTCCCAGTCAGGGAACGTGTAACGGTTAGACCAGATGTCGGTCTGATTGTTCACGTACTGGGCCACCGGGCCGGGGAAGAACAGAATGGGGAACATGTCTTCCACGCCGTAGGTCTCGGGGTAGTACTTCTGGACGACGTCCAGAGGCTCGCCGCTAGCATCGCGGCCGCCGAACACGAAGAACACCGGAACGCCGTAGCCACCGCTATCTAGGATCCAACCTGGACCCGTGTCAGGACGGGGCCGTCATCCAGGGCAGGAGCCGATGCCCCCCGGGTTGATGTCCCAATCCTCGTGAATCATGGTGGCAGCGGCCGAGCCGCGCGGAACGAAGGCGTTACTGCGCTGAATGTTCCTACTCGGGTGCATGAAAGCACCACCGCAGTCCGGGGGTCCGCCGGTACCTTGCGGAGGCGGAGTTTTCACCGTGGGCGTCTGACCGACGTACGCGTATTGCAGGCCCTGCAGTGAGTTGAGCAGCGTGAAGCCACCGTCAGCATAAGCCGAGCCGCTGGTCGAACCGAACATCCCGGAGGGCGTGCGGTCCTGGCCCGTCAGGTTCAGCGCGTAGCTGGACTGGGTGACGTCAACGATGCCCTGGAACTCGCCGGAGTCGCTTAGGCGGTCGCCACCGAAGAAGTAAACCATGCCCGACGGGTGCGAAGCCGTTGCCGGATTCGCGCGCGCACTGATCGGAGTAGCGCCGCCGGTCATGAAGCCGCCGTAGATGGAGAAGCCGAGAGTCGGTGTGCGCTCAGCACGGTACAGATTGGCGGGCTCGCTCTGGGTCGGAGTGATGCGGACGAGGTTGCTGACTGCAACCACGCCGTTAGCATCGGTCGCCACGCAGCGCATCACGTACGGCGCGCCCACGCCTTCGCCGGAGTCAAACGCGCCATTGCCGTTCTCGTCGACATACTGGCCCGTGTAGGTGGCAAAGGTGACTACCGGATTCGCCTTCTTGGTGCGGTCGGGCACTACGACCGCCTGGCCGTCCTTAATCGGAGTGGGGTACATCGGGGGCAGCACAATGACGGGCTCGTCCCCGGTCGGTACCAGGTCGGTGAAGACCTCCCACTCGTAGGAGATAGGCTCCCGGCCGCCGTCAACGATGCTGGAGAACTGCACGTTGAACGGAACCGGACCTTCCGCCACGTCGGCGCTGATGATGATGCTGAAGCTCACCTCTTCGCCCACAAACACCGGCACGACACCGCTGGACGCTTCCACGCCCTGGTTATCGCGCAGGGTCAACCTGGCGTTGTAGGTGCCAGGCGTGACGTAAGTGTGGTGGGCTACCGCCGAGCTGTCGAAGGCGCGGGAGGTTCCGTCGCCGAAATCCCACTCGAACATGTAGGGCGGCTCACCGCCGGACGCGCCGCCGTTGAACACCACTGGCAGCGGGGCCTGCCCGGAGCCGGGGTTCACGGTCGCGTACGGTGACAACGCCGAAGGCGGCTGCACGTTGACTGCAATCCGCCAGTCGGGCTGGCCGTCCGCGTCGGTGTCATCGGCGGTGGAGACCTCAACGCCACGGTTATCGGCAACCGTCAGCACGGGGTAGAAGAGGTACTCGCCATCCCCGCCGGTCCCGGGCGACTCGTAAATGTACACCGGGTTTTCGCTGAAGCTGTCGATTACACCGTCGCCGTCAAAGTCCCACTTGAAGCCGTATGGAGGACTTCCGCCGGAAACAAGCGCCGTGAACTGCACACGCAGTGGCGCGGCGCCCGAGTTGACGGAAGGCTGGAATCGCACCACCAGCGGCTGGGTTCCACCCCCACCCGTGCCCGCAGTCACTGTAATTGACTTGTTCACGGTAACCGTCTGCTGGCGCGAGTCAGTTACTTTCAGACTCACCACCGCGCTGTTGTTGAACGTCCAATACGGATCAACCGCGTTGGAGTCGTACACGCCGTCTCCGTCGAAATCCCATTCGTAGGAGTACGTGGGGTATCCCCCAAACGCGTACGCGGTGAAGCTGACTGTCATGGGTGACGGCCCCTGGTCAGGCGTGGCCGTCAACACCACTGAAAACAACTGCTTACTGTCGTCAGGCGGCGGTGTAGTACCGCCCTGCGATGGAGTGATCGGAGTTGTGCCTCCTCCGCCACCACCGCAGGCGACCATAAACGCCGCCATAACAGCGAGCAGCACAAACATTAGTCTACTGACTGACATCGCAACACCCCTATTATCGGGTTTTTACCACCCTATTATACCCAAGAACACGCTTTTCACACCAGTAGGGGCTACTTCGCGCGTTCAATGTACTGGTAAGTACGCGTATCCACCTTTACCAGGTCGCCTTCATTCACAAACAGCGGCACCTGAACCACCAGCCCGGTCTCCAGTTCGGCAGCCTTGGTGGCGTTGGTGGCCGTGTCGCCGCGCACCCCAGGCTCAGCCTGCGCCACGCGGAGAACGACCGCCGCCGGCAGGTCAACGCCGAGTATCTCGTTCTCGTACATCTCCAGGAAAACCGTATCGTTCTCCTTGATGAGCTTGATCTTCTGGCCGACGGCCTCTTCGGGGACGCTCATCTGGTCGTAGGTTTCGTTGTCCATGAACACGAGCATATCACCTTCGCGGTACAAGTAGGCCATCTCGCGGCGCTCAACGCGGATGCCTTCCAGCTTCTCCTCAGTGCGGAAGGTCACCTCGTTGATGGAGCCGGTGCGGAGGTTCTGTATCTTGGTGCGGACAAAGGCGGGACCCTTACCGGGCTTAACGTGGAGGAACTCCAGCACCCGGAAAAGGTCGTGGTTGCGCTTGAAAGTCAAACCGTTGCGGAAGTCGTTGGGCGTAATCATGGCTGTATCAATGGACCACCTGCAGCTCGGATTTCAGCGAGTTCAGGTTCACCAGGCCGTTCTTACCGACCAGGTACAGGTCTTCTATGCGGATTCCACCCTGGCCGGGGAGGTAGATTCCAGGCTCAATGGTCACCATCATCCCGGTCTTGAGCGTGTCCTTGCTGACGGTGTTCAGCCGGGGCGCTTCGTGCACCTCCAGCCCGACGCCGTGCCCCAGGCCGTGGCCGAAGTAGTCGCGCTCGCTGCCGTCTTCCATCTTGTACTTGCCGTAACCCTCGCCAACGATGATGTCGCGCGCCATCTTGTCCACGTCCACACACTTCATACCGGCGCGCGCATTCTCGGCGGCGGCCGCCTTGGCCTCCCGCACGACATTGTAGATGCGCTCCCATCCCGGTGACACACCGCCGAAGAAAATAGTGCGCGTCATGTCGCTGCAGTAGCCGTCGAGTTCTACGCCCAGATCAAATGTGAGCGGCATGCCGGGGATGAGCTGCTGGCTCGTAAAGCTTGCGTGCGGCATCGCGGAGTTGGGGCCGAACGCCACAATCGGCGAGAAGCTTGCCCGCTGCGCGCCCCGCTTGCGGATGCGGTACTCAAACTCGGCGGCCAGATCGGCCTCGGTAACGCCTTCCTTTATCTGCTTGCATACCTCGCGGAATGCATCTTCCTTGAGCGCGACCGCACGCTTGATGCTATCAATCTCCTCGGCATCCTTGATCAGCCGCAGCTTCTCCACCAATCCGGTGGTCGGCACCAGTTCAACGCCGGACTTGTCCTGGAGGCCCGCCACCTGCGCGTGCGTCAGATTCTCCGACTCGAAGCCGAGCCTTTTGAAGCCGTTGGCCCCGGCCAGATCGCCAATCTTCTTGCCCAAGCTCTCATTGTAGAATGGAACAAGTTCGAAACCGTTGAAAACCTCGGTTTCGAACTTCCCGTAGTATCGAAAGTCCGTGAGGAAGATGTTGCGGCTCTCAGTTAGTAAGATCACAGCGGTGGAGCCGCTGAAGTTGGAGAGGTAGAAGATGTTCTTCAGGTTGGTAATGGCGACCGCATCCACCCGCTGGGCGGCAAACGAGTCGCGCAAAGCCCTTATTCGCTTTTGGAAATCCATCGCAGCTCCAAGATAAGCACATACATTCTAGGTAAAAGCCCCCCACTATGCAACTTGCGTGCGCGCGTGAGTAGCAATCTTGCCGTGATGGAGGATTGGAGAGTCTCGCCGCCGGGGGCGTTGAAGGGAGGTGGAGCTTGAGTTATACTTAATCTCTTTATGAACGAAAGGCCATGCTGCCCGAAGAAAAGAAAAACCGGCGGGTGAAGATGGTGGCGGCGACGCTGCAGCGCGAGGTCAGCCTCATAATCCTGGAAGAGGTCAAGGATCCCGCCTGTAGCGGCGTAACCATCATCGCCGTGAAGGTCAGCAAGGACTTTTCGCACGCCGTGCTCAGCGTGCGCGCCCGTTCAAACGAGCTTGACGTAACCGAGAAGGCGTTGGTGGGACTCAACCGCGCCGCGCCGTATATCCGGCGCGAGTTGAGCTCGCGCATCGTGCTGCGCAAAGTGCCAGTGCTGCAGTTTGTGGAAGACCGCGGCCTGGTGGAAAGCGTCCGCGTGTCGGAGCTGCTGCGCGGCCTAGGTTTGGAAGGAGACGACACCGGTTCTCCGGAACCGAAGTGATTTGCTTATGTTTGATGAATTCAGGCCTTTAATCCGCAACATCGCGCGGCTGACGCTGAATGCGCGCACTGTATGGAATCTGCCGCACGAGAATCCCGACGGGGACAGCATCGGCTGCGCACTCGCCATCCACCACGCGCTGCAGTCCATCCACCGCAAGGTGCGCACTTTCTTTAGCGAGGAAGTTCCACGCATGTACGCGTTCCTGCCGGGCACCGAGGAGATAGAGCAGACCGAGCGGCTGCCGGACAAGCTGCCGGACATCATCTTCGTCAGCGACAACGCAACTTTCGACCGGCTGGGGAAGCCGTATGTGGAAGAGATGAACCGGCTTGGCGTCTTTCCCTCGGGGCATCCGCGCCACAAGTCCGGACGAACGACGGTAATCAACATTGACCACCACCCCGGCAACGAGCTGTACGGCGATGTGAACCTCGTCATCCCACGCGCCGCTGCCACCGGCGAGATCGTCTACGCCATCTTCAAGCAGCTCCGGCTGCCGCTGCCGCTGGAAGCGGCAGTCTGCCTCTACGCGGCCATCATCACCGACACCGGCAGGTTTTCCTACAGCAACACCACGCAGCTTACGTTTGAGATCGCCACCGAGCTGGTGCGCGCCGGAGTGGTGCCCCAGCAGGTGGTTGACTTCGTGTACAACACGCAAACGCCGGGACAGCTTAAGCTGCTGGGTAGCGCACTGAAGCTCCTCACCATCAACGACGAGCTGGGGTATTTCTACTCGTACGTGACGCCGGAGATGCTGGAGGAGTTTAACTGCAGGCTGTCCGACACCGAACACATTGTTGAGACCCTGAAGTCGCTGGGCGAACCCAAGGTATGCTTCTTCTTCAAGGTTGTTGACGACAACCTGGTGAAGGTGAGCGTGCGCTCGCGCCAGGATTTTGACAGCTCGCGGGTCGCCGAGATGTTCGACGGCGGCGGCCACTATGCCGCCTCGGGCTTCCGCTTCCGGGGCAGCCTGCAAGAGGCGATTGACGCGGTGGAAGCCGCGATGGAGGGCATCCGCCGGGACGATATCAAACTACAGGCCGGGTAGATATGGGCATCAGAACCGCGGTAATCGGTGTGGGCGCCATGGGGCAGCATCATGCGCGCCTTTACGACTCGCTGGAAATCTCCGAACTCATCGGCCTGGCCGACACCAACGAGGCCGTAGGCGCGGCCGCGGAGAAGTACGGCACGCGCTTCCATAGGGATTACACGAAACTGCTGGACGAAAAGCCCCAGCTGGTGAGCATCGCCGTGCCCACTTCGCTGCACCGCGAAGTGGCGCTGGCCGCACTGGAAGCCGGCTCCCACCTGCTGATCGAGAAGCCCATCAGCGACACGATAGAAGGCGCACAGGCCATTATTGAGCAGGCACGCGAGCGTTCGCTGAAGGTCTTCGTCGGGCATGTGGAGCGGTTCAACCCGGCGGTTATCGCGCTGAAGCAGGCGATTGACCAGGGGATGCTCGGCGAGGTGCACTCCATCAGCGACTTGCGGGTAGGCGCGCGGAATGTGCGCATCTTTGATACCGGCATCATCCTGGACCTCGGCAGCCACGACATTGACCTCATCAGCTACCTGTACGGGCGCAAAGCGCAGTCGGTGTATTCCATCGGCGCGGCCAAGGCCCACAAGTATGAAGACCATGCGGCGATTTCGCTCAAGTACTCTGATAGCGCGGCGGGTTACATTGAGCTGAGCTGGCTTTCGCCCTACAAAGTGCGCAAGATGTTTGTGGTTGGCACCGACCACTTCGGGCTGGTGGATCTCATTGACCAGTCGCTCATCATCTTTGACGGCAAGAACTGGGCGAACACCGGCCTGGTGGAGCGCGATGAGCCGCTGCGCGTGGAGCTGGAGCGGGCGCTGAACGCCGTAGCCAAAGACCTTCCGCCGGATGTTTCCGGGGAGGACTCGCTTTACACCATCAGAGTAGCCCTCGGCGCGATCGAGTCCTACTCCACCGGCGAGGCGGTGCATTTCAAGGAGCACGAGGCGGCTGCGGCGTATCCCACGCTCCTGAATCACAATGCCATCTGACCCTAGCCCACTCAGGCTGTTTGTGTCAGCCGGCGAGCTGTCCGGCGACATGCACGCGGCGAACCTGCTGCGGGCGATTGCGGGCCACCGGGACGTGGGCGAGCTGCGGGCGACCGCCCTGGGGTCGTTCAATCTCGCGGAGGCCGGCGCCGAGGTGCTGTTCGACACCGGCGGCGACGCGACCATCGGCTTCATCGGCAACTTCCTCAGAGCTCCGCAGCGGCTACGGCTGTTCCAGGAAACGGTGCGGCACCTGCAGCGGTTTCCGCCGGATGCGGTGATACTGGTAGACAGCCGCTTCTTCAACCTGAACCTGGCGAAGGCGCTGCGGCGCGGCGGGTATGAGGGGCCCATCATTTACTTCATTGCGCCGGTGCTGTGGCAAGCGGCGTCGGACCCGCGCTACGACCGCTTTGCGGAACAACCGGCGGGCTTCAGGCGGAAGGTGGGCAAGCGGTTCAAGTTAATGAAGGAGCTGGTGGACCTGGCGCTGGTCATCTACCCCGTGGGCTTACAGCTGTACCAGTATTTCGGGGTGCCGCACGAGTTCATCGGCCATCCGCTGTGCGAAGTGGTGAAGCCGTCCAGGCCGCGCAGCGAGTTTCTGGAGGAGCTGGGGGCGGCGCCGGGGCATCCGGTTATCGGGCTGATGCCGGGCTCGCGGCGGGAAGAGGTGGCGGTAATCGGCCGCGAGATGATACAGGCCGCCCGCACCATCGCTGAGAGCTTTCCGGAGGCCACCTTCGCCCTGCCAGTCGCCCATCCGGCGCTCAAGGACGCCATCATCGCGCTGCTCAAGCGGTATCCGGTGAACCTCACGCTGCTGGAGCCGGAGCAGAGATACGACCTTGTTTGCCACGCAGACTTAATGATCGTGGCGTCGGGCACGGCGACCCACGAGTGCGCTGTAGCAGGGACGCCGCATATTGTGGCCTACCGATTACCGTGGCTGTATGACCTCATTTACTCCACTTTCACCCGCTTCCGGCTGCCGGCGTACGCCTTCCCCAATATCATCGCGGGAGATCACGTGGTGCCAGAACTGGTGCGCGGCGAATGCAACGCCGACTACATCGCGGGCGTCGCCATGTCGCTGTTGGATGATGTGGCGGAGATGGCGCGGATGCGCCAGCGGCTGGAAAGCGTGCGCGGGATGATCTACCGGCCGCAGCCGCTGGAACGCGCCGCCGACCTCATCGTGCGGCTCATCGGCTCCGCCAATCAGGGCTAATCGTATAGAATAGGCGCGATGGATTTCATCCTTCCGCAGGCCGCCAAGACGCAGGAACGCGCGCTGACTGTCAGCGAAGTGACCGAGTTCGTGCGCGGCGCTATCGAGGGCGAGCCCAAGCTGCAGGGGGTGTGGGTGCGCGGCGAAACCAGCAATGTTCGCCCGGCTTCTACTGGCCACCTGTATTTCACCCTGAAGGACGAGGACAGCGAGCTTACGTGCGTGTTCTTCGGCTATTCCCGGCAGCGCAAGAAGCCGCTGGAAGACGGAACCGCCGTTCTCGCCTTCGGCAACATCTCGGTGTACGCGCGCAGAGGCTCCTACCAGCTCGTGGTCTCCGACATCATCCCGCAAGGCGAAGGGGAGCTGGCGGCGCGGTTTGAGCAGCTCAAACGCCAGCTGGCGGAAGAAGGGCTGTTTGCCCCCGAGCACAAAGCGCTGCCGCCGGAGATGCCGCGCACCGTGGGGGTGGTGACCAGTCCGCAGGCGGCGGCGTTCACTGACGTGGTGAACGTGCTCACGCGGCGCGCGCCGTATTTGCACGTGGTGCTGTTCCCCACGGCGGTGCAGGGCGACGCGGCGGCGGAGCAGATTATCCAGGCGTTGAAGCAAGCGGATGCGAGCGGGGTGTGCGAAGCGATACTGCTGGTGCGCGGCGGGGGGTCGCTGGAAGACCTGTGGTGCTTCAACGACGAGGCGCTGGCGCGGCAGTTATACAAGATGAAGACGCCGGTCATCACCGGTGTCGGGCACGAGGTGGACTTCACCATCGCCGATTTTGCGGCGGACTTGCGCGCGCCCACGCCCTCGGTGGCGGCGGAAATGGCGGCGCCCGATGTCCGCGATTTGCGCGCGGGCCTCGCCAGCCGGGGCGGGATGCTGGCGCGCTCGGCGCTGGGGCGCATCCGGCGGACGGAAACGGCGTTCCGCGCGGTGCAGGCCGGACGGCTGGTGCGGCGGGTGCGCGGCGAACTGGCGGACACCGAGGCGGGGCTGCACGCCGCGGCGAAAGCGATGCTGCGCAGCCTACGCGCATGGACCGGCCGGCAGGAAGAACGCACCGCGCATCTCTCCCAGCGGCTGGCCCCGCGCAAGGCCCAGCGGCAGCTGGAAGACCGGATGAGCGACCTGGACCGCACGGCGGCCGACCTCGTTGCTGCGTCTATGCGGAAGATGGATGAACATGCGCGCGGGCTGACGCTAGCAGGAGCCAAGCTCGGCGCGGTGGATCCGCGCGAAGCGCTGCGGCGGGGCTATGCGCTGTTGTGGGATGAAGAAATGGAGCACTTGATCACACGCGCGGCCGCGCTGACGCCGGGGCAGGCGTTCACCGCCGAGCTGCACGACGGGCTGGTGCGCGGCGAGGTGAAGGAAACCGCGCCGAAGGAGGAGCGATAATGAAAGGTGTGCTGCTGGCCGGCGGCTCCGGAAGCCGCCTGCATCCGCTGACGAAAGTGACCAACAAGCACCTGCTGCCGGTGGGGCGCTACCCGATGATTTACCACCCGCTGTTCAAGTTCAAGCAGGCGGGCATCACCGAAGTGGTGGTGGTCACCGGCCGCGAGCATATGGGCGCGGTGGTGAGCCTGCTGGGAAGCGGCCGCGAGCTCGGTATGGGCTTCACCTTCCGCGTGCAGGACGAAGCCGGCGGCATCGCGCAGGCGGTGGGGCTGGCGGAGAGTTTTGTGGGCGGCGACCGCTTCCTGACACTGCTGGGCGACAACCTCTTCGCCGACAGCCTGGCGCCGCAGGCGGCGGAGTTTGCAGCCGGCGACGCGCTCGCGCGGGTGCTGCTGAAGAAAGTGGGCGAGCCGCAGCGCTTCGGCGTCGCCGTGTTTGATGCGGGCGGGAAGCTCACTGATATTGAGGAAAAGCCGACGCAGCCCAAGAGCGACCTCGCGGTAACCGGCGCGTATTTTTACACGCCGGACGTGTTCAAGGTCATACACGAACTCAAGCCCAGCGCGCGCGGCGAATACGAAATCAGCGATGTGAATGTGCACTACCTCAAGCAGGGGCGCATGAGCTACGGCGTACTGGAGGGGGCCTGGCAGGACGCGGGCACGTTTGAAAGCTACCCGCGGGCGAATGAGTTGGCGCGGGATTGGGAATTGGGATTTTGAATGGTTGTTAGTTGCTGGTTGCTGGTTGTTGGTTGTTGGATGGAGGAAAGCAGGACTGGGGGATTCATCCTCCACTCCTCTCTACTTGAATGTGGGGACTAAAGTCCCCACTCCCGCTTCCTGTTTATGAATCGCGGCTGGAAAGCCGCGACTCAGACGGTGTGGGCAGCCTGGAGTCTGCCCCTCCCGCCCGAAGATGCTATCCTGAATGCATGAGGACATACCACGCGGTGGTGACGGCGGGCGGGGAGGTGCCCAAGGCGCTCCGGGCGCGGTATCCGCTGGCGGCGAAGGCGCTGATACCCTGCCGGGGGAAGACGCTGCTGGAGCACGCGGTGGAGGCGCTGCTCGCCTGCCCGCAGACGCCGCCGCCCATCGCGGTGGTGGGCCCCCCGGAAGTGAAGCCAGCGCTCGCGCGGTTTGGCGGCGACGCCGCGTGGGTGCAATGTGGCGAGACGCTGCTGGATAATGCGATGTGCGGGCTGAGGTTCCACGGGGGAGTCGGGACGCTGCTGCTGCTGTCGCCCGACCTGCCGACGGTCAGTGCGGAGGCGCTGGCGCGCTTTCTGGAAGCGGTGCCGCCGGAGGCGGAGATTGCAGTTCCGCTTATCACGAAGGAGCAGTTTCTGCGGCGCTACCCCGGCGCGCCCAACAGGTTCTTGCGCACTACCGAAGGCGAGGTGACAATGGGCAGCGCGTTCATCATTACGGCGGAGGCGCTGCGCAAGAACGTGCCGCTGGGCAACGACGCCTATAGTGCGCGGAAGTATCCCTGGCGGCTGGCGTACATTGCGGGGGTGAAGGTCACGCTGCAACTGCTTACCGGACGGCTGAACCTCAACGATGTTGAGCGGAGAGTCAGCCGCTTGTGCGACGCGGAAGCCCGCGTCGTGCGGGTGGATGCACCGGAGCTGGCATATGATATAGACCTGCCGGAGAACATAGACTACCTGGAAGCGGCGCGGTAATTGCAGCTGCGGCCAACTCCACTGAATCACCACTGAATGCGCCGCAGGGGCCGGCGTTTCCGCCAGCCCCTGCGAGTATCTCACAGGCTGTTGTAGAGAAGACTAAGGCGTCGCCACGTACAGTTCAACGGTGGCGGGTGCTCCGCCGTCCTGCGGGATGATAACCGTCCACGCCCCCGCGGCGAGGAAGGTCACCGGCACCGTTACCGTGCCGTCCCAGTCGGCTTCGCGGTCAGCCCGCTCGCGCGCAAGGACATTGATGGTGACCGTCTGAGCGCCTGCATCAACCGCCCACTCCTGGCTCACCAGCTCGGTGTAGGCAGTAGTGTTGAAGTTGACCGTGATGTGGGTCAGCGTGTTGATTACAACCGGATCCGGGTCGGTCTCAACATCGCCCACGTTGGGCGTGTAAGTGTCGCCGGTCCAGACATCCTGCTCGGGATACACGTACAGGTCAATCACGGCCTGCGTGCCGCCGCCCTGGGCGATGATAAGCTGCCACACGCCGCGATCCAGGAAGGTTGCCGGCACCGTCACCGCGCCGTCCCAGGCGGCCGCGGTTCCGGCGCGCTCGCGGGCGTAAACCGTTAGCGACAGCGTGCGCGCAACCGGATCCAGCGCAAACTCCTGGCTGACCAGCTCGGTGTAGTTCGTGGTCGCGAAGTTTATGGTGACGTGGGTTAGGCGGTTGACCGTGACCGGCGACGGGGTCGTCGTGATATCGCCGACATCCGGCAAGTAGGAGTCGCCCATCCATACGTCTTCGGGCGGAGTTGACGGATCGGGCTGCACCACCAGGTCAACCGTGGATTCGCCGGTTTCTTGCGCCACCACCAGAGTCCACACTCCACTTTCCAGGAAGGTCACCGGTATTTCCACCGTGCCGTCCCAGGAGGCCTCGGCGTTCAGAATGTCGCGCGCCACTACCGTCAGCAGCAGCCGGTGCTCGCCGGTGACGACCTCAAACCGCTGGCTGATGAGCTCGGTCGCCGCGCCCTGGATGAAGCTCACCGTAAGGTGGGCAAACGAGTTGGCGACCAGCGGATCCGGGTCAGTTTGGATATCCCCCATGTCGGGGAAGTACTCGTCGCCGTCCCAGATGACTTCCTGGGGCGCGCCCGCCGGCGCTTCCACGAAGAGATCCACGCCGACCGCAGCGCCATTCTCCCGCGGCGCTACCAGGTGCCACCAGCCGCTGTCCGGGAAGGTGGTGGTCACGATGAGCGTGCCGTCCCACGTCCCGGCAATGTTGTCGCGCTCCCGCGCATAAACCGTGACGGTGAGCGTCCTGGCGTCAGCATCAAGGACGATGTCCTTGCTGATGAGCTGGGTGAAGTCGGTAGAGTCGTAGGTGATGGTCAGGGTGGAGAGTTGCCCCGCCACCAGCGGGTCGGGATCCAGTGTAATCCCGCCAGCCTCAGCCAGGTACTTGCTGCCCGACCATTCGTCCCACCAGTCGTTGCCGCCGCCGCGGCAGCCAGCCGCCAGCAGGGCGGACAGAGTGAGGGCCAGGATGATACCCACCGCCAGACCCGTGTTAATCAGTCTTCTCACAATGCACCCCCGATATTTCGGTTTGCTTTCCATAGTGCGGAGCCGGACGCTGCGCGCGCCAACTCGCGGGCGGGTCTGACTTGCCCGAGCGGATAGCAGGTGTTAACCACCCACTGCCCCGCACGGGTCACAGGTATTTTACCACATTGTTGATAAGGTGTGGATAGGGGGGATGAGGTGTTGATAAATCCGGCTAGATGAGCCCTTGCAGCTTGACCAGATTGTAGTAGTAATCCTGCTTCTCAATGAGCTCGCGGTGGCTGCCCATTTCGCGGATGCGGCCTTGGTCCAGCACGACAATCCGGTCGGCGTTCTTCACGGTGGAGAGCCGGTGGGCGACCATCAGCGTGGTGCGGCCGTACATCAGTTTGTTGAGCGCGTCCTGCACGATGGCTTCGGAGATGGAGTCCAGCGCAGAGGTGGCTTCGTCCAGCAGCAGGATGCGCGGGTCTTTCAGCAGCACGCGGGCGATGGCGATGCGCTGGCGCTCGCCGCCGGAAAGCGTCACCCCGCGTTCGCCCACCACGGTATCGTAACCGTCCTTTAAGCGCATGATGAAATCGTGGGCGTTAGCCCCGCGGGAAGCCCTTATCAGGTCCAGCTCGTCTATGCCGCTGCTGCCAAAACAGATGTTGTCGCGGATGGCGCCGTGGATGAGAATCGTCTCCTGGCTGACGATGCCCACGTTCTGGCGCAGGGATTCCAGCGTGACGCGCGACACGTCCTGGCCGTCGATGGTGATGTGGCCGTTGCTCGGCTCGTAGAAGCGGGGAATGAGATGGAGGACGGTGGTCTTGCCGGAGCCGCTCTCGCCGACCAACGCCACGACCTCGCCGGGGCGCACCGTCAGCGTGAAGTCGCGCAACACGTCTTCGCCGCCGCCGTAGCGGAAATCCACATTCTCAAATACTATGCGGCCGTTGGCGATCTCCAGCGGCTGGGCGCCCGGCATATCGCGGATTTCGCGGGGGGTGTCCAGAATCTGATGGATGCGCGCGATGGCGGCGGAGGCGCCCTGGATGTTCACCACCACGCGCGAGAGCTTGTTCAGCGGGCTCGCCACCATCGTCGCCAGGCCGACGACCAGGAAGACATCGCCGATGGTGGACTGGTCCTTGATGATGAGGAACGCGAGGAAGGCGAAGAACACCAGCGGCGCCATGAAACCGATGAACTCCACAATCGCCACCAGGATGGCCATCCACTTCACCGCGCGCAGGTTCTCGCGCAGGGTGCGGAGGTTCACCTCATAGAATTGCCCGCTCACCTTTGCCTGCATGTTGAAGGACTGAATCAGGCGGATGACGTTCAGGCCTTCGGAGAGCACGCCGGTAAGCTCGCCGGTGTACTCCTGGATGCGCTGGTTGATCTTGCGCAGCCGCGCGCCGGCGAAGCGCAGGCACAGGCCCACGAAGATGGAGACAACGAGAATAACGACGCCGAGCATCCAGCTGCGGACGAACAGGATCGCCAGCGCGCCGACCAGCATCAGCGGGGCGATGATGAAATCCTCCAGCGACATCACGATGAAGTTCTGCACCGTGATAACGTCGTTGGTGAGCCGGGACATCAGGTCGCCCACGCGGCTGCGGTCGAAGAACGAGTAGGACAGGCTCTGCATGTGGTCAAAGAGCTTCTGGCGCAGCTCGGCGGTCACGGAGTGCGCGACCGAGTTTATCGCGTAGATGCGCGTGGACAGCGAGAGGGAGCGCACCAGCAACGCCATGACCAGACCGCCCAGCGTCCACCACAACAGCACCAGATCGCGCTTGACGCCGATAACGTCGTCAAAGAGGAACTTCACTATCACGGGGATGGATAGCTGGGAGACGGAGTAGATGAGCGCGGAGATGAGCGCGATATAGAGGTAGCGGCGGTGCGAGAGGATGAGCGGGCGCAGGCGGCGCAGTTCCCACCAGCGTGCGCGTCCCCTCCCCTTTGCGCTTGTGATTGTTGACATAATGCGAGCCCGGAGCCGGGCTTTATTCTAGCACTAAGGAGCCGCTTCGCCGTGCTCCGCCAGCAGCTGGTCGAGCAGCCCCTTGACCTCAATGCGCAGGCGCTCCATCTTGGCCGCCAGCTCCGGCGGCAGCTCGCCGGGCAGGTCGCCCTCCCAGGCGGAATACAGGCCCTTGAGGGCGCTGATTATTTCTTCGCGGCTGAAGCCCTTGGGTTCTTCCATGGCGCTCACGGATACATATGGTGCAACATGCGCGGGAAGGCGATGGTCTCGCGGATGTGCGCCGCGCCGCAGAGCCACTGGATGATGCGCTCCAGCCCCGCGCCGAAGCCCGAATGGGGCACGGTGCCATAGCGGCGCAGGTCCAGATACCACTGGAACGCGTCCTCCGGCAGGTTATGCTCGCGGATGCGCGCAAGCATGGTGTCCAGGTCGTCTTCGCGCTGGCTGCTGCCGATGATTTCGCCGACGCCTTCCGGCGCCAGCAGATCGGCGCCCAGTATGGTCTCCGGATCCGCCGGGTCGCGCTTCATGTAGAAAGCCTTCACCTGCGCGGGGAAGTTGGTGACGAACACGGGGCGGTCAAACTGGTCGCCAAGGAAGATTTCCTCCGGCGCTCCCAGGTCGTCGCCATACTTGAACTCGGCCTCGCGGCTTTCCATCTTTTCGTTGATGAGCCCCACCGCTTCGCGGTAGGTGATGCGCGGGAAGGGCGGCTGCACCGGCTTCAAGAGAGTGGTGTCGCGCTCCAGCACCTCAAGCTCGGCGGCGCAGTTGGCCAGCACGCGCTCCACCGTGTACACCATCATCTCTTCCTGGAAGCGCAGGTTGTCCTCGTGGGTGTAGAACGCGGCCTCCATCTCCAGCATCCAGAACTCCAGCAGGTGGCGTCGGGTCTTGCTCTTCTCCGCGCGGAACGTGGGGCCGAAGCAGTAGACGCGCCCCAGCGCCGCCGCCGTGGCCTCGTTGTAAAGCTGGCCGCTCTGGGAGAGGAACGCCTTGTCGCCGTGGTAGTCCACCTCAAACAGCGTGGTGGTGCCCTCCACCGCGTTGGGGGTGAAGATGGGCGTGTCCACGCGGGTGAAGCCGCGCTCGTAGAAGAAGTCGGCCCAGGCCTTCTCCACCTCGTTGCGCACGCGCATAATGACCGCCTGCTTGGCCGAGCGCAGCCACAGGTGGCGGTTCTCCATCAGGAACTCCACTCCGTGCTCCTTCTTGGCGATGGGGTAATCGGCCACGGGCTGGATGGCCTCAATGGCGGACACCTGCATCTCCACGCCGCCGGGCGCGCGGTCGTCGGCCGAAAGCGAGCCGGTGACGATGAGCGAGGACTCCAGGCCCAGGCCGGCGCAGAGCTCCATCGCCTCGGGCGGCAGGTTGCCGCCGAAGGCCACGCACTGCATGTCGCCGGTGCCGTCGCGGACGATGAGGAAGTGGATGTTCTTACCGCTGCGGATATTGCGCAGCCAGCCGCGCAGCCGCACTACCTCGCCGAGGTGCTGCTTGGCGTCGCGGATGTAGATGGTTTCGCCCAT
>CAZKNJ010000011.1:56767-57917 GCA_964554185.1 uncultured Planctomycetales bacterium | reverse complement strand
TCCTTCGCCGCGAAGAAGCCCGCCAGGCTCTGGAACGCCGCCACGCCCTTGCTCTTGGCATACTCCAACTCGCTTGCGGTGAACGCGCCCTTCGCCAGCGGCGTGTCAAAGCTCTCACCCATCTTCTGGCGCACCCGCTCCACCTGCACAACGTCCACGCCCACGCCCAGTATCACGCCTCCCCCCCGCCGGTGCTCCTGCTGCCCAGCTGCAGCCGCCCGAGGAACACGAAATACAGCAGCACATTCGCTCCTGCGTAGCCCGCGAAGTACCACGAAAGCCAGGGCTGGTAGATGACCAGCCACAGGTCGTCCTGCGCCAGGCGCGGGAACAACTGGTTCCAGTAGTAGAGGTCGCCGAGGCGCGCCCAGGCGGGATGCACCACCGACATCGTGACCACCAGCCACTCGCCGCCAGCCATGACCAGCAGTGCGAACACAAACGAGGCGAATGCGGCCAGCCCCCCGCGCAGCCGCGGATTGGCGAAGCAGTACGCGGTAACCGCCAGCGCGACCGTGAGCCAGAGGAGGAAGCCGCGCTGCATTATCGTGAGCAGGTGGACGAACTGAAGGTAGCCGGCCAGCGCGATGAGCAACGCCGTGACGACCAGCAGCACGAGCAGCGCCGCGAGATGAAACCGGATTGTGTACCGCCGGTGATCCATCTGCGGGCCGCCCAGCCGTCCGCGTGACCTTAGGAACTGCTCCCAAATGATGATGCAGGCGAAGGCGGCGACCAGCGTGATTTCCACAACGAGGTTCAGCGCGGACAGCAGGTCTTCAGCGTGCCAGCCGCCCTGCTGCGCCTGCACGCGGTTCAGGTGGATAGTAGTGAAAGCCGAGGCCGCCAGGACCATCCACAGCAGCCGGTTGGCGAAATGGCGCAGTACAATCCGTTCAACCTCATCGGTGAAGGTGAGAAATCGGCTCACACTGTGATTATACTCTGGCCCGTAGAGGGGCTTGCGCAGAAGTTGAGCGTGTGGTATATTCTACTAGATGAATAGCACAATTATCCGTTGGGGTGCCATTGCGCGGTGCATCACTGGCACCGCTCTGGAGGAACGTGAATGGAGGCTGGACGTTTGAAAAAGAAGAAAGCGGTTACAGGTGTGGTGATTGGTTTGGTGGTTGCACAGCTGGCAGCAGTG
>CAZKNJ010000011.1:0-56667 GCA_964554185.1 uncultured Planctomycetales bacterium | reverse complement strand
AGGGCTTTGAGAAACGCGGCGGCGGGAACATCTGGCTGGCGAACGAGGCGATTGCTTTCACACCGGCGCTTAGCCGCACGCCGGCGGTGATCCCCTACGCCTTGATCCACGCCATCAACCGGCGGGAGGTTGATGGCAAGCCCTGGCTGCAGGTGGTGTGGGGACGGCCCGAGCTGCCGATGGAGACCACTATCCAGATTTCCGGCAAGCGCCAGGAAACCGACCTCTGGGCGCAGGAAATCTCGCGCAGGACGACAGCGTGGAAGGCCAAGACGAAGGCCTCGCGGTGATGCTTGCGCTTGCCACAATCAGAGAATGCGGGGTAGGCTGGTGGGGCGGCTGTTCCACGGCTTCTGATCCCTTTGTGCTGATGAGCTCGGGAGAGCCCGAAACGAAACCGGCCCACCAACAAGGAGAATACTCGTCCTGATGCTTTGCACTCTAATAGCGCTGGTCACCGAGCCCGACTGGGACATCATCGTGCCCATAATCATGGCGGCTATCCTGCTGCCTTTCATGTTGGCGCTTTTCGTCGCCATACGCAAGGGCGTCAAGCTCTCCAAGCTCGCGCTACCGGACTTCCTGCCGGAGGAGCAGCCGCCGGATGATCCCGCGTTCGGCAAAGTTGGCGGATACTACGCGGGATCCGCCTTTGCTAACGAGCGCTTTCTCTTCTTCGGGCGGATGCCGGTTATCGGCAAGGGATACGAGGTAAAGGGCAACGGCAAGATCTGGCTTTCCCCCGAATGCGTGATGATTGGCCGCTATCTCACGCGCAAGCCGCTGGTGATCCCCTTCGGGCTCATTCGCAAGGTTGACGTGGGCTTCGGCGGTTTTGGTGGCAAGAGGATTCCGGGCCCCATTATCCGCATCACCTGGGGGCGTGAGGAGCTGCCATTAGTGACTGGAGTGCAGGTTTCACTCAAGCGAAAAGTTGCCGACGTGTGGGCGGCGGAGATATCCCACCGGGCGCGGGTCTGGCAGGCCAAGTTGCAGGAAAAGGAGGCTTGATGAAGCTATGGCATTCGAATGGAAGATGGTTGAAGTTGCGACCGCTGGCTTGATGGCGCTGGGCGGCTTTGCCTACTTGCCTTTCTATTGGTCCGGAATAGGGCGGGCGCGGAAACTCAGCGCCTACGCATTGCCGGATCGCAATCCCGCTTGGACCGAGAACGAGCAATCGGAGTGGTTTGCCAGCGGGAGTTACTCGGGTTCGTGGATGCCGGGTGTGCGCGCGAGAGCCCTGAAGCCAGCGCCGGTTGTTGGAAGAGGTTTCGAGCATTTTGGGAAGGGCCGCATTTGGCTGCTGGAAGAAGGCCTGGTATTCCAGCGGAAAGACAAGAAGCCGCCCATAGCCATTCCGTACGCGCTCATCCACTGTGTCGCGCCGACTGCCGGAGCCATACCAGAAAGCCACAGGTGGCTACAGTGGTCGCATTGCTATAATCCGGTAGGTTGGCCTATCATCCTGCTTTCTTTCCTCCCGCATTTCCGTAGCGTCAATCTGTCATCTCGCAAAGGGGCGAAGCTCGATCATCTGCGTATCACCTGGGGGCGGCGCGATTTGCCGATGGTGTCAGAGCTTCAAGTGTCAACTGATATCGCAGTGACTGCGAAGTGGGTAGCCGAGATTGAACGCAGAGCGAAGGCAGCGCGGAGGCCAGGATACAAAGTGGCCTGATTACACCAAGAAGTCGTAGCAGCCCGCGGGAAGCTCCCCATCCTCTCGCGGCAACACCGAGAACACTGCGCTCCCGCTGCCGGATACCTGGCAGAGCAGTGGCTGTTCGCCGCTTAGCTCATCAAACGCTGCCGCAGCTTCGGCACAGGCTCCGAGCACGAGCGGCGTGAAGTCGTTGCGGGCAGACTGAAGCGCGGCTTCCGGGTCGCCGTGCAGCCAAGCACGCACAAAGACTTCTGTGTGGTTCTCGGTGGAGTACTCCTTGACGCGGGAGTACATCTCTGCGGTTGACAGGCGTGCTGCTGGCAGCATCAGCCGGCACCTGCACTTCTCCAGCCCCACCAGAGCGATGGGCTCCGCCAGCTCTCCGTGGCCGCGCACTCTGGTGACACCGTCGTACATGAACGACGGAACATCCGCGCCTACTTCGGCGGCGAGCCGCATCCAGTCTGCGTGAGTGAGGCCGTGTATGCTGGCAGGCAATTGCAGATCGCGCGTGCGGTTCCCTGCGAAGTCCTGGAAGAAGCGTAGGAGTCCAGCAGCATCACTGCTGCCGCCGCCCAGCCCGCTCGCCGGCGGAATGCGTTTCACCACTTCCACCTTCAATCCCGGCAGGGGTGCACCTGCGGCAGCCTCCAACGCGGCGTATGCCCGGGCAAGAGTGTTCGCCGCGGGATCAATGTCGGCGATGTCGTCGCATGGAGCTTCGGCGCTGAAACTCACGGTGACCTCTGGCTTAGCAGAAGGCGAAATCCGCAGTTCGTCTTCAAGCGATATCTTTGCCAGCACGCTGTCAATGTAATGTAGCCGCGCGGCTTCGTCGTAGCCCAGTATCGACAGGCTCAGGTTCACCTTCGCCGGGCAGCGGCGCACCCACCAACTCATAGCAGCATTATGTCACACCAGCGGTTCAGTCAATTGACAGCCCAAGAAATGCGGTGGTATATTCCCAGCGCCACCACGGGTCGTTAGCTCAGGTGGTTAGAGCGCATCCCTGATAAGGATGAGGTCCCAGGTTCGAGTCCTGGACGACCCACTTAATCGCTTTCTGCACGGCTTATCCCTCAACGGCGTGTGTTAGAATAGGACTGCGGGGGTGTAGCTCAGTTGGCAGAGCATCTGCTTTGCACGCAGAAGGTCATCGGTTCGAATCCGTTCACCTCCAGTGAAAACGGTCAGAGGGGTGATGGCGCGATGGCGGATATGGATCCGACGGTGAAAGCCTATTTTGATTTGGGAATGAGCCACTATAACCGTGGCGACTTCCTGCGCGCGGCCGAGCAATGGAAGCTCGCGGTCAGGCACGACCCTGACTACGTTGCCGGCCACCGGTACTTGGCTTTGGCCTACGAGAAGCTCGGATGGGCGCACAAGGCCAAGAAGCAGTGGGAAGCCTACTTGAAAGTGGAAAAGAACGAAGTGGCCCGGGCCCAGATAACTGAGAGGCTGAAGAACCTATAGGTAAATGGCGGACGATCGTTCCAAACGTCGCGGCGACACCGGAGACTCTAACAGCCCGGGCCAGGAGGGCAAGAAGGAGTTTGATCTCTGGCGCTTGCTCACAACTCCCGAGGAACTCGGCGACGACTCATCCGCCGCATTCCGTCCGGAGCCGGCTGCCCGGGAGGCGGTCCCAGACATTGACGAAGCCATAACCCAGGATGCGGCCGAGCAAGTTGTTTATTGCCGCAACCACCCGGAGACAGTGTCTATCGGGCAGTGTCCCGTCTGCGCGGCCTACTATTGCAATGACTGCCTGGTAATCAAGAAAGGCCGCCTGATGTGCCGCACCTGCGCCGAGGCGACGTATGCTCCCTCCGAAGAAGAGGTCATTGAGCTGGGTGAGAAGGCGTACGCCCACAGGGGCGACTTCCTGCCAGACGCGCCCCCGGAGTTCAACCCGGGAGGTTTCGGTGTCAACTCGGAAGGCCGCGTAGCCAATGTCTTCAAGCGAATCATCGCCTATGTGCTGGACGTAGTTATTGCACGCCTGCTCTATTTCGTTGGATTCTTCCTTGTCACTTTTCTGCTCGCAGGCCTGAGCCGCGGCGCGGTGCCCACGGTCATCTCGCTGGGTGAGGGCAATATGATTGAGGGCAGCAAGATGGTCTTGACATCGCTTTTCCGGTACCAGCCTCTGCCCGTGGTGCTCATTCTGGACTTCCTCTACTTCTTCGGGGGATATGCTATTGCCAATCGGTCGCTCGGCATGAGCTGGATGAATCTGCGGATTGTAAGCCAGTTCGGTGACTTCGTAGGGATTGGTGCGGCGGCGATTCGCGCTGCGGTTTTGGTGGCAACCTTCGGGTTTAGTATAATAGTGGCGTTGGTGCACCCGCGCGCTGCAGGATTGCACGACATGGCGGCGGGGACTTATGTCATTAACTACTCCGGCCTTAAACGGGTGGATGTATACGAGATCATTAATGTGAAATTCTGATGATGGGGGACCGATGATAGCGCTCACCTTGACCAGGCAATCGCCGGCGATACTGCTCCTGGCGGCGGACCCCGACCAGAGCCTCAAGTGGATTCTGGTAGGAGGCATCGTTCTGTGCATTGTTGCCATGGGATTGCCGTTCTTCCGCAGCGCGTTCTACGCGATCACCGCCCCCACTTACTCGTTGCGCAACATGGGCAGTGACGACAACATCTTCTTCAGCTTACTGCTCGTGTTTGTGGGCGGGCTGTTCCTCTCGCTGTTCGCGCTGGTTCAGAAGGCCACCTTAACGGCCAGTTACCTCAAGTTCGCCAACGCCCAGATAGGCCAGACCTTGGCGTCCTACTCCAACCCAACGTATAAGGACATCGTGTTCAATGAAGGCGTTGAGAAGATGATGAACGCCTATTACACAATCGAGTCGTTGGTGTTCTGGCTGTGGTTCCTGTGGATACTGCTGTGGCTGCTGAGCGGCGTCTTATTCTGGGTGCTGACCAAGTTGTTCGGCAACCAGGGTCCGCTAAAGATAATGCTCTCAACGCTGGCGTACGCGTATATGCTGTGCGGCGTGGTGGTCGGATTCTTCTACTTCAAGCTCATCGGCGCCTTCCTGGTTGGTGGTGGGACTTCTCCGTCGCTGGGCGCGGCGGAAATGATAGGCGTGGTTCTGGTGATTGTCTCTGTGGTGTACATGATCATCGCGGTGGCGCAAGGCGGGGATGTTACACCGGTGCAGGCCTTTTTCGCGTTTCTGATCGCGGTCATCCTGCTTGCTGGTGTTATCTTCGGGGTAGTTTACCAGGTAAAGCCGGTTTACCAGGCTTTCCTTGAGGAGCTTCGCAGCAGGAGTTTCGTCTAATCTCGCAGTCCGGGCGAACTTATACGCTTCCGGCTGCATCTAAATGAAATACATGGCTGCTTCCACACGAGTTTTCGCGTTCGCAATATTGGTTTTACTTCTGTTCGCCACGGTTTCTCTCGCGGATGACAACGCCATTGAGATCAACACTTCCGCCGAGGCCGAGTTGAGCGAGGAAGCTCCTCCCATCGCGTCCGAGGCGGTGGATAAGGCTCCCAGGGAGACGGCTTCCTCCGCCGATTACGGTGTTTCCCAACTGGACCTTTCCGGCAGGTACATCGTCGGTCTGGAAGAGGCCTTGGCGCTGGTGACCAAAGAGGGCTACGACGCCCGCACCGCCGAGGCGTCATTTGAACGGGCGCGGTACGATCTGGATCTTACGCTCTCACCGTTTGACCCTGCGCTCTCGATCACGGGCGGCTACCGCTCAGCCGAGCGCGGCAGCGTTAGCGCTCTGACCTCCAGCAACGTGTCCACCTCAAAGAGCGCGTTCTATTCCGTCAGCCTGAGTGAGACCTTCCCGACCGGCGACAACTTCAGTCTGAGCCACCAGCTTGCCCGTTCTGAAGTCTCCGTAGTAGGCAGCACATCCTCCGTGCCCAAGTCCTACTCCGGCGACGTTGGCTTCCGTTGGGTACACCCTCTGGGCCGCGGATATGGCACCGATTCTAATTGGTATGGCGTGCGCCAGACTCGTAACACACTCTCATACCGCGAGCTGCTGCTCGACGAAACTCAGCGGAGCCTGCGCTACCAAGTCTACTCGCAGTACTACTCTCTGGTCGCGCAGCGCAAAGCGCTGGAAGTACGGGAGGCAAACCTGGAAGCGGCGCTCAAACTTCACGAGCGCAACAGCGAGCGCCATAAGGTCGGGCTTTCCATCCGGGCAGATGTGTTGCAGGCGGAGAACAACGTCCTCAACCAGAAGACGCGCCTCATCGATGAGCAGAAAGGCTATCTGGATTCGCTGGATGGCCTAGCGGTGCTGCTGGGCGTCAACCAGCCGCTGGACATTGACCCGGGGGTGGGTATCTCGCCACAGCCCGTGCAGCTTGATGTAGGTGCTGATTGGGAGCTCGTGCGCAACGCCTCGGCTAGCCTGCGGCAGGCGGAGATGAACCTGCGCAACGCCGAGCTGCAGCAGGCGCGAAACCGCGGCGAGCTGCGCCCCGACCTTGACCTCGCTCTGGATTACAGTCGCGAGGGCGAGGATGCGACCGCCGGCAGCGCCATGCGTAACCTGGATAACGAGAGCTACGCGCTTACCCTGACCTACACGCTTCCATGGCACAAGCGCGCCTATAAGGCGCGGCTGGCGCAGGGAGAGCAAGACTTGGCGATTTCCCAGGCCGAGATGGAGAAAACGGTACAGCAGTTGCGCCAAGACTGGGAAGCGTCTTTCCGCGATCTTGCCAGCAAGCAAGCGCAGCTGGACCTCGCGGAGAGCAACGTGGAGGTCGCCCGTGAGAACTACGAGATTCAGGTTGAGCGCAACCGCGTCGGGTTGGCGGATACTCTTGACGTGATACAGGCTCAGGAATCACTGTTGGAGGCGGAGCTGTCGCTCTTGAGCGCGCAGGTTTCCTACCAGACAACGTACTTACAGATCCTCATGGCCGCCGGTGAGATTTAAAGCGGGTACAGGCTTCTATGGCGCTAATTGAACTCGACAACGTCTCCAAAATCTACGAAATGGGCAAGCACCAGGTGCACGCCTTGAGGGAGGTCTCCTTTTCCATCGACGAGAATGAGTACGTGGCGATAATGGGGCCGTCGGGCTCCGGCAAGTCCACCGTGATGAATATTATGGGCTGCCTCGACCGTCCGACACGAGGCGTCTACAGCTTGGGCGGGCAGGATGTGACCAAGCTTACAGACGTTCAGCTCGCCCACATCCGCAACGAGCGCATTGGCTTCGTCTTTCAGACATTCAACCTCCTGCCGCGCACTACCGCGCTGGAGAATGTGGAGCTTCCGCTGATCTACTCGCCCAAGGGCGGCCGTCGGCGGGAAAAAGCCACGCGCGCGCTGAGCGTGGTCGGGCTAGCCGACCGGATGCAGCACAAGAGCAACGAGCTTTCCGGCGGCCAGCAGCAGAAGGTTGCCATCGCCCGCGCCATCGTCAACGAGCCTTCCATCATCCTAGCGGACGAGCCGACAGGCAACCTGGACAGCAAAAGCGGCAGCGAGATAATGAAGCTCTTCCAGCGCCTGAGCGAATCCGGTATTACGGTGATTGTGGTGACGCATGAGCAATTCATCGCCGACCACGCCTCGCGCATCATCCGCTTCCACGACGGCGGGGTGGTGGAAGATGTCGCGGTGCCTGACCGGACGATCTACACGAAAGACGATTTGAGGACTCTGAACTCGGGAGAACTGGTGAACAACCGGGTTTAGCTTGCGTCACTGCTTCCATCTTTCTGGTAGAATCCTCTTCCTCAGATGAATCTCAAAGAGCTGTTTACGGAGCGCAAGGCCTCAATCGGCGTGGTGGGGCTGGGTTACGTCGGCCTCCCACTGGCCGTGGAGTTCGCCGCCGCGGGTTTCCCCACGGTCGGCATTGATGTTAGCCGGGAGAAGGTTGAACGCCTGAATGCCGGGCAGAACTACATTGGTGATGTTGACAGTAAGCTACTCAGCTTGCTTGTGTCGGAAGGCAAGCTGAGCGCTACGACCAGTTACGATGCCATCCGGACATTGGATGCTGTCTCCATCTGTGTGCCCACGCCGCTCTCCAAGTCCCGCGAACCCGACATCACCTACATCCTCCAGGCGAGCAACGAGATCGCCACCCGCATGCACGCGCCGATGGCCATAGTGCTGGAGAGCACCAGCTATCCCGGCACCACCGAGGAGCTGGTTCTGCCGATACTTGAGCGCAGCGGGCTCAAGGTTGGCAAGGACTTTTACCTCGCCTTTTCGCCAGAGCGCGTTGACCCGGGAAACTCCCAGTTCCACACGAAGAACACGCCGAAGATAATCGGAGGCGTTACGCCGGAATGCAGCGCGATGGTGCAGGCGCTTTACTCCCAGGCAGTGGAGAACGTGGTGCCGGTCAGCAGCGCAATGGCAGCCGAGATGGTCAAGCTCCTGGAAAACACCTTCCGGGCAATCAACATCGGCGCGATCAACGAAATGGCCATCATCTGCCACCAGCTCGGCGTGGACATCTGGGAGATTATTGAAGCAGCGAAGACCAAGCCCTTCGGCTATATGCCGTTTTACCCCGGACCGGGGCTGGGCGGCCACTGTATCCCTATCGATCCGCTGTACCTCTCGTGGAAGATGCGCAAGCTCAACTATCGCACTCGGTTCATTGAGCTTGCGGACCAGATAAACTCGGCGATGCCGCGCTACGTGGTTGAACGCATCGTCACTCTGCTCAACCAGCGCAAGATACCCATCAATGGCGCGCGGATTCTAGTGCTGGGGGTGGCCTATAAGCGTGATATTGACGACACGCGCGAGTCGCCAGCGCTGTCTATCATTGAGCAGCTTCTCCGGCTGGAAGGCGTAGTAAGCTACCACGACCCCTTCGTCCCCAAGCTTGACGCCAACGGTTTCGACCTAGACAGCGTGGAGCTCACCTCTGATGCGCTGTCCCAGCAGGACCTGGTAGTAGTTATCAGCGACCATACATGCTTGGACTGGGACTTCGTGGCAGAGCACGCCAAGCTCGTGCTGGACACCCGCAACGGCATGGGCGACCGCGGCAACGATGGCAAAGTAATCAAGCTCTAATCGGCGCCGGATCTTGGCTCTTCGCTACCACTTCGTATGCGCACACCCTCAGGGCGCTGGCCATCGCTAGCACCGGCACCAGCAGCAGCACTAGGTAGCTAGAGTGGAAGACGGCATGCACCATGAACATGGTGAAGCCGATGCCGTAGGCTCCGGCCAGGTGGCGGACGCCGGGCGGACCCCGCCGGGCCAGTACAATCAGCTCCCACAGAGTGAGCAGCCACACCAGGAGATACGCCACGCCCCCGACGAGTCCTGCGCCGGTGAGCATCTCCAAATACGCGTTGTGCGCGTTCAACCCCATCTCGCCAGGGATCAGGATGCGGCCAAAGTGCGGTGCGTGGGCGGCGAAGTTGCCTAGGCCGACGCCCAGCAGAGGATACGCGCCCACCATAGCTACCGCCACCGGGTAGTTCTCAATGCGGAACTGAAGCGTAGTCTGCTTCTCCAGCTCCGGGTTAAACACTGCGAGCACGCGAACAATAGAGCGCTGGTAAGTGAATGGGAGGTAGGTCTTGAGGAAGAGCGCTACCAGCATCAGAAAAACGGTGACCGTGAGGATCGCACGCACCGGCTTGCGGAACAGCTCGTATACGAAGTAAAGCGCCAACGCTAACCACGCGCTGCGTGTGCTTGAGAGGACGATAATCCCCGCCGACGCCAGCACCACCGCAGCGTAGAATAGCTTCGGCGCGATTCCCCGGCAGCGGTCAAAGCGCATGACCGCGAGCGGAACCGCCAGCAGAAACCAGATGGCCGAATCGCTGGGGCTGCCAACTCCGGCGCGCAGAAAGATGGTCGTCGCCAGCTCCCGCAGCATCTGGTTGTAGCCCGTCGCTGCGCTTGCCAGAACGCCAGCGAGGTAGGCGGTTGTGCCCCACTCCCGCAGCTCACCGTCAGTGAACATTAATGTGGAAGCCAGATACAGCCCGAACACAACCGTCGCTATGACCAGCGACTTCAGCGCGATTCCCTGGGTGGAGGCAAAGAAAGTGGTCGGGAGCGCTGCGAGGATGAAGACCGTGAATAGGGCTGGCTTAGCTCCCAGCTTCTTCAGCGGCAGTGCGGGAATCCGGCGCAGGTTCAGTAACATGCTCAGGCCGAGAACCGGAATCATCAGGAAGGCCAGGTTCGACAGACCAGGCACTGAAATGAGCTGAAGCGTGGCGAACGGGATGGAGAACATGAACGCGAGAAGAGCCAGCCGGTGGTTGGAGGCGAGGACAAGGAGCGCTGCAACCGCTGCAGTTGCAGCGAGGATGTACGTAACTTGAGCCGCCAGTACCAGAACTGCCGAGGCCGCAGCTAACGCCCCAAGCGTGAGGGGATTGTGCGCTCTGATCGCGTATGCATTATGCATAAGGGCTTTTCCGCTTGACGTAGCTTATAGTGGAAAGCGCGACCTCCCGCAAGACCCTGGCGCGCGGCAGCGGCGGAAACTCCATCAGTTGCGCATAGTATTCAAGCAGCACTTTCCCGCCGGCTCCTACAGAGAGATTCTCCCTTGTATAGCGCCGGGCGAAGCTGCCGAGCCTTAGCCGCTCCTCCGGCAGCGCGGCTAAATGGATCGCGGAGATGAGGTGTTCCACGCCTGAATCCGCCTGGGCGTTGCGTCCACTGAAGTTGTAGTAGGCGAGTTCCTCAACGCTCTCGGGCGAGACCAGGCCGGCAAAGCCCTTCTCGCCCACCACCATGACCGGTTTCCCCCGCATCATTCCGTCAAAGATGCTGCGGCCCACACCTGCCACGACGTCGGCACAGGCGTAGAACTCGTCCAGCCGGTCCTGCTCCCCTGCAGCCGCCAGTACCGTCCGGCCTGCTTGACGTTCAAGCTGGTCGCCAAACTCCCGCAACTCGCTCTCCATCTTCCCGCCCCCTGCAATGAGCACTTGCCAGGGCAATCCTTGGGCCGCGATCTCCCGCGCTAGCAGCTGTATCGTTTCCACCGACCCGCGCTTGTCTTCCGAAAGGCGCGATACAAACAGAATGCTGAGCAGCTCCGGGGTAAGCCCATACCGTGAGAGGAAGCCGCCTCTATCCGGTTGCGTTGCGTCAGCCGCTGGATGCTCCACCCTCCCCGGGCTCACAACCAGGTTTTCCGGCTTCCAACCCCATTTGGCTATGAACGCGTCCTTCTGCTCCTTGCTGAACACGACGACTGGCGAAAGCCGGGGTATGTGGTAGCGAGGTCCCGGGCCGCCACAGAAAGTGCCGCCGATGACCGGCATCTTGCGTAGCAGACTTGCTGCCCACGCGAAGTAGTAGTTGGTGTAGTAGTAGGCGTGGCAGACATCAACGCCCGAATTAGCGCAAAGCGCGGCTAGCTGGTGTGCGATGCGCCAGACATCCTCCGGTTTGCGCGAGAAGCGGATATCGATGTGCTCGAAACCCTCACGGGCTAGAATCCCCGTATAAGCATCGCCCTGCACCTCGCCGGCAAAGACAACGCTGCACCCATGCTTGCGCATCTCCCTGGCGAGGGCGAGGGCGGACCGCTGGGCGCCAGCTAAGGAAAGAGTGTGCAAGTAGTAAAGCAACCTCATTGCTCCATACCCAGTACGGAAAGCGCCAGATCGTAATAGGCGTCCATGCAGGTTTTCAGGCTGTACTGCGTCTCCACTTGCTGCTTGGCGGTCGCGCCGAGTTTCTGCGCCAAATCAGGCTCTTTGAGAAGGCGGGTAATGCGGTCGCCGACGCCCTTCACATCGCCAACTGGCGCAAGTAATCCGTTCTCGCCGTCGACGAGTACCGATGTGACGCCGGAGGCGGCGGTGGCCACGATTGGCAGCCCGACAGACATGGCCTCCAGGATGGTGATGGGCAGGCCTTCCCGGCGGCTGGTCTGCGAGTACAAGTCCATCGCTGTGTAGATGTCCGGCAGGTCGCGCCGGAAGCCCGTGAACAACACATGCTCCAGCAGTCCTAGCCTTTCCGTGAGGCGGCGCATCGCGAAGAGCTCTGAGCCAGCTCCGACCAGAAGCAGCTTGAGGTCCCTGCCGGTGTTAGCTTCGCGCGTCCGTTTGAACGCTTTGATTAGCGTTGCATGGTCCTTCTGCAGATGGAATCGGGCTACGCATCCAATCACCGTTGAATCCGCACTCAAACCCAGCTCCTGCCGAATCCGCTCTCTCGGCCCAGTGGGCGACTGGAAGAACCGCGAGTCAACTCCGTTTGGGACTACAGCAAGTTTGTCCTCACCGATACCGAGCGACTCTCTTGCGAACGCAGCGCCGTCTTCGCTCACGACCACATACTTGGCAGTGAGCGGCAGTGTCAGCCGGTCAACCGCTACTCGCCATCGCTCCTGATATGTGGAGTGGAAAACGCTGATAACTGGAATGCCACGGAAGAGCCGTCCGAAGACCCGGGCAGCAATGCATGAGTGGAAAAGGTGGGCGATAATAATGTTGGGACGTACCTCGCCAAGCTTTAGCTGGAGTTCGGCAATTCGGTACCATCGTGTCTTGTCCATCCCCAGGGAGAAAGTCCGAATGCCGGGGACCTCCCTGGTCTCTCTGAAGAGCGCGCCGTCTCCTTCCGCCAGACTCCCAACCGTCACTTCCCAGCCTTTGGCGGCGAAATGCTGCGCCTGGCTACAAGCGAGGGATTCCGCCCCGCCCCACAGAGTTGCAGTCGTGAGTAGCATGATAGATCGCGACTCCACGAAGGAGATTCTATCAGTGTGGCCAATGTGCTGCAAAGCACGGGGAGAATCATCGCGTCCAGCAATAGCTACAATCAACCATGAGGCGCATCTGGAGAAGGCGGCATCCACTGTACCCAAGCGGGCTTGGAGG
This sequence comes from uncultured Planctomycetales bacterium, assembly GCA_964554185.1. Classification (GTDB taxonomy): domain Bacteria; phylum 4484-113; class 4484-113; order 4484-113; family 4484-113; genus CAZKNJ01. Next base: position 44,146 of record CAZKNJ010000011.1, on the reverse strand, counting down.
AGAGCGCAGTGCAATGGCCGGTGCGTGCTGGCGCTTGCTCATTCTCCGAGCCCATTGGGCGGCTTGCCTCCTTAGGGCGCCTCACTTCACTCCGCGAAACCACCGCCACCGCAAGTACTCCCAGATAGTCGGGTGGCTCCACATGCGGGACACGCCGCTTGCGCCAGGTTTCGGTTCTAGACGGTCTTCTAGTGCAGACTGAACAGCTCCTCTCAGCAGCGGTATTCCGACGGCAATCTGTAGTAGTGGATAGGTAGTGAAATTGTCTGCTCTCCCAAAGCGTATCAGAGCCTGTTCAAGCACAGCTCCCGTGTCAATTCCCGCATCCACTAGATGCACGGTTACGCCACAGGCTTGGTAATCGCCCTGTACTATCGCCCAATAAGCACCATGGACGCCTCTGTATAAAGGAGTAATTCCGGCATGCAAGTTTATGAACTTCGCGGGAACGCTATTGAGAACACCCCTTGAGATGATCCGCGTGCCGTTTACAATCACGATGTCGGGGCCGATCTCTTTTAGTATCGCAATTGTTTCATTCGCATTAACTGATGCGACACGGCGGATAACGGCCTCTGGAATGTCCGCATCAGAAAGCCCGTAATGATCCATGATCTCTCTTGCGCGCTTCACGGAAGCAACTTTCAAGCATGGCACCACGATTGAGCGGAACAATATCTGGCCGATCACGTTCCAGTAGCCTAGCTTCTTCGCTCTGCGCGTCAGAAACCTGTATCGCGAGACCTGCTTTTCAATGATAACTGCCTTAACATCCAAACTGCTCTTCATCGCATGGTAAATGATGCGCGTAGACCGGCCCGGTCCAGCCATCATAACGATTCCCTTCTCTTGTTTTTTCACCATGCTGTCGTGTCCAGAGGTGTTCATTGATGGTCTGCCGTTGTGCCCCTTATGCGGGCTCCACACCACTATCTCTCAGAAGTTCATGCGACAGCTCTCTCATATTGCGGCTCACCATTCCGTGCGACTCGCGAAGTCTTGCGTAGCGAGCCAGTATATGCTCCAGCGCAGCCAGATTCCTCTCCTGCTCAACTCCGAAGTTGTGGGGATGCCACCATAGATGGAAAACCCGTTTCTTCTTGGCCGCGAACTCCATAGCGGTTAGAATCCGCCGGAGCCGCAGCGGTTCGAGCGCCCTAAAGCGCCGCGAATACGGACGGAGCATGCGGTCTGACTGGATGTTGAATGGCATGCTCCTACGCATTTGCTCGTACGAGTACGTGTTGTGTCCATAGATGGCGAGGTAAGTATCCAGCAAGCGCGTAGCAGCTCTGATGTAGAAGGAGAAGAAGGGCTCCTCTTTTCCCACGCAATACCACGGAGCACCGCGGTAAGAGGTGATCCCGTATTCAGGTAAGATGGCAACGTACTCCGGATTCACCTGGTTCCGTGGAAAGACTATACTCTCAGGGGTGAGGTTGTGCTTTCGCATAATGGCGACCGCGGCTTCGATATCCGCTCTGAACGCCATCACGTCTTGCCCTGGCTCCATGCAATAGTAATGTGAGAACGTGTGCGTTGCGATTTCCTGATTGGACTGGGCGGCAATCGCCTTGACCAGCGAAAGCGCATAATGGAAAGGGTCTGTCCCCTCGTCTGCACCGATGCCGCCTATATCCCCGTAAGGAGTGAGTCTGGAGCAGGTATAATGCGGCTTCAGCGCAGGTAGATGCTCAATCAGCTCGGCTTTGCTGCTAAAGAACAGAAACCCAACTATAGCCCACGTTGCGTGGATTTCATAACGCTGAAACGCTTCCAGTATGCGTGGCACTACAGAGCGTACACCAGAGAGATTGCGCTTGTATACCTCAACCGCTTTCTTATCGCGTACTCCCCAATGAAGCTCAGAATCAAGAGAGACGACCAGAGCGCCTGGCGAATTGTGCGTTATGGTTGAGGGTGATTCCATGACAGCCACAAGTTAATAGCGCAGCTTGGGCCAACGTGCAAGCTCTTTTGCCGGAACGGCTGACTGCCACATGACAGTGAAGAGTATCCGGAAATACTGATTGCCGCAAGCACGATTGCAGACGGGGGCATCACAGGCTCACCATTTAGGCGGAGAGATGCGTGCGTGGCGTGCTAGAATCGGCGCGTGACTATGGCTGAGAGCAAGGGAACGCTCCGCGTTCTCGTCGTCAATGACGACGGCATTGCCGCACAGGGCATTGTGGAACTGGCGCGGGCGCTCTCCCCGCTGTGCATAGTCACGGTGGTTGCGCCCGAAAGCCCTCGCAGCGCCGCCAGCCACTCCATCACTCTGCACAAGCCGCTGCGGGTCAGGCCGGTGGGCGGCTTCACCTGGCCGAACAAGGCGGTCGCCGGCTGCGCGGCTTACTCAACTTCGGGCTCGCCCGCGGACGGCACTATGCTTGGAGTGCTGGAAGTGCTCAAGGACGCTCCGCCGCACCTCATTGTCTCCGGCATCAATGACGGCCAGAACCTCGCGGAAGATGTAACCTACTCCGGCACCGTCGCCGGCGCGATGGAGGGCGCCATCCTGGGCTTGCCGAGTATCGCAATCTCGCTGGATTCGCGTGGTCGCGGGCACTTCGCAACTGCCTCCCACTATCTACTCCACGTCCTGCGCAAGCTGCTCTACGCTGAACCGCCTGAGGGTGTGTGGCCTGCGCCGGACACTGAGAGCGCGGCGCTGAAAGCCGTCTTTGACGGCAGCCGTTTCCTCAATATCAACGTTCCCGACGTGCCGGTCAGCGAAATCAAAGGTATCCGGTCGTGCTTCACCGGCTTCCGTGGTTATAAGGATGTGATTCAGAAGATGGTTGACCCGCGAGGGGAACCTTTCTACTGGATCGCCGGCGAGAGGGTCGTGGGCGATATGCGCAATGGCAGTGATGTGAAGGCGGCGAGCGAGGGGTATGTAACGGTAACGCCGCTCACCTGGGACCTGACAGATGTCAATGGTCTGGCGTTGCTCAAGAGTGTGGTGGACGAAGATACGCAGCCCGGCTAGCCGCCGAAGAGATACTCCTTCGCCCGCTGAAGTAGCGCCTTCTCTTCACCCATCACTGCGTGCTCGCAGTAGATTCGCACCAGCGGCTCCGTTCCTGAAAAGCGGAACAGGATGAAACCCTCGGGGTAGCTGAGCTTGATCCCGTCAAGAGTGGAGAGCTCAGCCTGCTTCAAGCCGATCAGTGAAGGGTCGCCCGCCACTTCGGCCAATCGCTTGCGCACGGTTTCCACCTGCCGGCCATTCGCGAGCGGAATGTCGCTGCGCAGGAAGTGCGGATGGCCGAACCTCTCTGCGATGCTCCGGCGCATCTCCACCAGCGAAAGCCCTCTCTCCGCCATCGCCGAGAGAACCAGTATCAGCGTAAGCAGCGCGTCCCGCTCCGGCAGATGGAAAGCGAAGCCGATTCCGCCGCTCTCCTCGCCGGCTGCGAGCGTGCCGGGCTTCAACAGCTCCAGGGTTGAGTGCTTGAAACCCACTGGTACCTCTACGAGCTCAAGGCTAAACTCCCGCGCAATCCGGTCAATCAGCGAGGAGAAACTAACTGTCTTCACTATGCGCCCGGACATCCCGCGATCTTCGATCAGGTGGAGCAGGCAGATGGCAAAGATGTCCTCCGGCGGGACGAAGGTGTTTTCTTCGTCTATCAGTCCTAGGCGATCACCATCTCCGTCAAAAGCCGCGCCGAAAGCGCTCTTCCCTCCCGCTTCCGTCCACCCGAACAGCTCCTCCAGCTGCTCCGGCAGCGGTTCGGGCTTGCGCAGAGAGAAAGTCGGGTCCCGTTGCGTGTGTAGCGGATTGAAGCCGACGCCGAGCTCTTCCAGCGCGCGGCGGTACAGCAGTGCGGTGGTGCCGTGGACGAAGTCTATTGTGAGGTCGAAGCTGTGACCTCCTAGCTTCTTGCCTGTGTATCCGGTCATCGTCTTGATGTAGTCCCCGCTGAGGTCAAATACCTCATACTCAAGGTCAGGGCCGAACACCAGGTGGGGATTCCACTCGTCCGTGGCCGTCGCAGCATACTCCTCCACCGCCCGGTTGACCTCTGGCAAAGAGCTCCCGCCTTCCGGGCCCTTCAGCTTATAGCCAAGATACCGCGCAGGATTGTGGCTGGCAGTAAACATCACGCCCAGCGGCGCGCCCAGCTTCTTCACGCTGTACGACAGATAGGGCGATGGACAGAACTCCGACGCCAGTACTGGTTTGAAACCGGCCGTTTCCAGCGCGATGCATGCTGCCTTTGCATAGGAGTCTGCCATGAAGCGGGTGTCGTAGCCAATCGGGATAGTGCTGCCGCTGTGGCCGCTGCGCCGGAGGAACTCAATCGTACCGGAAACCAGCCGCTCTACCGTGCGCCAGGTGAACGAATCCCCGATGATGCCCCGGTAACCGTCAGACCCGAAACGGATTCTATCCGGGCTGGAAACGGTTGGTGGCATATTGCGGCTGCCTAGACGACGCTGTCCACGATACTCTTCAGCGCGTCGTATTCGCGGAAGCCCACAATGGTCTTCACTGGCTCGCCTTCTTTGAAGAAGATCATTGTCGGAACGCCCGTGATGCTGAACCGCCGGGCCAGCCCGGGGTTGTTGTCGGTGTTCACATGAAACACTGCAAGTTTCCCCTCGTACTCATTAGATATCCGGTCAATGATCGGATCTAGCATCTTGCATGGTGGGCACCACGTTGCGCCAAAGTCTACTACCGCGGGTAGCGCGCTCTTTTCCACTTTCTCCTCAAATTCCGCCTCAAGAAGTTCGTGCATTCACAACCTCCAATAAACAAATGCTGGTTGAACCCGGTACAGCGAGTTGCCCCCGCGACTAGTTCCTCCTGAGCCGACTGGGCCAGCCAGCCGGGTTCGCGAGTCCGGAAACAGATTCTATCACATAGCCCCCAATATTATCGCAGCTCTACACAGGTTCTCACTGCGGCGGTAATTGGTGTTCGCAGCGGACACATGCAACAATGGTAGCCTGTGGACATGCCACTGTGCATCTTGTTCTACTGCATCGGCAACTCCTGCCGCTCACCGCTGGCAGAAGCTATCTGTCGCCATCTTGGAGGGGATTCCGTCAAAGCGTCGAGCGCCGGCGTAGCGCCGCTAGGCTCGGTCTCGCCAGAAGTCCTCTCCTTGCTGCAGAAGCTGGGAATCAACGCGGATGGGCTGGCCTCCAAGCCGCTCCATTCGGTTGACCTGGGCGACGTTGATGTCGTTGTCAGCCTAGACGCCGATTTTCCGGTCCGCCGGGTGCTGGGCCCGGAGCTGCGCTTTCGTTGGGAGGAATGGGACATCCCCGATCCGTTTGACGAGGACGAGGAAACCTATTCCCGAGTGGCGGAGCTACTGCGCCAGCGCATTGCCGCGCTACTAGAGCGCGAGGGTGTGAAGCTTCAAGAATCCGGCTAGAACGGCAGGCGCGATCTGATCTTGTTCTTGACTTCGTCCTTGGCGCGCTCTTCCCAGTACTCGGCGTCAAACATTCGCAGAATCTCGCTGAGTTCGCGCGCATGCTCCCCGATGATAGGAGCCTGGCCAACCGCCAACTCCAGCATCACCTGCGGCCCGAGCATGAGTATTTTCTCGCCGAAGTGCACCTCAACTTCGCCTTCATATCCATAGAAGTTGGTAGTCGGCTTTTCTTCTCCCTGTATCTCGACCTCAAAGACCGTACCGCGCACTATTGCCAGCGCATTCGGGGTCTCCACCTCAAAAGTGGCTCCTGGCGAAAGCGCTTTCTGCAGATTGGCGACCAGCGAGCCGGCGGTTAGCCCCACGCCGCTGCGACCGTCAGGCTGCAACTCACTTAGCTTGAGCACAGAGTTCTCTTTGAGCAGCACGAGCGTGTCGGGGGGGAAGAACAACTGAGCTTTCGCGTCCTTAGCGACCTTGAGCGTGTCGCCTGCATATAGTAGGCAGCCCAATTCAGCCTTCTCCGGTTCGTCGTTCCCTCCGCGCAGAACGTTCACCTCACCGGCAAGGCGTACAACCTTCACCGACACTTTCTCGGTGGTCTGCGCCGAAGCAAGCGAAATAAGCAAGATGGCCAACATGGCAAGTGTCAGCGTGGTGGTAAGTAGCCTCATCCCGGGAGATTGTACCTGTGATGGCTCTATAGTGCTACTCGCTGGTCTTGGGCTTGGCTGGCTTAGGAGCGGGCTTGCTCTCGCTGCCCGTGCTGGAGGAGCTTCCGTTGGTGGAAGCGGAGCTGGCATTGGCGCTATCGGTGCGGTAAAAGCCACTGCCGTGAAACACCACTTGCGGCGCGGAAATCAGCCGCTTGGCGACGCCCCCGCACTCGGGGCACTTGCGGCTGCCGTTCGCGGAGAAACCCGCGAATTCCTCAAAAACACAATCGCACTTGGCACACCTGTATTCGTATAGTGGCATGTTGTACACCTTGCCCGTTCAGGGCGGGACATTCTACTCAGAACCCACTCCCCGCGCAACCTCAAAGGAAAACGCGCCATCGCGGTAGTCAACCTTCACGCTGCTGCCGTCCGTGATTTCACCGACAATCAGCTTCTCCGAGAGCGGATTGGCGATGAACCGTTGCACAGCCCTCCGGAGAGGACGAGCGCCGAATGTCGCGCTGAATCCGCTCTCCGCCAGTGCGTCCAGCGCAGCGTCGCTGTAAGCAATGGCGATGTCGCGCTCCTTCAGCCTGCTTTCCAGGTCGCCGAGTATGAGCCGGGCGACTTGCTTCACCTGCACGTGGTTCAGCGAATGGAAAACGACAATCTCGTCAATGCGGTTGAGAAACTCCGGGCGTAAGGTCTGCTTCAGTTGCTCAAACACCGCATCGTGCATCTGCGGATACAGCGATTCCAGCTCGTCGGAGCTCTTACCTTCGGACATGGCGGCTATTTCTGCGCCTCCGAGGTTGCTGGTCATGATGATGACCGTATTGCGGAAGTTGACGGTCACGCCCTTGTTGTCAGTGAGCCGTCCATCATCCAGCACTTGCAGCAGGATGTTGTACACATCCGGGTGCGCCTTTTCGATCTCGTCCAGCAGCACGATGGAGAACGGACGGCGGCGCACCTGCTCGGTAAGCTGCCCGCCTTCGTCATAGCCCACATAACCTGGTGGGGCACCGATTAGTCGCGAGACGCTGTACTTCTCCATGTATTCGCTCATGTCAATGCGCACGATGCTCTCGCGGCTGCCAAACAGGTAATCAGCTAGCACCTTCACCAGTTCCGTCTTGCCTACGCCGGTAGGTCCCAGGAAGATGAAGCTGCCGAGCGGTCGGTTGGGGTCGGACAGCCCGCTCTTCGCGCGCCTGATGACTTCGGAGACGGCCTGCACCGCTTGCTCCTGACCTACGATGCTCTTCGCCAGTTCGCGCTCCATGTTCAGCAGCCGCTCGGCCTCGGTTTGCGTCATCCGCGACACCGGCACGCCGCTCCATTCGCTCACAATCTGAGCGATATCCTCTTCGGTGACGTAGGCCTCGTGGGCGGTTCCCTGTAACCGCTGGCGTTCGTTCTCAACCTGCTGCTGCAACACCAACTGCTCCTGCTTCAACTTAGCCGCTTCCTCCCATTTCTCAGCGTCAGCAGCATCGCGCTCTTGGCGCTCAATTTCCTCTTGCTTGCTCTTGAGCTCGCTTAATTGCGTGGTTGCGGAAAGCGCGCGCAAGCGGCACCTCGCCGCGCCTTCGTCAATCAGGTCTATCGCCTTATCGGGTAGGAAGCGATCAGCGATGTAACGCGACGATAGCGTTGCCGCGGCCCGAAGCGCTTCTTCGCTGATAGTGAGCCCGTGGTGCTTCTCATAGCGTTCCCTAATGCCGCGCAGAATCTCTATGGTCTCAGCCACGGTGGGCTCGCCAATCATCACCGGCTGGAAACGCCGCTCTAACGCGGGGTCCTTCTCCACATACTTGCGAAACTCATTAATGGTGGTGGCGCCGACAGCTTGGAGGTCGCCGCGCGCCAGAGCGGGTTTGAGGATATTGCTCGCATCCATCGCGCCTTCTGCTGCGCCTGCACCAACCACCGTATGCATCTCGTCAATGAAGAGAATCACATTGCGCTTGCCCTTCTCAACCTCGTCCAGCACCGCCTTCAGCCGATCCTCAAACTCGCCACGGAACTTGCTGCCGGCGATTAGCCGCGCCATATCAAGCTGCAGCACGCGCTTGTCCAGCAGTGGCTCCGGCACGCGCTTCTCCGCAATGCGTAGCGCCAATCCCTCTACCACAGCAGTCTTGCCCACGCCGGGGTCGCCGATGAGGACCGGGTTGTTCTTCTGGCGGCGCAGAAGTATCTCAATCACGCGGTTGGTCTCGCGGTCGCGGCCGATCACCGGATCAATCTTCCCCTGCCGCGCCTTCTCCGTAAGGTCAATGGTAAATCGTTTCAGCGATTGGTAGGTTTCTTCCGCCTGCGCCGAGTCGACTCTGCGGTGTCCGCGGATTTCCTTCAGTGCGGCGTACACCTTCTCTTTAGTCAGGCCCAGTGATACCAGCAGGCGGTGTCCCGCGCCCTCCCGCAGCTCAAAAAACGCGAGCAGCAGGTGCTCTGAGCCAATGAACTCGTCGCCCATCTGCTTGGCCTCGTCAAACGCCGCATCAAACAGCCTCGCGGTCTCGGGCGTGATGTATATCTGCCCCACGCCGCCGTGGGTCTCCACCTGTGGGCGCTGCTGCATCACACGCTTGACCTTGTCAAGCGCGCGGTCTGGGTCCGCGCCTGCGAGTTTCAGAACTTCCGCTGCCAGCGAATCCTCCACTGCAAGTAGGCCGTAGAGCACGTGCTCGGTGTCAAGCTGCACCTGTTTGCTGTCAAGCAGCACTTCTTGGGCAGCTTCCAGTACTTCCTTCGCGCGGTCGGTAAACTTCTCGAACGGAATCACTCTTCACCACCCAGATCATTCACGGCGCCTCGCTGGCGCATGAGCCCGCCGCCCGGCGTCTTAGTGGGCACGAGCCCCTCCTCTACTCCCTGAAGCAGTGCGATTATGCGGTGGCGCAGCGGATCATCCAGTTGCGACAGCACCAGCTCCATCAGCCGCTTCATCTCCTCAATGCGGTCAAGCTGCTCCAGCACTATAGCCACGCCCGCCATGTTCACGCCGAGCTCACGCGATAGCGACACAATGGTGCGGATGCGCTTGACCTCAGCCACGCCGAACATCCGCGTGCCTCCCGCCGTCCGCCGCGGGGTCATCAAGCCTTCCTCCTCGTATTTGCGCAGAGTTTGCTGGTGAAGGTCAAACATCTCCGCCACCGCGCTGATGGTCAGTAGCGGCTCGCCCGAACGCTTCTTTTTCCCCTTCTCGTTCATCGTTAGAACCCGAACATCTTCAGTCGGGGATTCTGCGGGTATTCGCTGGCGAACTCGCGCATGAGCTCACGCCCCTTAACGTCGACCTTGCTAGGGGTGACGATCTCGATTCTCGCCAGCAGGTCGCCGCTGCCGTGGTGCGAGAGATGCGGGAAGCCCTTGCCACGTAGCCGGAACTCTTGGCCCGAATCGGTGCCCGGAGGGATCTTCATTCTCACGCGTTTGTCCAACGTTGGTATCTCAATCTCAGCTCCCAGCACCGCTTCCGTCACCGTTACCGGCACCTCAACGTGCACATTTGAGGCCTCGCGCCGGAAGTAAGGGTGGGGGCGAACCGAGATGTTCAGCAGCAAATCACCGTAGGGCCCGCTGTTCGTCCCTGGTAGCCCCTTGCCAGGCACTCTCACCTTGCTGCCGGTGTCCACGCCGGCAGGGATTCTCACCTCTATCTTCTCCTGCTTGGGCATGCGCCCGCTGCCGCGGCACCGCATGCAGGTCTTGTCGGCCACTTGGCCCTTCCCGCTGCACTGGGGGCAGGCGACCTTCTGCGAGAAGACGAAAGCGCCTCGCGTTACATCGCCAGAGCCGCTGCAAGAGGGGCAGGTGGACATGCCGGACCCTGGCTCGGCGCCATTGCCACCACAACGATCACAGTGGACTTCGCGCTGAAGAGACAGCGTGACGGTGGTACCTCTGGCAGCCTCAAGAAAATCCACGGTCACCGACTGGTAAACGTCTCGGCCGCGAATCGGGCGCCGCTCCGCGCGCGGCGGTTTGGCGCCGCCGGTGTCAAACACATCAGTGAACACATCGAAGTCAATGCCGCCGAAGTTAACCCTCGTGCCGCGCTGGCCAAAGCCGCGCACGAATTCCTCCCACTCAACCCCGGGCCCTTTGGACGGGCCGCGGGGCGAGAAGAACTCATTTCCGTGGCGGTCGTATTGCTTGCGCTTATCCGGATCGCCCAGTACGCTGTAAGCCGCCTGGAGTTCCTTGAACCTTTGCTCGGCGTCAGGGCTGCCGGGATTGACGTCAGGGTGGTGTTTACGAGCCAGCCGGCGGTAGGCCGCCTTTATTTCCTTTTCAGTCGCGTCCCGGTTGACCCCGAGCACTTCGTAGAGGTCCTTTCCCTGCAACTGCTACTCAACCTCCTCCACGGATTCATCCTCACTCTCACCAGATGCGGGTAAGGCCTTCGGTATCAGCAGGCTGACCGTCGCGGGCCTAATGACCCGGTCGCCCATCCTGATTCCCGGCTGGTAGATGCTATCGACAGTGTCACTCTCCACCTCATCCGATTCCAGCGTTCTCAAGGGCATATGCAGGTTGGGATCGAACAAAACTCCTGCCTGGGTAATGAGGTCAACACCGTGCTCGCCCAGCACTCTCGCCATAAGGTCTCTGGTTCTCCGCACCCCGTCCAGCAGTGGATTGGCGCTGTCGGGAGTGTCTGCGTACATCTGCGCAGCCTGCTCCAGGCTGTCAAGCACCGGGATGAGCCTTACCACCAGGCTCTCAACTGCATACTTCCGCGATTCCTCGCGCTCTCGCTCGACGCGCTTGCGATAGTTGATGAGTTCGGCCTGCAAGCGTTGGGCCAGCTCAAGATTCTCCGCCGCGTCGCGCTGAGCACGCTCAAGCTCCGCTTGAGCATCTTCGCAAGCTGGTTCCTCGACAGGCTCCGGCTGAGGGGTCTCGACCTGCTCCTCAGGTTCAGCCTCTTCAAGCGGCATATCGTTTTTCTTCTTGTCTTTTGCCATGGCGGGGTGGGGTTTGGGCCCGGGCAGACGCCCGGCCCCTCAAAGACCACTACTTGATAGCGACCCTCCTTGGCTTAACCTCTTCCTTCTTGGGAAGAACGACTTCGCGCACGCCGTCTTTGTAAACCGCGCCTATCTTGGCGTTAACGGTTCCGGGCAGAGTGAAGACGCGGTAGAAGCGGCCATAGCTGTTCTCCACGAAATGGGAGGAGCTATACCTGGTTAGCTGCACCATATTTCACACCTTTTTAGGCACTGATGCATGTATTGCTTATTCAACCTCCTTGTAGTCGGCGTCAACCACATCCTCGCCGCCGCTCTCTTCTCCAGAGGGCTCAGCCTGTGGTTCGGACGGCCCGGGCGCGGCTTGCTGCTGGCTGGCCCCGGTGTCCTGGTACATGTGCTCCGCCAGGCGGTAGCTGGCCTGAAGCAGAATATCGCTCTTAGCCTTCACATCGTTGATGTCCTTGGCCTCAATCGTCTTCTTCAAGTCCTCCAACGCCCTTTCCGTTGCCGTGCGGTCGGAGTCGGGGATCTTGTCGCCGTGCTCGCGCAGCGTCTTCTCAGTTTGGTACACCAGGCTGTCGGCGCGGTTGAGTGCGTCAATCTCCTCCCGGCGCTTGCGGTCCTCCGTTGCATGTCCGTCTGCTTCGTCGACCATCCGTCTGATGTCGTCCTCGCCCAAGTTGGTTGAGCCGGTAATCGTGATCTTCTGCTCCTTGTTGGTGGCGAGGTCCTTCGCGCTGACATTCACAATGCCGTTGGCGTCAATGTCAAAGGTAACTTCAATCTGCGGGATACCGCGCGGAGCGGTGGGAAGGCCTACTAGGTGGAAGCGGCCAAGGCTCTTGTTGTACGAGGCCATCTCGCGCTCGCCCTGTAGCACATGAATCTCCACCTGCGTCTGGTTGTCCGCTGCGGTGGTGAAGACCTCTGACTTGCGCGTGGGAATGGTCGTGTTGCGCGGGATCATCTTGGTAAACACGCCGCCCAGCGTCTCAATACCGAGCGAGAGCGGGGTGACGTCCAACAGCAGGATGTCTTTTACCTCGCCCTTGAGTACCGCGGCTTGAATGGCCGCGCCTATGGCCACGACCTCATCGGGGTTCACACTTTTGTTCGGCTCCTTGCCGGTCAGTTTGTGCACCAGTTCCTGCACTGCAGGGATGCGGGTGGAGCCGCCCACCAGCAACACCTGGCCAATGGTCTCGGAAGTAACCCCGGCATCCGACATCGCCTGTTTGACCGGGCCGACGGTCTTCTCCAACAGGTCGTCAATCAGCTCCTCAAACTTGCTGCGTGACAGCGTTGCGTCCAGATGCTTGGGGCCGCTAGCGTCAGCGGTGATGAACGGCAGGCTGATGGTGGTGCTTGACGAGCTGGACAACTCCACCTTCGCCTTCTCGGCGCCTTCAATCAAGCGCTGCATTGCCTTCGGGTCCTTGCGCAGGTCAATCCCCTGCTCCTGCTGGAAGCCGTCCGCGAGCCACTCGGCCACCCGCTGGTCGAAGTCATCGCCGCCCAGGCGGTTGTTGCCGCTGGTCGCCTTGACCTCAAACACGCCTTCACCAATTTCCAGAATGGAGACGTCAAAGGTGCCGCCGCCCAGGTCGTAGACCATTACGGTCTGCTCCTTGTCGCTCTTGTCCAGCCCGTAGGCCAGGGCCGCGGCGGTAGGCTCATTGATGATGCGCAGCACTTCCAGGCCGGCAATCATGCCGGCGTCACGGGTAGCGCGCTTCTGCGCGTCCTCGAAGTACGCCGGCACGGTGATGACGGCCTGGGTTATCTTCTCACCCAGGTAGGACTCGGCGTCGCGCTTGAGTTTCGCAAGAATCATCGCCGACACTTCCTGGGGGGTGTATTCCTTGTCGTCAATCTTGACTATGTAATCCGTACCCATGCGGCGCTTGATGGACGCGATGGTTCTCTCCGGGTGAACGACCAACTGCCGCTTGGCGGCAACACCCACAACGCGCTCGCTATCCTTGGAAATGTGCACTACCGAAGGTGTGGTGCGTCCGCCCTCGGAGTTGGTGATGATCTTGGCCTCGCCGGCCTCCATCACCGCCATGCACGAGTTGGTTGTACCAAGGTCAATTCCGATAACTTTAGCCATTGATCAGAACCTCAGATTGAGTTTTCACGCTGACATTATAGCGTGGACACGCCAACTTGTCAAGCCATGCATCATATAATATTATGCGATGCGACTAAGATATTTACCCTGGCATTTCGGGATTATTGCACGGTTGAGGTGTGAACATGAAGAATCCATGGCGATTGAACAATCCCAGCTGTTTCGCATCATTTACCAGTGGCGGTGCTTGCAGTAGAATCGCTCAACTGCGGATGCGCTTGGGCGATGGCGGTATCCGTCGGCCTTGGAGGTTGAAAGTATATGAATAATCGTAATGAAGCTGTCTGGAAGTATGTCTCCATCGCGCTGATGGCGGTGATTGTGGTCTTGCTCCTTTTCACTCTGGCTGCGCTGACCAAGGTGCAGCGGGTCACTGGCACCCCTCCCAACTTCGCCCAGAGCGCGGCGCTCAAGACCAGTCCATCGCAACTGGAGGTAGAGACCCCTGATAATATCTACTGGGTAGCCAACCTTGTGGAGAAGGCGCTGCCGTTTGTTGTGCATGTGCGCACACGAACGATTCCTCAGAAGAGCGGGGAGGAATCCCCGGGCGGTGGACCCTTCAAGGAGCTTCCTAACAACGGGGGCAATAACGACAGCAATAACCAGAGCGACATCTGGAAACGCTTCCACCAGCAATTCCCCTGGTTTGATTTCCAGGTGCCGGACACGCCGCAGGACTATGGTCAGATTCCTCAAGAAGGTGTAGGCAGCGGCTTCATCGTCTCCCCGGACGGTTACTTAGTTACCAATGCACACGTAGTTGACAAGATGGAGGGATTCACCGTCATGCTCAATGACGGTACGGAGTACGATGCCAAACTAGTAGGGACGGACAATCTGAAGGATATAGCCGTCTTGAAGATCTCGGCCAAGAACCTGCCGACGGCTGTACTAGGTGATTCCGACAAAGTACGCATCGGCGAACCGGCAATCGCCATCGGGTCTCCTTTCGGCCTGGAGGCGACGGTCACTGAAGGAATCGTATCCACCACGGCGCGCGACCCAAGCGAGCTCAGCATGCCTTCGGATGTGCGGCGCGTGCGCACGCTCATCCAGACCGATGCCTCAATCAACCAGGGCAACTCCGGCGGACCGCTACTTAACGCAAAGGGCGAGGTGATTGGCGTAAACCAGGCTATTCTGCCCTACGGCCGCGGGATTGGCTTCGCTATTCCCATCAACGAGGTCAAAGGCAGCATTGACCAGATCATCAAGCGTGGCAAAGTCGCCTATCCCGGCATCGGCGTGTACGTGCAGGACGTGACCAAAGACTACATGGAGGAGCTCAAGGTTGAGGTCGACCACGGCGCATACGTTCGGCAGGTGAATGCCGGCGGTGCTGCGGACAAGGCCGGTATCCAGCCGGGAGACGTGGTCCTGGAAATCGAGGGAGTGAAGATCAACGGCGCTGATGACCTCATCACCGAGATTCAGAAGTACGATATCGGCGTGAAGGTCACCGTGCTCGTTGCCCGCAAAGGCCTCAAGTCCAATATGAAGAAAGTAAGTGTCATTCTCGACGAGCTGGACACCAGCGAGTTCACGCCCGGTCGGTAAGCCCTTGGCTGCAAGGCAGCGCCTTAGCTGTGATATGATTTAAGTTTGCGCCCGGCGTGTGAGCCGGTTGCGCGCATCTGATGAGCAGTCGTTTTGTCCAAATCGCGCTTCTCATCCTGTTCGGCGTAATGGCCTGGAGTCTCTACTCCGTCATGACCCAGACAGGGGTGGAAAAGCTCGCCTACTCCGAGCTGCTGGCCAAAATAGAAGCCGGTCAGGTAGCAAGCATCAAGATTAATCGCGCCAGCGAGAATGCTGAGGGCGAGTTTGTGCCGACCACGGATTCCGAGGGCCGGGAGGTTGCCGGCAGGTTCAGGGCAAACCTGCCCCCTGAGTATCCGGTGCTGCTGGAGCTGGCCAGGGAAAAGGGTACGCGGGTCGAGTTCGTCACGCCTTCAGGGCTGGCGGCACTGCTGGATCCCACCCTCATCATCTGGATTCTCATTCTACTGCTCCCTATAGGTCTCATCTGGTTCATTTTCTCGCGCCAGATGCAGTCCGGCGGCCAATCCCAGGCCTTCACCTTCGGCAAGTCCCGCGCCCGGATGATGAATCCTGAGCGCGCTCGCGTCACCTTCAAAGACGTGGCGGGTCTGGACGAAGTCGTTGATGAGCTGGAAGAGGTTGTGGACTTCCTCAAGGAGCCCGGCAAGTACCGCCGTCTGGGCGCGGAGATTCCCAAGGGAGTAGTCCTGCTCGGCCCGCCCGGCTGCGGCAAGACTTTGCTGGCGAAGGCGATTGCGGGTGAGGCGGAAGTCCCGTTCTTCTTTATTAGCGGAAGCGATTTCGTGGAGATGTTCGTCGGTGTCGGCGCCGCGCGCGTGCGCGACCTGTTTGACCAAGCCAAGCGCCGCGCCCCTTGCCTCATTTTCATTGACGAGCTTGACGCTGTCGGTCGCCACCGCGGCAGCGGCATTGGCGGCGGGCACGACGAGCGGGAGCAGACGCTCAACCAACTTCTGGTGGAGATGGACGGGTTTGAACCTAACTCCGGCGTCATCGTGCTGGCGGCGACCAACCGGCCCGACATACTGGATCCCGCGCTGCTTCGCCCCGGCAGATTTGACCGGCGCGTGGTGGTGGACAACCCCGATGTCAACGGGCGCGAAGGCATCCTGAAGATACACTTGAAGAACAAGCCCATTAGCGGCGAAGTGGACCTAAAGCGGCTTGCCCAGCGCACCTCCGGCTTCACTGGCGCGGACCTGCGCAATGTGGCCAATGAAGCGGCACTCCTTACCGCCCGGCGCGGCCTGGAGCAGATCACGATGAGCGAGCTGGATGAGGCCATTGAGCGTGTCGTGGCTGGCCCAGAGCGGCGCAGCCGCGTTATCTCCGACCGTGAAAAGAAGGTCATCGCCCACCACGAGCTGGGGCATGCAATTGTCGCGTATCGGCTACCGGGCAGCGATCCGGTGCACAAGGTATCCGTACTGCCGCGCGGCTTGGCGCTCGGCTATACGCTCCAGTTCCCGGAGGAAGACACATTTCTGCATTCGCGCCAGCAGCTACTTAATCGGCTGGCAGTGCTGCTTGGCGGGCGCGCCGCGGAGCAGCTTGCGTTCAATGAGGTGACCACCGGCGCGGCGAACGACCTGGAGCGCTCAACCGACATGGCGCGTGAGATGGTAATGCGATACGGAATGAGCGAAGAGCTGGGGCCGCTGACCTTCGGCACCAAGCACGAGAACATCTTCCTCGGCAAAGCGCTGGCGGAGAGCCGTAACTACTCCGAGGACGTAGCCGCCCGCATTGACGCCGAGGTCAAGCGCATTATCGATGAGTGCTTTGAGCGCGCCAAGAAAACAATCAGCAATGACCGCGAGATACTCACGCGCATCAGCGAGGTGCTGGTGGAACGCGAGACTCTGAGCGGCGAAGAACTCAAGCAGATGATGAGCGACTTCGACCATGAGCGCGAAATGAGCAGCGGCGATTCCCTGTCACCCGCCTCGCCCCAATCCAGCCTGGAGCTGCCGCAAGAAGGTGCGCAGTGAGCAACCGCCGCATTGACCTTGAGCGCATTAAGCACGCCGTCAAGGAAATCCTGCTGGCGATCGGCGAAGATCCTGAGCGCGAAGGGCTGGCGAAAACGCCCGAGCGCGTGGCGCAGATGTACGAAGACCTACTGGGCGGCGTAAAGGAAGACAGCTACGAACTTATCCGAGGTTCAACCTACCAGGAGGAACACCAGGAGCTGGTGCTGCTGCGGGATATTGAGTTCCACTCCATCTGTGAGCATCACCTGATGCCCTTTATGGGCAAGGCGCATATCGGCTACATCCCCAAGGGGCGCGTATGCGGAATCTCCAAGATCGTTCGCGCCTTCTCTCATCTCTGCCGCCGCCCGCAGATTCAGGAGAGGCTGACCTGGCAGATGGCTGACATGCTGTACGAGACAATGAAACCCCACGGCGTGGCGGTGGTGCTGGAGGCGCGCCATCTTTGCATGGAGATACGCGGTGTGAAGAAGCGCGGAACGATTGTAACGACCTCGGCGCTGCGAGGTATCTTCCACCACAATCCCGCCAGCCGGCAAGAAGTTTTCCGGCTGATGCAGGGCAGCAGGGATGTTGTCTAATGCTATATGTAGCCACCCGCGAGCGTGTTTGACTTTTGCTGGTGCCACGGGTATACTACGTTGCCTGTTGTACAGGCTTTGTTTTTTGACCCAACTCAAGTGTAATCCACCTTTTGGAGCGACTGATGAAAGGGAGTAAATTCATACGGGGGGTCGTTCCGGTCCTCCTGCTGATTTCTCTCCTAGTAGCGTTTGCTGCGAGCGCTCTGGCTCAGGAGCGGGGAGAGGCGCGGCCGAAAGAATGGAAGCGTCCTTGGATCGATCTCTTTGAGCAGAATATGGCCAAGTACGGTATCGAGACCCAAGACGTGCCGTACGTGCCGATTCTAGACTACTCCGAGTCCTGCTCGCTGTGCCATGCCACTTACTACCGGCAGTGGCAGTACTCCGCCCACGGCAGTTCCTTCAGTGGCATGTTCTACCAGCAGGCCTCCTCGGAATACCGGGAGTTCTACGACTACCAGGAGAAGAAGGTGAAGGAGATGCGCCGGCTGGGCGAATTGCGCAACGACGACCAGCTTCCGGCCAGCGCCATAATGCCCGAGGAGATTGACTGCCTCTCCTGCCACGCGCCCGCCATCAATGTGGAAATCGCCAACAGCAGCAACAAGCCGCTGGTTGAGTTCCTCAAAGCCATGGGGGAAGGCTACATCCCGCGCTTGGTAGATGTCGGCTCCGGCAAGGTGGATCGCACGCTGGGTGTTCGCAAGGATACATGGCCCAACTCGGATATCGCCATTCGTAAGCAGCTGAACTACTGGCAGCGCTTGAACGACTACGTGAAGGATGGCGTGAGCTGCGACTTCTGTCACACTATCAGCCGCATGGGCCTGCCAACCGACCGTGACCAGGTCAAGTTCCCCGAGCTCTACAACCACTACTACGGCCTGGCCTACGAGCACCGCTTCGGCATCCAGAAATTCGGTCCACTTGATGAAGCCCCGACTTCGGCGCATACGATCAGGTACTCGTCGGTTTTCATTGACTCCCGCATGTGCGCGCCCTGCCACCAGGAAGTGAACGGCTACGGCGTCATCGTGCAGGATACTTACAACGAGTGGCTGCGCAGCAAGTACTCCGTGCCTGGCGCGAACTACAAGACCTGCCAGGACTGCCATATGCCCACCACGCAAGAGCTCGGCTTGGGCCGCCAGCCGACTTCCAAGCACGGTCCCGACCGCCGCAACGCCCATGTTCACGACTTCCGTGGCACCACGCCTGAGTTCCTCCGCATGTCGGCGGAGCTCACGCTGGATGCCGAGCGCAGCGAGGACTTCATTACTGCGACCGTTGACATCACCAACTCGGGCGCGGGCCATATGCTTCCCACCGGCCTTCCGTTCCACCAGCTGGTGCTGGTGCTGCGTGCGGAAGATGCGGACGGCAACGTCTTCTTTGAGGACGTGCGCACTTATGAGAAGCGTATCGGCCGCAGCTTCGACTTCCGCGACGAAGTGCCCTACTGGGAGACCGACATGGTCCTTGCGGACAACCGCATAGGCCCCAACGAGACGGTTACCGAGGACTTCGAGATGAATGCGGCCGGCGTAACCGGCTCGGTCTTTGTTACCGCGCAGCTCTTCTACCGCGAAGCCAGCAAGTACTTCAGCGGTGTTTACCAACTGAGCGACCGGCCGGTGGAGATTTACTCAATCGCAGAAGAGGTTTTCTAGGCCTCACTTTCAAACTGAATCTGTAAGCGGGGGCACACATCGTGTGTCCCCGTTTTTTTTGGGCGGCGGCGCATGGGGATTGACGTTAGAAGCTGGCGCATCAAAGGCGGCAGTCTGGAACTCAAGATGCCGCTGGTCATGGGCATCCTGAATGTCACGCCGGACTCGTTTTACGATGGCGGCTTGTACAGCTCATCGGTAGCTGACGGGATCGTGCACGCCGAAGAGATGCTGCGGCAGGGGGCGGGGATCATTGATGTTGGCGGCGAGAGCAGCCGGCCGGGAAGTGAGCCCTTGAGCGCGGAAGAGGAGCTTGGCCGTGTCCTTCCGGTCATCACGGAACTCAAGGCCCGCCATCCCGCGGCGGTTGTTTCCATTGATACGTATAAGGGACGAGTCGCTGCCGAAGCCCTGGCGGCCGGCGCGGCCATCGTCAACGACATCTCGGCGGGGCGGCTTGATCCTGAGCTGCTTCCTATAGTGGCGGAAAGTGGCAGCGGCTATGTGCTGGTACACATGCTAGGCACGCCCCGCGACATGCAGCATTGCCCGCGTTACAGCGATCCGGTCGCCGAGATTCGTGCCTTCTTGGAGGAGCGTTTAGACGTGCTGGGCCAGGCTGGAATCGCGCCGGAGCATGTGGTGCTGGATCCTGGCATTGGATTCGGCAAGCGGCTGTCGGACAACCTTGCGCTCATCGCCCACGCTGGAAGGCTCCGCGTGGCGAATCGCCCGCTGCTTTATGGGGTCTCGCGGAAGTCCTTTCTGGGGAAGCTGCTGGGCCACGACGCTACGGAAAGGCTTGCCGGGACGGTTGCGGTGAACACACTGCTTCTGAGGCAGGGAGTAGACTTGCTTAGGGTGCATGATGTGCGCGAGGCGGTGGACGCCGTAAAGCTGCATCTGGCTCTGCAGCAGGAATGCTCTGGAGGTAGTGCCGCATGGTAACTAAACGCTACGTTGTTTCAGGCGTAGTCCAGGATGTGGGCTACCGGTATTTCGTCCGCCGTACCGCCAACCGCCTGGGAATTGACGGTTTTGTGCGCAACCGCCTGGACGGCACTGTTGAGGTTGTGGCTCAGTCTGAAGATGAAGGTCGGCTTGCCGAGTTAGTGGCGGCGCTTCGCGCGGGCCCGCCTCACGCCAGCGTCACCGGCATAGAGGAAGAGGCGCTGGACAGCTTCCCCGCGAGGCTGTCCGGTTTTGAAATCAGACTTTGATCTTTCCCTGGCCGGTCTTGTTCAGCATCTCATACTCCGCCTCTTTCTTATTGCGCATCTGCGTCAACTTGTCGCCGAGCTTCAGCTTCTTTCCCGCTTCGGTAGGTGCGAGTATGCCGATTGAATAGATGGCCGCATTGCGCGCACCGTCAATCGCCATCGCTGCCACCGGCACTCCCGATGGCATCTGCACGATGGACAGCAGGGCGTCCAGCCCCATGAGCGATACCGAAACCGGCACGCCGACGACCGGCTTGATGGTCTGGCTGGCGACCACGCCGGGCAAGTGCGCCGACATTCCCGCAAACGCGATGAATACCCCCACCGATGCTTCTAGCTCCTTGAGCTTCTCGCGCAGCACGTTAGGCGAGCGGTGGGCCGAGGCGATGACGATGCGGTAGGGCACGCCGAACTCGTCCAGCGTGTCGGTGCACTGCTTAGTGTGCGGGAGGTCCGACTTGCTGCCGAGAATGATGCCGACGAGTGGATCCATGGTTCGCTCCATCAGTTGGTTGCCGCTATTCTACCAGAGCGGGCTGCGCGCTGGAGTATAATGCGCGAAGCTGGGGCGTGGGCATGAGCTCTTTCAACCGTGTTTTTCTTCTGGTGATGGACAGTGTCGGCATTGGCGCTGCGCCCGACGCCGAACGCTTTAGCGACGCGGGTAGCGCCACTCTGCAGCATATCCTCGAGCAGGCGAAGCCGAGGCTCGTCGAGCTGACGCGCCTAGGCCTCGGGAACATCCTCGCCGAGCCTGATCTGCTTCCTCCGGTTGCTCAGCCGGCGGCGCACTTCGGTAAGCTGCAACCTGCCGGCGCCGCGAAGGACACGACCACCGGCCACTGGGAGCTAATGGGCATCATCCGTGAAACGGCTCCCAAGACTTATCCCAATGGATTTCCAGCAGAGCTCATTGATGAGTTCTCGCGGCGCATCGGGCGCGGCGTGCTGGGCAACCAGCCGGCTTCGGGAACCGAGATTATCGCCGAGCTTGGCGCAGAGCACCTGAAAACTGGAAAGGTGATTATCTACACCAGTGCAGACTCGGTGTTTCAGGTGGCTGCCCACGAGGACATCGTTTCGCCAGAGGAGCTCAACAGAGTCTGTCGCATTGCGCGAGAACTCACCCACGGTGAGTTCGAAGTTGATCGAGTGATTGCCCGCCCGTTTACCGGCACGCCTGAACAGGGCTTCAAGCGCACCGAGGGCCGCCGTGATTTCGGCCTGCCGCCTCCATACAACTGCCTGGACGCCCTCACCGATGCAGGGATTCCCGTAACACTCGTGGGCAAGCTGGAGGACATCTTCGCTGGCAGGGGATTCAGCCGCAGCCTCCACACTACAAATTCGCGGGCGACGGGCGACGCTTTGCATGAACTGAAGCGCAGCGGCGAGTCCGGTTTGGTCTTTGCGAACTTCATTGACTTTGACATGCTCTACGGCCACCGCAACGACATGAAGGGCTACGCCGCTGAGCTGGAGTGGTTTGACGGCTGGCTCGCCGGGTTCGTTGCGGACTGGAGCGCCCTCGACCTCGTGATAATCACCGCTGACCACGGCAATGACCCGACTACCTCCTCCACCGATCACTCACGGGAGTATGTGCCACTGCTGGTTTTCCCCCGCGCCGCTAGTGAAAGCGCCGGCTGTGATCTGGGTACGCGAAGCTCCTTCGCTGATGTCGGGGCCACCGTCCTGCAGTCCTTTGGCGTGACACCGGATAAGCGCCTGGCTGGAGAGAGCTTCTATGCTAATATCGGACGTTGATGAAAACCGAGGTGGCATCGTGGCAACTGCGCTAGTTACCGGCGGCGCCGGCTTTATCGGCGCGAATCTCGTGCGCTTTCTGCGCAAGGAGCGCCCGGACTGGACCGTGGTGAATGTGGACAAACTCACCTATGCCGGTAACCTGAGTAACCTTGCCGGCGTGGAAGTCGGCGACAACTACGTTTTCATCCACGGCGATATAGCCGAGCCTTCAGTGCTGGAGCGGCTTTGGAGCCGCACGGAGATAGACTTCGTCTTTCACCTCGCGGCCGAAACCCACGTGGACCGGTCGCTCAAAGATGTGCGCCCGTTCTTGCGCACCAACATAGAAGGCACTTCCGCCCTGATTGACATTTGCCGCGCGGCGGGCGTGAAGAAGTTCGTCTATGTAAGCACGGATGAAGTCTACGGTCCCACGCCGCGCGATAGTGGCGTCAAGCTGGGCGAGGACGCTCCTTTCCGTCCCGGCAACCCTTATTCCGCGACCAAGGCTGCGGCGGATTTGCTCTGCCAGGCGGCGTCGAACTCCTTTGAGTTCCCCGTGGTAATTGCCCGCCCCACCAACAATTACGGTTCTTATCAGCACCCCGAGAAGTTCCTTCCGCTGATGGCGACCAATCTGCTCACCGGCGGCCAGGTGCCGGTTTACGGGAAAGGCGAGCAGATGCGCGACTGGCTGTATGTGGAGGACACCTGCCGGGCGCTGCTGCTGCTGGCGGAGCAAGGCGAGGTCGGCAAGGCCTACAACATAGCCGGCACCGGCCTGATTCCCAACCTGGAGTTCGCACGCGAGGTTCTGCGCATTCTCAGGCTGGACGAAGACTGCCTCACCTTCGTGCCGGACCGACCCGGCCACGACTTCGCCTACAGCATTGACGACACGAGGATTCGCTCGGAGCTGGGTTTTGCGGAGCGCACCGGGTTGGAGGATGGGTTGCTCCGCACAGTCTACTGGTATAAAGAGAACGAAACCTGGTGGAGGGCAGTGCGCGAGGGCAAGTTCAAGGAGTACTACGAGCAGCAGTATCCAGGATTGTAAGCCCTACCATAAAGTGGTATCATTCTCGTCCTGTTGTTCTTTGTTTCTTAGTTTAGAGGAGGAATAACCCCCCTATGGATCTCGACCTCTTGCAGGACTATGTTGTTATCAAGGCGATGGAAAGCGGCGTGAGTGTCGCTGGCCTTACTCGCGGTGAAGAGACTAAGTTCCTTCACTCCGAGAAGCTCGAGCGGGGCGAAGTTCTCATCGCCCAGTTCACCGACCATGTGTCGGTGATGAAGGTGCGCGGCCACGCCCGTATCTGGACTCAGTTCGGTGAGGTTGACGCCGAGAGTGACATTGAGCTGCACCATCGTCCGCTGCCGCGGCTGTAGCCGATGCATGAGTACAGCCTGGCGTGCTCCATAGCCGAGATATGCAGAGACTCTGCCGAGGCTAACGGGCTCGCTGAAGTTACCCGCATCGTGCTCAGGGTCGGACCGCTCGCAGGGGTGCATCAGGAAACCCTGCTGTTCCTATTCGCGGAGGTTGCCGATGCGCACGGCATCGGGCGGCCTGGCCTGCATTTTGAGCTGGAGCCGCTGTCGATTCACTGCGCATCCTGCGGCCACACAGGCGCTATCCCCCTTCCGGAAGGGGGCTTCGTGGAGATATGGCACAACCCCACGGGGCAGCCGCTGCCGCACGAGTGCCCGGTCTGCGGTGCTTCCGGCCTTTCATATCCGGATGCCACGGCCTTTGACATAAAGGAGATAGAAGGTGAGCGCGAAGAAGACGCTGCTGGCGGTCGAAACCTCCTTTGACGACACCGGCCTGGCGCTACTGGAGCCGGATGGCTCAGTGGTCTGGTCCGCGCTGTCCTCTTCGGTGGAACTGCACGCCGACTTTGGCGGAGTGGTGCCGGAGATTGCGGCGCGTGAGCACTTGACTAACCTGCCGGTGTTGCTTTCGGAGCTTCGCTCGGCTCATCTGGATGCGCTGGGCGCAGTGGAAGCAGTCGGCGTCACCCGCGGGCCGGGGCTGCCCGGCTGCCTGCTGGCAGGCGTTGCCTTCGTCCGTGGACTGTCAGCCGCGCTGAATGCTGACCTCCACGGGCTGAACCATCTGGAAGGGCACCTGTACTCGCCATTCTTCGGTAGTCCGCTTGAGCGCATCCCCTTCCCCTTCTTGGGGCTGGTCGTTTCCGGCGGCAACACCATCCTCTATCTGGTCCGGGGGGTTGGCGAGATGGAGGTTCTGGGTGAAACGCTGGATGACGCCGCTGGCGAGTTGTTTGACAAGGTCGCCCAGCGCCTGGGCTTGGGCTACCCCGGGGGTGCAGTGCTGGAGCGGATGGCGCGCGAGTTTGGCGACAAACCCGTCTCGCCCGTCTTGTCGCTGCCGGTTCCGATGCTGGATAGCGGGGACTTGAACTTCAGCTACTCCGGCCTCAAGACTGCGGCGGTGAGGATGATCGCAGCCAATGAAAGCGGTGGCGTTGAGTTCCAACGGGAGTTCTCCGCGTCCTTGTTGCGCAGCGTCTGGGAGTCCATAGCCGCGAAGGTGCTCGCGGCCGCTCAAACGACCGGCGTAAAACTCCTATCTGTCAGCGGTGGCGTGTCCATTAACGGCCTGTTCCGTGAACACCTGCAATCATGCTGCATCGCCGCGCAGCTTGAGGTGCGCTTCCCGGAGCCCAAGCTCGCAATGGACAACGCTGATATGATGGCATACTTGCTGTGGCTCAAGCGCATGCGCGGGTGTGCTCCAGCCGCCTTTGATGTTGAACCGGGCTTGGTCTGACGATATCTCAGCGCCCGTAGCTTAATGGACAGAGCAGCGGACTTCGGATCCGCCGGTTGGGGGTTCGAATCCCTCCGGGCGCAATCCCTGTGCTAGAATGCACCACACGTTTCCAGCTCCGTCTGGCAGGTCAAACATGCATCAACTGGTATCGTGGATTCTCGTTACTGCAGCTCTGATCTGCGCCCTTCTCGCGGCCCCGGGCATCGCTTCCGCGGCTGACGAGATCTCGTTCCAGACGGACGACGGCGTGACCATAAAGGCGAACCTCTTTCTGCCCAAGGGGGCGAAGCCCGTACCCGCCGTGCTGCTCCTCCACCAGCTTGGCTCCAGCAAGTCCGCCTGGAATGCCTTCGCGGAGAAGCTCACCAAGAACAGCTACGCGGTACTCGCGCTTGATCTGAGGGGGCACGGCGGAAGTACCGATTTCTCCGGAAAGGAGCGCGACTACAAGAGTTTCACTGACGCGGATTACGCCGCGGTGATCCGCGATGTGGAGGCCGCGGCGAAGTACCTCAAGTCCCGCAAGGACATCAATGGCGGGCGGTTGGCGGTGGTTGGCGCTTCTATTGGAGCGAATCTGGCCTTCCAGTACGCCGCCGAGGACAAGACTGTGCGCACCGTGATAATGCTCTCGCCCGGATTGAATTACCGGGGGCTGGAAGTGCTTCCGTACACCACCGGCTTCAGCACGCGTGCTTTGTTTCTCATAACATCCGAGGGCGACAAGTACTCGTGCGAGAGCTGCCAGAAGCTCAAGCAGGCGGCGACCCTCGCAAGCCCGATCAAGCTGAAGGTTTACGCCGGCACGATGCATGGAACCGACCTGCTGCTAGCTCAAGAAGGGCTTGACGAAATAATGATTGCCTGGCTGTTGAACCACCTGGTTAACAGCTAAACCTGCATCCGGGAACAATCATTGGCTGGCATCTGGACATTACTGAGCCGTCACATCTACTTCGCCTTGTTTCTGGTCTTTCTCGCTTCCATCCACGCCTCGCGGCTGGTCCCAGGGAACGGCATGACCCTGTGGCCGGTCTTGCTGGTGCTGCCGCTGCTCTTTGGCCTGTTTGTACTCTCCTTCTGGTTGCGCACTCTATCGCGTGGCTTCAGGATGGCGCTGTTTCTGCTGCTCATCGCTGCGGGCGGCTTCGCTTACTCAACCTACGTGCGCCAGCTCGCATCTTCCTCGCCTCTGGTGATCTTTGAAGGTGAAGATGTAGAAGCCATCGGCCTGGTGGACACCGTCCCGCGCCTCAGTGAAAACGGGATAAGCTTCTTCATGCGGGTGACGGAGATGAGCACCAGCAAAGTCGTGCTGCGTGAGCGCCGAGGCCTGGGGCGCGTCTATGTGTACGTGCGGGGCGGGCGAGACCTGCCCGTGTCCTACCAGTACCGCATCCGCCTGCGCGGCCAGTTCCAGCGGGCGGCTGAATCCAGGAATCGTGGCGGCTTCTCCATGCGCGCCTACCTTGAGCCCTTTGGCGTGACCCACGAGATAGTCGCACCCGCGGAGACATTCATCGAGCAAGCGGAGCCGGAGGGAGCCTGGGCGCGATTCTTGTACCACCTGCGCAAGGAGCTGACGGACCGCGCGAGCGCTGCACTGAACAGCCCCCAGCGGGAGGTTTTTCTCGGCCTCCTGATTGGCGACAGCGTCATCTACTTCCCCCGCGAGCTGAAGGAGACCTTCCGCGCCGCCGGCCTTACTCACCTGCTGGTGGTCTCCGGCTCGCAAGTATCGCTGCTCTTCCTGCTCGTGAGCCTGCTGTTTCTCCGCATGGAATCCCCGCTCACCCCTGCTGGCCGCATCATAAACATCCTCAAGTACTCCGCCATCTTCACCGTCATAATGACCTACGCGGTGCTCACCGGCTTTGAGCCTTCCATCCGCCGCGCCTTCGTTATCAGCATCCTTGTTCTCATCGCCCACTACCTCTACTATGAAACCGAGGGGCTGAATCTGCTGGGGCAGGCGGGCATCATCCTGCTGCTCATTAAGCCCTACGAAGCGTTCTCCGTGAGTTTCCAGCTCACCTTCGCCGCCACCCTTGGCCTCATACTTGCGCTCAAAGTCTTTTATCCCCATTTCGGGCGCTTCCACCGCCGGTGGCGCGGTATTCTGGCGGTGCTGGCCGGAACCGCCGGCGCGCAGCTAATGGTCTTTCCACTGCTGATCTACTACTTCAACCAGTTCTCGCCCTGGGGCCTGTTGAGCAATCTTGTCGCCATTCCGCTGGCGTCTTTGGTCGTCTTGCTTGGAGTCGCGTTCTACCTGCTTGGTTACATTCCCATTCTGGGCGCGGGCGTGATCCTGTGCATCCGCCTGCTTGTTTCGGCGCTCCATTACTGGGCGGGGCTGTTCTCGTGGTTACCGGGCGCGGATCTGCATTTCGTGCCGTTGAGTGGATGGACGGTTGTTCTGTTGATGACGATCATCATGCTGGCGTTCGCTGCCTTTGGCTGGGGCCAGTCACGCACTGAGAAGCTGTCCGCCTTGTTGCATCTCAGCCTTATCCTACTGGTGCTCACAATCTGCGCCGTAGTTTACTCACGGGCGCTTCCGCAATACCGCGTGCTTTACACCTCCTATGGAGCAGCCTCCGCGCTGGTGGACCGCGACCGATCGGCAACGCTCTTCGTTTGCCTGCCGCCCACCGCAGAACGCCAGGCGTCACTGTTGTCCAACGCCTACTGGCTACTCGTCCATGAAGGAGCCTCGGGCATCAGCACTCTGGTCATCCTGGAGGGCGAGCCCGTTGAAGGACTGTGGAGCAGCGCGCCGTTCACCCCCGGCGTGATGCTGAACTCTGCGAATGGAGAGGTCCTTGCCGCGGGGAACGCTGCGGTAAGCAGCCGGCTCGACTCAGTCGCTGGTGCTGACGGGTCGCTATCCCTCTGGATGGTAAGCCTCTCCCGGCAAGCCCGAGTGTTCATCCCGCCCGTAGCGCAGATGCAGCAACGGCTGGCCTCCACCAGCGCACCGGATGGAATCCTTGGCGAGATCCGCATCATGGTGCTGCCCGGATACGCGGCTCGCGGAAAGCTCTCGGCTGTTCGCAGTTTCCTGGAAAGCAACGACTTGCACACCATAGTCCTGCAGGGGCGGGGTGAAGTGCCCGGCAGCCTTCAGCATTACAGCTCGCGCGTGGTTCTGCTCACGCAACAGGAGATGCGGGGGATCGCCTTCAGTGCTCGTGGTGAGGTGATGCCCTGAGCGTGGGGGTGGTTAATTGCCGCTGGGCTGTTCTTCCCGGCCGAACTTCTTGTTGAACAGATGGTACAGCCGCGAGACCTTGCGCGCGCTGGTCTGCTTCTTCAGAACTCCTTTGCTCACCGTACGGTTGATGACCTTCTGCGCGTTATGCAGTGCCGCCCGGGCTTGATTCTCGTCCGACGCCTCAAGGATCGTAACGAACTGCTTCACCGCGGTGCGCATCGCCGAGCGGAAATGCTGGCTGCGCTCGCGGTTGCGCTCCGTTATCAGGATTTGCTTCTTTGCGCTACTCGTGTTAGCCATAATTATTCCCTAGAATGGGAACGGCTATTATACGTGCCACCGGCATCTTGTCAATCGTACTACGGTTCAGGCCGTATGCCCAATGGGTAAACTGTCACGCCGGCGTGTTATAATCGCCTCAACTGCGCTGCGCGCACTGGGAGGTGGGTTTTGGCTTTGCTTCATTCGTTGTTTGTCCCCCATCCGCCGATCGCCATTGAGGAGATTGGCGGCTACGAGGTCAAGCACGTTGAGAAGACGCGCCGGGCGTTATACGCCCTGGCCGACCAGCTTGCCGCGGACCAGCCCGACACGCTGGTAATCAGCACCCCCCACAATGTCGCGCTTAAGGACAGAGTGGGCGTGCTCCAGGCTGACGCCTTTGAGGGGTCCTTCGCGCCTTTCGGTTTCTCGTATTTGAGCTACGAGTTTCAGGGCGACGCCAAGCTAGCGGCCGATCTGGTGTCCAACCCCGGCCTGGACGGTATGGTCGAGCCCATCGCGGAAGGCCAACTTGACCACGGCGTGCTCGTCTTCATGGATTTCCTCAAGCGCCGCGGTTACCAGCCCCGCATAGCGGTTCTTGCCACCACTTTCGGTTCACCCACTTTCTTTCATGAGTTTGGGAAAAAGCTCGGCTCCCATCTCGCTGAACGTGACGGACGGTATGTCTACACCGCCAGCGGCGACCTGTCGCACTGCACCAAGCATGGTATCGGCCGCCACCACCATGCCGAAGGCCCGGAGTTCGATGCGCTGGTGCAAGACGCAATCGCGAGAGCCGACCCTTCGGAGCTGCTCAAGCTGGACGATGGTTTTCTCCACCGTGCTGAGCAATGCGGCCTGAACTCGTTCCTGATCGGAATGGGTGCCGCTGGCGAATCAGCATCAGGCGAAGTGCTTTCCTACGAAGACCCGTTTGGAGTAGGATACCTTGTTGGGCGACTAAAGCCCGCGTGACGATATGAAGATGAACTCCCAGGGCTGGTATCTTTCGCGGGACTTCCATCCGTTTGTGAAGCTTGCGTACGCGTCCATCTACCATTACACGCTTGAGGGCATACGGCTCCATCTGAAAGACGCGCCGCCGGAACTCCTCGGCGAGCTTGCAGGCGTCAGCGACCAGCTCGCAGAACGCTCCGCCTGCTTCGTCTCCCTGAAGAAGCACGGGCACTTGCGCGGCTGCATAGGCACCATTGAGGCCCTGGCCAGTAACTTGGCCGAGGAGATTATTGAAAACGCGATTAGCGCCGCGACCCGCGACCCCCGCTTTCCGCCGGTGGAGGAGGAAGAGCTGGCGGATCTCGGTATCAGCGTGGACGTGCTCTCGCTTTCTCTGCCCGCGAAGGCCGAGGAGCTGGACCCCAAGAACCTGGGCGTGATCGTCCAGCAGGGCGGGCACCGCGGCTTGCTGCTGCCGGACCTGGAAGGAGTGGATGACGCCAAGACCCAGCTGCGCATCGCCGCCGAGAAAGGCGGGATAGACCTGCGGCAGCCCCACGAGATCTTTACTTTCACCGTCCGCCGCTACCACTAGCTACCGCCGCTCGCCGAAGCGGTAATAGTTGGCGCAGGCGCCCTCGCTTGACACCATGCACGGGCCCAGCGGGCTGTCGGGCGTACACTGCTCACCAAAAGGTGCGCAGTCCGTGGGCGCAATGAGCCCCAGCAGAACCTCCCCGCATCGGCAGCCGCCAAAGCCGGCTTCATCATTCAGAACTCGCTCGAGCCCAAAGCGCTGGTGCGCATCAAAAGCCGCGAATCCGCTGCGTAGTGCGTGCCCCGATGCAGGAATCAGCCCGATGCCGCGCCAGTGCGCATCCGCCGTTTCAAATACTTCGCTGATAAGCTCCTGCGCTCTTGGGTTGCCTTCGGGGCGTACCGTGGAGCGGTAAGCGTTTTCAATCCGGCTCTCTCCGGCTGCGCGCTGAGCTAGCAGGCGGGCTATGGCTACGACAATGTCCCCTGGCTCAAAACCCGCGATCACGCCTGGAAGCCTGTATTCCTCTGCCAGAAAGCGGTAAGGTTCCTCGCCGATAATGGCGGACACATGCCCTGGCAGGATGAACCCGTCCAGGCGGAGAGCAGGATGTTCAGCCAGCAAGTGCAAGGCTGGCGCGATGAGCTTGTGGCTTACGTAAAAAGTGAGGTTGGGGAGCCCCAGCCGCCTGGCCTCGATGAGCGTATGCGCGTGCCCCGGCTGCGTGGTCTCAAACCCGATGGCGAAGAACACAATCTTGCGCTGCGGCTTCTCCTGCGCAAGCCGGATGTTCTCAAAGGGCGAAGTTACCATCCGCACATCTGCACCGAACGCACGGGCGTCCGCCAGCGAATGCTCGTGCCCCTTCGCGCGGAACATATCGCCGTAAGCCGTGACCGTCACGCTTTCCTTGCACTCGATCGCCAGCCGCGCCACCTCGTCTATCTCCTTCGCCGAGGTCACGCACACGGGGCATCCCGGCCCCGAGACCAGCTCAACTCCCTTCTCCCCTAGCAGCGTGTTGCGCAAGCCCGAACGGAACACCGCGACTGTGTGGGTGCCGCAGACCTCCATAAAGCGTGCAGGGCGGGCAGAGGCGTTGCGGATGTACTCCATGGCAGCGTGCACGGCCTCAGGCTGTAAACTTCGCTCAGGCATCGCTTTCCGTCGGCGCCTCTTCCATCTCCAGCACTTGACGCATAAGCTCCAGCGTCTCCTCGGCCTCTTCGGGTGAGAGCAGTTGGATAGCATACCCCGCGTGCACCACGGCGAAATCTCCCACCTTAGCTTCCGGCACCAGTGCAAGGATGGCCTCTACCGTGACGCCGCCCACGCGAACGGTGCCCCGGTCGCCGTTGATGAATTCGATTCTGCCGGGTACTGCAAGGCACATGCCGCGGATTATACCCCAGGCCGCGCCGGCTGCGCCTATAATGGCGTTATGACGGGCATCGCGGAACGCATTGACCACACGCTGCTCAAGATAGACCGCGGTACTTCGCTGGACACTTTCCGTGAAGGCGCGCGCTTCGTGTTGGAGCATGGGCTCAGAGCGTTCGTGGTGCCGCCCTCGGTTGTCCGCACGCTCGCATCGGAGTTTCCTTCATTGAGTCTGGCCACGGTGGTAAGCTACCCTCTTGGCTGCGATCTGCTGCCGGTCAAGCTCGCGCAATTGCGCGCGGCCGCCGCTGATGGCGCGGCAGAAGTCGACGCGGTGCTAAACCTCCTTGGGTTGCTCGCGGTAGACGGCAGCGTCTCCGAGGAAACGAGTGCACTTTGCAGAGAGGCGAAGCAGCTTGGCATCGGCCTGAAGCTCATCATTGAGACGCCCATCCTCACCCCCGAACTGATCACCCGCGCCTGTGCGCTGCTGCAACCGCTGGATTTCCTGGCGATAAAGACCAGCACCGGCTATGGGCGTGAACCCACGAAGCTGGAAGATGTCCGGCTCATCAAGCAGCTCGTAGGCGATGCTCACCTGGTCAAGGCCTCCGGCGGCATCGGCACGCGGGAAGAAGCGGAGGGCTTCATCGCCGCCGGCGCGGACATACTGGGAACTAGCAGCACGACCGCGATACTGAGCGGGACAGCCTCAACAGGTGAAACCGCTTAGTGCAGGAAGTGCCGGTCGGGGATGAACACCATGCACAGCTTCAGCGCGTTGGCGCGGTCAATAACCTCGTGGTCGCGGATGCTGCCCGAAGGAGCGACCAGGACTTCAATCCCCGCCTTCTGTGCGACTTCCACCGAGTCGGCGAAGGGGAAGAACGCATCCGACACCAGCACTGCGCCGCTGGCGCGCTTGCCGGCCTTCTTCACCGCGATATGCGCAGCATCTACGCGGCTGGGCTGGCCGAATCCGGCGCCAACCATCATCCCGTCCTTGAAGATGGCGATTGAGTTGCTCTTGAGGAAGCGGATGATGGTCGTGCCGAAAAATACGTCGGGCTTGTACTTCGGCCGCAGGGGTACGTCGCTCACTACTTCCAGCTCGTTGGGCTTCAACAGCTTGAGATCTTCCTCCTGTACGAGGAAGCCGTAGGGGATGCGGGCGAACACCAGCGGCGCATTCTCGTTGCCTTCGTTCACATCAATCACCCGCTGGCGCTCCACCTCAAACGCCTGCATGCCAATCTCCAGCAGGCGCAGCTTCTTCTTGGCCGAGAGCAGCCGCGCCGCCTCCGGCGTGAACTTGGGCGCTACTACCACCTCCAGGAACGTCTTGCCGATTTCCTTAGCCTCGGCCTCGCCGATCTCGAAGTTGGTGCCTAGTATGCCGCCGTAGGCTGAGACCGGGTCACCCTCCTTCGCCTTGACAATGGCGGCGACAGCTTTGTCTTCCATCGCTACCCCGCACGGGTTCACGTGCTTCAGGACGCAGGCTATATAAGGTTTCTCGTAAGGCATGCGGCAAAGCCTGAATGCGCCGGCGGCGTCCTGGAAGTTGTTGTAGCTCATCTTCTTGCCGTGCAGCACCTTGAACGGAACCGACACGCCCTCTGACGGGATGTACAGCGCTGCACGCTGGTGTGGGTTTTCCCCGTAGCGCAGCGGCAGCTCGCTTTTCAGCGAGAGTTCAATCCGCGAGTCCATTTCCATCGCCGGCTTCTTCAACGCCGCTTTTCCGCGCTTCTTCGGCTCAAGAGCTTCTTTGAAGTAGTCTTCAATCGCCTGGTCATACTCCCGGCAGTAGCTGAACGCCTTGGCCGCGAGCTTTAACCTTGTCTCCGATGAAATGGTGCCCTCGTTTTGCTTCCACTCGCTGATGATATCTTTGTAGTCGGCGGGGTCCACCAGCACGATAACGTTCTCATAGTTCTTGGCCGCGGCGCGGACTAGAGTGACTCCTCCGATATCCACCAACTCTCTGGCGACCCCCATCTTCGTGCGCGACTTCACCTTCTCAATGAACGGATAGAAGTTGACGGCGACCAGGTCTATAGGGCGAATACCCAGGTCGTTCAGCGTCTTGCGGTGCTTTGCATCTTGGCGGTTCGCCAGCAGGCCGGCATACAGCTGGTAGCCCAGCGTCTTGACGCGCCCATCTAGAATCTCTTGGCCACCCGTCAGTTTCTCAATTGGGTTGACTTTGATCTTCTTGGATTTGAGCTGCCTGAGCGTCCCGCCGGAAGCGAAGACTTCTACGCCTTCGTCCGACAGAAAGGACGCCAGGTTGGTAACCCAGCCCTTGTTGTAAACACTGATGACCGCGGTCTTGACCTGCCCCATGGTCCGCTCCTCCTGGTTTGCTGTGAACGCGGGCGCTTAAATAGCAGAAATACTTGCGCGTGTCTACGGGGCTGGTGGCCGAAAGAGAGGAGAAGAACCCTAGCTGCCAGAGAGCTTGCTGAGAACTTCGTTCAGTGACCCCAGGTATTCCACAAAGGCCTCCCTTCCGGTTTGTGTGAGCTCAATGTGGCAGGCATATGGGTCGGTCTCCGGAGATGCTTGCGCCACAAACCCCGCTCTTTCCAGCACTTTGATATGCGACGCAAGGTTCCCCTGGGTCAGTCCCAGCGCCTGCTTGAGTTCGTTGAACCGCGCTGACGGCCCGTCTGCGATTAAGTGCGCCATTATACGCAGCCTCACAGGCTCATGTATGCGCTTGTCCAGTTCCATTAGCAGCCACCCTCCTTTCGTTTGCGGTGCAAACATCATACTTCTCTTTGGCTCGCCGCGCAACCCCAGAGTCCGAGTCCTAAGTCTTGAAGGCTCTTCTCTGCGGGCACGGCGCGGCTCGCCAAGCTGCTGGTATAATCTTGCAGCTTTCCATGGGCGTGCATCGGCGCGCGTGGGATTGCCAAGGAGTAATGCCGATTATGAGTTCTGAAGGTTTCTGTGCTGACCTGCTCGCATCGGAGCTTCAGAAGGACCGGGACTCCTTCACCGCTGCGGACATCATACGCTTGGTTCGGGAGAACGAGATTCGCCTGCTCAACCTCTGCTATGTGGGGGGCGACGGCAGGCTGAAAACGCTCTCTTTCGTGCCTCTGGACGAGAAGCACCTTGACCGCATCCTGCACGAAGGCGAGCGGGTGGACGGCTCCAGCCTCTTCTCACACATTGATCCTGGCAGAAGCGACCTCTATGTGGTTCCGCGCTACCGCACCGCATTCCTCAGTCCATTTTCCAGTGAGCCGGGGCTTTGCCTGATGTGTTCCTACTTCTCGCCCGACGGTACGCCTCTCGCGACTTCTCCGGGCAACCTCGCGCTCAACGCCGCACGCAAGCTCAAAGAAGCAACCGGCCTGGATATGCAGGCCCTCAGCGAACTTGAGTTCTATGTTGTGTTTCAGGCCGACCAGGAGCTTTATCCCGGCGCGTCGCAACGCAACTACCATGAGAGCGCGCCCTTCGTGAAATGGACTCACCTGCGCGAAGACGTGCTGGTTGAGCTGGCCAGAATGGGCGTGCCCGTGAAGTACGGTCACGCGGAAGTGGGCGACGTTGCGGCGAAGGGCAAGCTCCGTATGGAGCAGCACGAGATTGAGTTCCTTCCGGAGCGGCTTGATCTGGCGGCGGATCACCTCGTCTTGGCCAAGTGGCTCGCCCGCAATTTCAGCGCGGGCTACGGCGCCGAGGTGACCTTCGCTCCTAAAGTGGGAATCCAGCACGCGGGTTCCGGCCTGCACGTCCATATTGACCTGGCAAAGGAAGGGCGTAGCGTGCTGCTGAACGAAGACGGCAGCCTCTCCGAAACCGCGCTGCGGGCCAACGCAGGAATGCTCCACCTCGCGCCCGCACTGACGGCCTTCGGCAACACGGTGCCGACGAGTTACTTGCGGCTGATGCCGCACCACGAGGCGCCCACCAACATCTGCTGGGGAATGGTCAACCGCTCGGTGCTCGTGCGCGTGCCGCTTGGATGGGTGGGGGCGGCTGGCATGGCCGCGGCGGCGAACCCGCTGGACCCGGAAGCTGCGCAGTGGCAATCCGAGCCGCGCCAGACGCTGGAGTATCGCGTGGGTGACGGCTCCGCCAATATCCACCAGCTTCTGGCGGGGCTAGCACTCGCGGTGCTTCACGGAATGCGTGACGCGAAAGCCCTTGAACGTGCCGAGAAGCTGCGCGTGGAAGGCAACCTCTTCAAAGACGAGCTGCAAATGCACACGATGGAGAAGCTGCCGAGCTCCTGCGAAGAGTCGGCGGCGGAGCTGCTGCGCCTGCGCGGCTGCTTTGAGCAGGACGGAGTGTTCTCGCCGGCGATGATTGACGCCGTTGCCGAGCGGCTGGCCGCTTTTGACGACAGTGAGATTCTGAAGCGTGCGCGCCGAGACGACGAAATGGCCTTGCGGCTGGTTGAAGAGTTCTTCCACGTCGGCTGACACCATTCGCGGTGCTATAATCGGCTGGTGGCGCGCGAGATCTCAATCGCTGTGCTCATCTCCGGCGGGGGGACAACGCTCAAGAACCTCATTGACCGTGTTACCGACGGCTCTTGCCACGCCCGGATCAAGTGTGTTCTCTCCAGCAAGGAATCTGCGCGCGGCCTGCTCTTCGCCGAAGAGGAGGCTATCCCTACCGTCGTAGTGCCGAAGAAGAAGCACAGGGACACGAGCGAGTTCTCCGAGCTGGTTACCGAATCTTTGCGCGCGTTCGCGCCGGAACTCATAGTCTTCGGAGGCTTTCTCAGCCTCTACCTGTTCCCTCCCGAGTACCACCACCGGATCATCAACATCCATCCCGCGCTGCTTCCTTCCTTCGGCGGCAAAGGAATGTACGGCGACCACGTGCACGAAGCGGTGCTGAAAGCGGGCTGCAAGGTCACCGGCTGCACGGTGCACTTCGTGGACGAGGTGTACGACTGCGGCCCCATCATCGCCCAGCGGGCGGTTCCGGTCCTGGAGGGTGACACGGTTGAGACCCTCGGCGAGCGTGTGCGGACGGCGGAGCGCGGGCTCTACCCGGTAGTCATCAACTGGTTTGCCGAGGGCCGCGTATGCGTAACTGCTGATGGCCGGGTGCAGGTTGCGGGACGAAACCTGCTGGAGGATGCCCATCGTGGCTGAGGATAATCTGCTCAACGAGATTGCTGCGATTGTCGGCCGGGCGCGTAGGCCGGTTGCGATGACCGGAGCAGGCATCTCCGCCGAAAGCGGCATTCCCACCTTCCGCGGAAAGGACGGCTTCTGGAAGGACGAAGATGTCACCCGCCTGGCCACGCTTGAGGGTTTCCTCGCCGATCCGCACAAGGTGTGGGAGTGGTACGACTGGCGCCGATCGCAGATCAGGCAGACCAGGCCCAATCCCGGGCACTTCGCTATCGCTGAGCACGAGAGACTGGTGGCCGGGCGTGGCGGCAGTTTCACCACGATCACTCAGAACATTGATGGCCTGCATGCTATGGCCGGCAGCCATTCGGTCGTTGAGCTGCACGGCAACATCTGGTATTCGCGCTGCTTGAAGGCGTGCACCACTGAGCTGACACACTTGCCCTCAACGCCGCTTCCGGAGTACCCGCCACCGTGCCCGCGCTGCGGAGATATTCTGCGTCCGCACGTGGTCTGGTTCGGCGAGTCGCTGGATCCGCTTGTGATAGAGGAGAGCCTTCGACTGGCCGGTGAAGCCGACGTGATGCTTGTGGTGGGAACCTCTTCGCAGGTCTACCCCGCCGCGGGTTTGCCATACGTCACCAAACGTGCAGGGGGAATGGTGATCGAGATAAACC
Source organism: uncultured Planctomycetales bacterium (assembly GCA_964554185.1). GTDB lineage: Bacteria > 4484-113 > 4484-113 > 4484-113 > 4484-113 > CAZKNJ01. The sequence continues at coordinate 7,233 of CAZKNJ010000011.1, read as the reverse complement.
TGGAACCTACCGAACTCACCTACTCCGCCGACTTTTCATTGCACGGGCGCAGTGGGGAGATACTTCCGGACTTGCTGTCCCGGGCACGCGAGTTCGCAGAATGATCGCGCTGCGGACAACCTGTCTATGGACTCTGGCGCTTGCGCTAACCGCCGTCGTCACGGCGTGCCCTCAGCGTGAGCAGAAGCCCGCGGTTGAACCACCTCCGGAGAAAAGAGCCGACCTTGGCGAGAAAGTCGCATCGCCGCCCGCGCTTTCCCCCGTGGCTTTTCTGGATGAGTCATTTGCGGCGGTGAGCCGCGAGCTTTTCTTCAGTGCAGACGGGAATATGGTGAAAGAAGCTGCATATTTCGGCGGATCGGGCCGCGCTCTGTTTCTGTCAGTTCCCTTTGATCTGGAGCGGACGGACGAGCGAGCTGGCCCGCTGTATCTCGTGAATACCACTGACGTCACTCAGACCTTCCAGCTGAAAGACGCTGAACTCGTGCTGAACTTCGCCGCGGCGAAGTCCGGCGGCTACATCTACCACAAGCTTCTGGAGCAAGTGTCTCCGTCTGCAGAGGAAGAGGAGCAGAAGAGCCTGGTTCCCCACGAGCCCTCCGTGGGCTACACGCTCCAGGCGCGCCTGCTCAAGACGGACGGCTCGGACGCTCCGCTGCTGGAAGAGAATATGATGGTCGGCGACTCCTTTGCCGACGGGCGGCTGCTCGCGGGCAGGATTGTCGGCGTCACCCCGTTCTTAGGCCACTACGGCGTGGGCGAGCCGCGTGCCTGGACGCTCTACAGCCCGGAAGGCGAGGCTCAACTGGAGTTTGACTACAAGCCGCTGCTTTCGCCCGACTGCACTATCGCGCTGGATGTTGTGCGCCACTACGACACCGGGAACTACGAGGAATCGGTTTTCGCCATATACTCCGGCGAGCCGGGAAAGTCGGTGGCCGACCTGTCGCTGCTCTTCTCCAGCCCCTATTTCATTACGCTTGAAGAAGAGCGCTGGAATCCCATCGCTGCTTTTATTGGGCCGTCTACAATGCTTGTAAGCAGATTTGTACCGGTGCAGTCGGAGGGCAGCGTAGTCCCGAACACCTCGGGCCGCTTGACGCTGGAGAAGCTCGATGTCGGAACCAGGGTTACTTCTGTCCTGATGCAGCTTGCCTCACCGCACATCAGCATCTTGATGCCGCCTGACTCGCCGGTGGTTTTCTGGCTGTCGCGCAAACCAGGCACCGGCGAGAGGTCATTCACGCTTGGCGTAACCGCAATTGACGGGAGCAAGCAGCGGGTGCTTGCTGAAAGCCTATCGGCGCAGCGCGTTGAACTGGCGGGCGTGGACTTTGCCTCCGGGCGGCTGCTGGTGGTTGAGCATTACTCCACCGGCAGCGGCTACTCGGTGATGAAGGAGTTCGTGCTTTCCGATGCTGCACCGGCACCGGCAAACGTTGAAGAGCCCGATGGGAGCACAGGCGAATCTCCGGCTTCCGGGCAGGATTTGCCGGAGCCCGCCACCGGGCCTCCGCCGATTACCGTGCCGCTCAAGGGCACCTAGAAGCCGGCAGCCCGCCGGGGGTTGAAAGTGCGTAGCCTGGCGAGCAGGTAGCTCAAGTAGTCCGTTTTCGCTTCATGAGCTACTGCTTCGCCCATCTGCTCAATGCGGTCGGCGCAGGCGAGCCGCTGATGATCAAACTGCTCCCGCCACCGGTCCATCTCCTGCCCGAGCTGCTCCGCTAGAAGCTGCATCTCATAGTAGTGGCTCTCCGACTGCGCCAGCGCATCCTGGGCAAAGTAGTAGTTGATGATGTCGCGGCTAGACCAGTAGATAACACGGTCGCGGTAGAACCTCACTCGCGCCGGTGTTTCCATCAGCCCCTTCCTCACTTCAATCAGCTCCGCTTGCGTGTTGAAGGCTGACTGGATGGTTTCCTGGAGCTCCGCTAGCTCTGCAAATGCGTCATACGCGGCGTCCACCGCTTCCGGGAAGAATTGCGCTTGGCGCAGCGCGTCCGCATCAGCTTTGGCGGCGCGCGTGTTCGCCTCAAGCTTGCCCACGTGCTCTTCAATGCTGCGCTTCTCTTCGGCCTCGCGGAACTGCTCAAACACCGTGATGCCTTGCTCCTCCCATGAGTCCTTTAGGGCTGACAGAGTTTTCTGGAGCGCAAGTAGGTCGCTTTGCTGCTGGCTCTTGTCCTGCTGGAATTGCCCGTAATCTCCCGCGAGGGCGATTGCCCCGAAGATGATTATCAGCACCCACGGTACCAGTACAAGCCAGATGTTCACCCGCGCTCGCATTCAGATGCACCCACAGTATTCTACCGCCATGTCCTCTCCGGGTGTCCACCAGGCGCTGTGTTATACTCTCGCGCATCGGCGCGCGCGTCATAAATTTCGCCAGCGGCAGCAAGGGAAACTGCACGCTGATTGAGCTTGGCGGGAAACGGTTTCTCGTGGACTGCGGCATCTCCCACCGCCATCTCACCGCCGAGCTGAGCGGCGTGGGCGTGGAAGTCGGCGATATTGACGCCGTGTTTGTCACCCACCTCCACTCAGACCACTTCAGCGCGTTCCCGATTTGGTATCGGCTGACGAATCTGCGCTTTGTGCTGCCGGAGCTGGTGCTCAATGCGGTCGCGCGCGGCAGCCGCCGTTCGGGGCTGGGCCACCGCCTGTTCGCCTTCAGGCCGGGCGAAAGTTACGCCTTTAACGGCGTGTATGTCTCGCCGCTGCCGGTGAGCCACGATGCACCGGAGACGGTCAGCATCTGCTTCGAGAGTGCGGGGACCAAGATAGTCTGCATCACCGATCTGGGCACAACCCACGAGCACCAAGCCAGCCTCTGTGACGGTGCGGACTTCATCTTGCTGGAAGCGAACCACGAGCCGGACATGGTGCGTGCAAGCGACTATCCTGCGTTCCTGCAGCGGCGGATACTCGGCGACACCGGCCACCTGAGCAACATGCAGGCTCTCGCCTTTGTCCAGAGCCTGCGTCACCCACCCCGCCAGGTGATGTTCGGACATCTCAGCGAGAACAACAATTCACCCGATGCTTTGCTGGAGCGTGTTACCGAGACTGGGATGGACGACGCCTTTGAGCAGATATATCTCGCCAACCAGCGGCGGCGCACCGAAGCGCTGTTGTGAAAAGCGGTTTTGGCGATTGTGGCTTGATTCTGCTGTAACGGATGTTATAATTGCTACTTGGCGGATAGATTTCGCCGATGATACTCGTTCTTCAACAAGGAGAGGGATATGAGAAGGCTGATACTAATGGCCTTTATGCTCCTTCTAGCGGTATCCTGCGGCGGCGGTGGCGTGCGGAGCGCGCCGGCGCCGTTGAGCATTGGAGGCTTCGAGCTTGCGGATGTTGATTTGATGGGCGGAGGCAAGCTGGTGGCCGAGGTGGTGGGAACCGCGAGTGCACCCGAGGTTATTGTGAAGGCGGAGGGTGCAGAGGGGCTGAAGGCGGTATACGTGACCTTGAAGCACCCGGAGGGATACCGGCCGGTGGAGGTGAAGTTCGGAGGTTTCCTGGGTGCGGAAGAGGAGGTAATCAGCCTTGCGGTGACCGGGCGGCATGGGGAAGTGCCGTGCGGGATAATCAAGGTGCATGCTGACGAGGTGGAAGGAGTTAGCGGGAGTGGAGAGGTGTTGCGGGTGAAGTACGAGGCCGGGGCGGATACGGCGGCGAAAGCGGTGAGTACTGCGCCCGGCGGAGGTGAGAACAAGCCCACGGACTTGCGGTTGATTGAGACTGCCACGGCGGGGACGTATATTCTGCGGTGGCACGAGCGCAATGTGGGCGACTACGACAACAACGGGACGGTGGCGATTGCTGACATCACGCCGCTGGCCATGAACTTTGGTTCTGCGGTTGCCGACGAGAACTCGGCGGTAGGCCTGGCGGACGGGGACGGCAACGAGACGATAGGTATCGCGGATGTGACGCCGATAGCGGTGCACTTCGGCACTTCCCTGGCGGGCTACAACGTATATGTGGCCGGCAACGCGACTCCGCTGCCGAACGAGGGCAATCCGGGAGAGCCGTTATCGGTGATGCGGCCGGATGATGCTGGCAGCACGCGGGTGGAGTACGAGTACACCGAGGTGTTGTTGGCGGGTACGGAAGAGGTGACGGTAGCGCCGGGCGACAATGGTGGCGCCGAGGGCATCCCCAGCGACCCGGCGACGGTGGCGCAGCCGGAGGTGCCCAATCCGCCGGCGAACCTCGCAGCGAACGCCAGCCAGGCCATCGGTCCCGGCAGGATTCGCCTTAGCTGGAGCGCCAACACCGAGCCTGACCTGGCGGAGTACCGGTTGTACCGCAAGGCCGAGGGCGAAACCGAGTTCACCCAGGTTACGGCCATTCCGAAGGCGACGGTTCCGCTGGAATACACCGACAGCAACAACGGCGACTGGCTCTCCCTCGGCATTGAATACACCTACTACGCGACTGCGGTGAATACTGCCGAAACTGAGTCCGACCCCAGCAATGAGGCGGCCAACACGCCGTTCTTCCCGGCGGCGCCGTCAACGCCGGCGAACTTGGAGGCAACGGATGACTGCTTGCCTTACGGCTTGACCGTCAAGCTCACTTGGAGCGCGTCCACCGGCGAGTACTTGAGCGGCTACGATGTTTACTGCCGGGCGGAGGGCGAGGCGGACTTCACGCTCATTGGCGCAATCGGCGAGGGCCCCAACCCGGAGTATAAGGACTGCGGCCTGACCGAGGGCGTTGACTACACTTACAAGGTGCGCGCCAAAGACTCTTTCGACCAGGTGAGCGATTACAGCAACGATGCCTGCTCCTGTTGCTCGCCCTACGTTGATGTGCAGATTCTTACGCTCACCGTTGACGGCACGACCTTCGGGCCCAACGAAGAGGCCCATTTCTCCGTGGATGTCACCAACCCGGCGGCCACCATCACCTGGAACGCCAGTTCCGGCTGCTTCCCGTACGGGAACCACGGCCTGTCGGTCGCTTGGTGCTCCGGCGGCGGCTGCGGCGCTGCCGACATAACCGTGACGGCCAACGACGGTGTCACGAGCGATGACGACCAAACGAGTGTCCGTACAACCACGCTCAACTTCCTGGGGTATGCACCGAGCTTCTCTGTGGCCAGCTACAAAAAGCAGAGCGCTCCCTACATCCCCTTCCAGCAGTGTCTGGATAACCACTGCGTGATAACCCTCAGCTTCGATGACTACTGCTGAACTTTCCCGCACTCGAAGGAGTTTCCTTCGCAAATCCCCATCTACCATTCTTACCAGTCGCAGGGCTACTGCTACATCGGCGCCTACGAGCCCGCTATCAGCACTATGGTCACCGAGATTACCCAGCAGGGCTATAGCCCCGCCAACGACCTCACGGATTTCTACACGGGTGCAGCCGTGAAAACGCTGTACGAGTCCGCCTTCGGGACTTTCAGCCGCCCGTCAACATTCCTGATTGACCGCGACGGCAAAGTGCGAAAGGTCTACGGCGGCGTGCAATCACACGAATCCACTTGGCGCGGCTACATTGAGGAACTGCTCTAGCCGGCATAACAAAGGCTGCATAAGGGGCGGCGTATGCCGCCCCTTTCTTTTTTCCGGGTCGCCGCTGGTAGACTGACTTCCCGCTGCTTGAGGTATAATAGCCCGTAACGCGCTGCGTAAGCGCAGCACTTATGCGCATACAAACTTCAACAAGGAGTGAAACATGAGAAGGCTGATACTAATGGCCTTTATGCTCCTTCTGGCGGTATCCTGCGGCGGCGGTGGCGTGCGGAGCGCGCCGGCGCCGTTGAGCATTGGAGGCTTCGAGCTTGCGGATGTTGATTTGATGGGCGGAGGCAAGCTGGTGGCCGAGGTGGTGGGAACCGCGAGTGCACCCGAGGTTATTGTGAAGGCGGAGGGTGCAGAGGGGCTGAAGGCGGTATACGTGACCTTGAAGCACCCGGAGGGATACCGGCCGGTGGAGGTGAAGTTCGGAGGTTTCCTGGGTGCGGAAGAGGAGGTAATCAGCCTTGCGGTGACCGGGCGGCATGGGGAAGTGCCGTGCGGGATAATCAAGGTGCATGCTGACGAGGTGGAAGGAGTTAGCGGGAGTGGAGAGGTGTTGCGGGTGAAGTACGAGGCCGGGGCGGATACGGCGGCGAAAGCGGTGAGTACTGCGCCCGGCGGAGGTGAGAACAAGCCCACGGACTTGCGGTTGATTGAGACTGCCACGGCGGGGACGTATATTCTGCGGTGGCACGAGCGCAATGTGGGCGACTACGACAACAACGGGACGGTGGCGATTGCTGACATCACGCCGCTGGCCATGAACTTTGGTTCTGCGGTTGCCGACGAGAACTCGGCGGTAGGCCTGGCGGACGGGGACGGCAACGAGACGATAGGTATCGCGGATGTGACGCCGATAGCGGTGCACTTCGGCACTTCCCTGGCGGGCTACAACGTATATGTGGCCGGCAACGCGACTCCGCTGCCGAACGAGGGCAATCCGGGAGAGCCGTTATCGGTGATGCGGCCGGATGATGCTGGCAGCACGCGGGTGGAGTACGAGTACACCGAGGTGTTGTTGGCGGGTACGGAAGAGGTGACGGTAGCGCCGGGCGACAATGGTGGCGCCGAGGGCATCCCCAGCGACCCGGCGACGGTGGCGCAGCCGGAGGTGCCCAATCCGCCGGCGAACCTCGCAGCGATCGCCAAAGAGGCCATTGGCCCCGGCAGGATTCTCTTGACCTGGAGCGCCAACACCGAGCCTGATCTGGCGGAGTACCGGCTGTACCGGAAGGCCGAGGGCGAAACCGAGTTCACCCAGGTTGCGGCCATTCCGAAGGCGACGGTTCCGCTCCAGTACACCGACAACAACAACGGCGACTGGCTTCCCCCGGGCATTGAATACACCTACTACGCGACTGCGGTGAATACCTCGCAGGCTGAGTCCGATCCCAGCAATGAGGCGGCCAACACGCCGTTCTTCCCGGCGGCGCCGACGACGCCAGCCACGATAGCCACGGAGAACGAAGGCATTCCCTACAGCTACTCCATTGAAGTGAGCTGGGGGGCGAGCGCCTCGGACTATCTTGCGGGTTACGAAGTCTGGCGGCAGGGGCCGGCTGATGTGGACTTCTCGCTGCTGAGGACTACCGACACGACCGGCCGCAAGATCTACGACTCGGGCCTTACTGTGGGCGAGGACTACATCTACAAAGTCCGCGCCAAGGACAACTGGGGCCAGTTCAGCGGCTTCACG
>CAZKNJ010000010.1:19896-60447 GCA_964554185.1 uncultured Planctomycetales bacterium | reverse complement strand
CATTGCGCTGGTATAATCCGATTATGGAGATAACGCCAACAGCAACCGAGCTTATTTGGCAGATTCCTCGTGAACTTGAGGGGTGGCGGAAGATGATTGGCATCTCCATGAGCGGATTCGCTGCGAAGTATCTGGGCGTGAGCCCCTCGACTTACAGACGCTGGCTAACTGAGAGATTCAACCCAGACCTGAGAACGGTGGACCGATTAGAAGCACTTCTAGAGGAGTGGGACTCCTGCCCTCCCGTGCTCAATGAGCGGACTGCGCCAGAACTCGCTGCGCTTTGGGACAATCCACAGGACGCTACCTACGACGAACTGCCGCCCTCCCCGCCCCTGCTATAATAGTGACGCCGGCAGCGAGCCGGGTGCAAAGGAGGACCACCATGGCCGTGAAGGAATACAAGGCGCGCATCATCGCCAAAGGGCTGAACATCGCAATCGTCTGCTCGCGGTTCAACGAGCTCGTGACCAAGGAGCTGCTCGCGGGCGCGCTGGACAAGCTGGAGCGCCTGAGCGCCGAGGAATGCGAGGTGGACATCCACTGGGTGCCCGGCAGCTTTGAGATTCCCGGCACGGTGGCGCGGCTCATCAAGAAGGGCGGCTACGACGGAGTGCTCGCGCTGGGCTGCCTGATTGAAGGGCACACCGACCACTACAAGCTGCTGGCGAGCGAAGTGGCGAAGGGCTGCGCGTCGCTGGCGATGAAGAAGGACGTGCCCATCGGCTTCGGCATCCTCACCACGCCGACGCTGGAAACCGCGCTGGAGCGCGCCGGCACCAAGTCCGGCAACAAAGGCGCGGACGCGATGGAGAGCCTGCTGGAAACCATCGCGGTTTACCGCCACATAGCCGAGTAGCGCGGTATAGCCAAATGCGCCCGGCGGAACGCGGGGCGGCAACGATAAGGAGGCGAGAGGAATGCGCCAGAATGGAGGCGGCCAACCACGCATCACTTCCGAACAGAAACGGGCTGCGGTTGTGCGCGTGCGCGCCCGCGAGCCGGTGGCGTCGGTGGCGGCTTCGCTGGGAGTGAGTGTGGCGGAAGTGGAAGACTGGGTGCGCAAGTTCGAGGCGGCGCGGGTGAACCTTACGCCGGAGCCGGGGAAGGACTTCCAGGACGCGTTCAAGCGCAAGTACGGGCCGGATGTGGAAGCACCGTCAATGTCCCACCTGATGTACCCGGAGCTGATGCAGGAGGTTGATCCCAGGCTGTTTGACCGGCTTACGGCGGAGCAGATCAAGGACCTATTCATCCTCCAGGCCATCGCGCAGGAGAAGGTGGGATACGAGAAGCATGCCCCGAAGTTCTTCCTGCCGGAGGACGAAGACCCCTTTCCCGAGACGCGGGTTCGGCACGGCGATGCCTATATCACTCGGGAAATTAACCGCCCGATGCTCATTTTCGGAGGGCTGCTGCTGGGCGCCGTGGTGATGGTGGTGGGCGCGAAGATGGGTTTCATCCTGGAGGATGCCACCACCTGGGTGGTGGGCGCCGCGGCGGTATTCGGCCTGGGGCTGGTGATACTCGGCGGGCGGTGAGACCCGGCGGCATATTAGGAATGACGGTGGAGAGTGTGCTGACTTCACCAGTGGATTGGGGTATAATGCGAGTGGCCGCAAAGGGGAATGTGCGGCCTGACGCCAGACTGCCGACCGAATGGGTCAGGCACGGTTTCGCTCGTTATCCGATAGTCGGCTGTGCGGCTGCCAGCGACGTTATTGGAGGCTTTATATGAACCGCTTATTCTTATTCCTAGTTAGCATCGTTGTTATTGCTGCGGCCTCGTGCGGAGGCGGCGGGGGCGCGCAGACGCCTGTTGCCACCAATAATGGCAGCCCGGCGGCAACTACGCCTGCGCCCCAAGACACCTCCAGCACGCTTGCTGCCGAGCTTGCGCGGCTGGACACGATGACCGCCCCTGCGGGCGTGGAGCCGGATACCTGGCTAACCCTGAAGGCGTCACTGCGCGAGGCGATGGTTGCGCTGATGCCTGACAAGGTAACGCAGGCTCCGCCGGACAGCGAGCATAGCGCCATCACCGACCTGGCGTATTCGGTGGATGACGATCAGATCGGCTGGTTCACCTGGAGCTTCCAGCATTACGCGGACTACAACCTGGACGGCATAGTGGACACCGACGACATCGTGACTTTGGCTGAGCACTACCTGGAGCTTGTGGGTGAAGAAGCGCCTATCGCCGCGCGGCTGGATACCAGCGGCAACGGAGTGGTTGATATTGCGGACGTCACTGCCATTGCGCGGCACTACGGCAGCGAGCTGGCGGGCTTCTCCGTACGCAGTTACACGGACGAAATGGAGTTCAACGAGCTGGGGCCGGTGGCGCGGGAGGAAGCCATCAATCAGGAGACTCCCGAGTTCCCGATTGACGGAGTACTCCGGTACCAGTTCCAGTACGAAGGCACTGAGGAGTGGGTGGATATCGCAGTAGCAGCGCTTGACGGCGAGGGAGTGGCGGGAGAGCTGTCGAATATCGTGCAGTTCCAGCCGCCGCGCATTATCTCGGTGAGCGTTCCCAGCGGCAAGGTGGGCGACACCGGCACCGCCAGCGCGATGGTGGAAGGCGCAGAGCCACTGACTTACGAGTGGATACTAACCAATGGGCTAAGCCCTACCCGCTCTAGCGAGCCAGAAGTTGCGGTAGAGCTGGTGCGCCAGGGGATGTTCAACGGCCGGCTCACAGTCAGCAATACCTTTGGCTCGGCTACGCAGAACTTCGCGGTCAGCGTCGGCGTTCCGCCGACCATCAGCACAGCGGGCCCCGACTTCGCCGTGTGCGGGCAACGGGTGGAGTTTTCCGCCACCGCCAGTGGCACGGCGCCGCTGGCGTACAGCTGGGATTTCGGCACTAGCGCCTTCCCGCAAACCAGCGCGCTGGCGCGACCCACAGTGGAGTTTGACGCGGCCGGCACGCACAACGTTAACTTGCAGGTCTCTAATGCGCACGGCTCCGCACTCCACACCTTCACCGTAACAGCGGGCTTCCCACCCACCATAATTGCTGTCACGCCCGCCAAAGGAACACTGGGCAGTTCCGTGAACTTCAACTCTTCGGTTCTCGGCACTTCTCCAATGGAGTACCTGTGGAACTTCAAGAACATGGGAGATCCAACAGTGTCCGGGGACGCCACGCCGGTAGTGAACCTGACTAGGGCGGGAAATTACCTGTGCAATGTGAAAATATCAAACGACTTCGGCGACGCAACGACCTGGTTCAACTTCTATGTCGGCAAAGCTCCGCATATAGCCCGGGTCCTCTGGACCTCAACCATAGGTGGCCACCTTTGCTGGTACTTCGCGGACGTGACCGGTGACTTCCCGATGACCTGGACCTGGACGTTCTTCGATATTTTCGCTCCTTCGCCGCCGTACGTAATGGAGGGCATTCCTGTCGTCCTGCTGCTACCGAGTTACACGGGGGTGTTCAACTGCCAGCTTGAAGCCGTGAACGACTTCGGCAGCGACGTGTTTGAATTCGAGTACGAAGTTACTGAAGTACCGCCACCGCCTATGTAGGCGACGGATTGGGGAGACTGATTACGCTAGCAACCGGCGATGCTCTTCGCCGCGCCAACGAAACCGGCGAACAACGGGTGCGGGCGCAGCGGCCGGCTCTTGAACTCGGGGTGGAACTGGGACGCCACAAAGTACGGGTGGTCCCGGTATTCCATCAACTCCACGAGCATCCCGTCCGGGGACAGGCCGCTGAATACCATGCCATGCTTTTGCAGCGTCTCGTGGTACTTCGGATTAACCTCGTAGCGGTGGCGGTGGCGTTCCCAGACTTTCGCGCGCTGGTAGAGCTTTCGCGAGACTGTGCGGGGCTGAAGCTCGCAGGGGTACTTGCCCAGGCGCATCGTACCGCCCATGTCAGTAATGTCGCGCTGCGCCGGCAGGTAATCGATGACCGGGTGCGGGCAGCTCTCATCGAACTCGCTGGAGTTCGCGTTCTCAAGACCGCAGACATTGCGGGCGAACTCAATCACGGCAATCTGCATCCCCAGGCATAGCCCCAAGTATGGGATGTCGTTCTCGCGGGCGAACTTCGCCGCCAGTATCTTGCCCTCAATACCCCGATACCCGAAGCCGTAGGGAACGAGAACACCGTGGGCGTTCGCCAGGTGGCGGGCGCAGTTATCTTCGGTGAGCTTCTCGGCATCCACCCACACCAAATCGAACTCAACGCCGTGGTGGATCGCTGCGTGGGTGAGCGACTCCAGGATGGACATATAAGCGTCCTTCAGCGCTGTGTACTTGCCGACGATCGCTATCTTCACCTTGCCTTCGCAGCTGGCCTGCTTATCCAAGAAGGCTTGCCATTCGTCCATTCGGGGCTGGCAGCTCTTAAGGCCCAGCCTCTCGCTTACCAGGTCGGTGATGCGTTGGGCATTGAGCATCAGCGGGACGCGGTAGATGCTGTCCACGTCCAGTCCCTCGATCACGCACTCGACGGGAACGTCGCAGAACAGGCTGATCTTCTCCTTCATATCCGGGGTGATGGGCACATGGGTTCGCGCCAGAATCAGGTCGGGCTGGATGCCGATGGAGCGAAGCTCCTTCACCGAGTGCTGCGTGAGCTTGGTTTTCAGCTCGCCGCCGGGGTGCAGAAAAGGTATCAGCGTCACGTGGATGTTGACCGCGTTGTTGCGGCCGACATCGTTGCGGTACTGGCGGATGGCTTCCAGGTATGGCAGACCCTCAATGTCGCCCACCGTGCCGCCGACCTCCACCAGCACCACGTCCGCCTGCGAACGCCTGGCGGCAACGGTGATGCGGTGCTTTATCTCGTCGGTGACGTGGGGAATCACCTGAACGCACTTGCCCAGATAATCGCCACGCCGCTCCTTCATTATCACAGACTCGTAAATCTGGCCGGTGGTCACGTTGTTGTATTTGCGCAAGTCTTCGTCCAGGAAGCGCTCGTAGTGGCCCAGGTCCAGGTCGGTTTCGGCGCCGTCGTCGGTGACGAAGACTTCGCCGTGCTGGATGGGGTTCATAGTCCCGGCGTCAACATTCACATAGGGGTCGAACTTCAGCGCGGTCACTTTGTAGCCCGCGCTCTTAAACAGCAGCCCAACCGAGGCGGACAGAATGCCCTTGCCGATTGAACTTACGTTACCGCCGGTTACGAAGACGAATCTGGTCATCTAGCAGCTCGCGAAATGTGGATTTGTCGCCCTATTCTACACTCTGGTGGCGGCTAAGTCACTAGCTCCAGTGCACGAAAATGGGATGAATCGAGCTGTAGGTGCCGTTTCTCTCAGCTTCGGCGCGTAACCCGTGTACCGGCAACGATGTCGTGCACAGAGCGCCCGTACGGGTCAATCAGGCAGTACAGGCCGGCAAACACCAGGTATAGCCCCATCGTCAGGTAGGTGAATACCCACAGGAAAGCTGACCGCAGAAGCGCTGCGCCCAACCCTACTTCGCTACCGTCAAACTTGGTTACCTTGATGCCCATGATGGCTTTGCCGGGAGTGCTACCGCCGTAGGCGGTGAAAACGGCGTACAGCCCAATCAGCAGCGCAAGTATCAAAACCGTCAGAAGCTCCATAGCATGCCCCACGCCGGCGGGCAACGCTTCAGGATCGGCGAAGGCCGCCCATCCTCTCTCCAAGAAGATACTCTCCACCTCCGCGACCACGGTCTCAGCACCGATGAAGTAGAGCACGATGGTAAAAACCAGGTAAACCGTCACCCAGTCCAGCGCTAGCGCCAGCGTCCGCTTGCCAAGGCTGGCGGGCTTAACCTGAGCTTCCACCACTTGAGGGGTAAAGAGATAGCGAAACTGCGAACCTTCATCCTCCGGCAATTCCTGCCGGGGCTGCTCCATAGCGCGGCGCTGTTCAGCAGCAACCCGCTGCTCCTCTTCCCCCTGCGCTCTGGCTTCCGGGGCATCGCCGCTCTTCTCGAAGTCGTTCGAATGGTGCGCCTTGTAGTCCGGCTCCTTATCCTCAGGATGCACGCCCAAGGCTTCACCCACCGAGCGATAACGCACACTTGACGGCTGGAATCGCTGGCCGCACTCGGGGCAGGCTTCTGCATCCGGCACAATGTTTGCGCCGCAAACCGGACACTTCCGTCCGCTCTGGGCAGCAGTGTCGCCCTCATTCTCGGCGCGTTTAGTGCTGTCGTATTCCATTAAAACCAGGTGCACAGGCGCCGCAGCCTAGAGCACCGTCTCCTTATGACGGGCGGCATTGCACTGGATGGCTATGGCCACCGGGAAGGTGGCGATGTGGCAAGGGCGCACTTCCACCTTGACCGCTGCGGCGGTCTGGGTCCCCCCAAAGCCTCCGGGGCCGACCCCCGTCTTATTGACGAGTTCCAGCAGCTCATCCTCCAGCGCCGCCACCTCCGGGTCGGGATTGCGGTCGTCCACCGGCCGCATTAGCGCTTTCTTGGCCAGCAAGGCCGAAAGCTCGAAGTTGCCTCCGATGCAAACTCCCACCACAATAGGCGGGCAGGGGTTGCCGCCGGCCTGGGTCACCCAGTCCGTCACGAGCTTCTTCACGCCCTCAATACCGTCGGCCGGGCGCATCATGCGCACAGTGCTCATATTCTCGCTGCCGCCGCCCTTGGCAGCGAAGAGGATATGCACCTGGTCACCGGGCACCAGATCAATGTGGATGATGGAGGGGGTGTTGTCGCCGGTGTTTTTGTCGCGCTTGTACGGGTTCTCATAGATGCTCTTGCGCAGGTAGTGCTTCTCGTAGGCGCGGCGCACGCCCTCGTCGATGGCCTCGCGCAGGCTGCCGCCCACGATGTGCGCGTCCTGGCCGACATCCACGAACACAGTGGCCATGCCGGTGTCCTGGCACATGGGCACCCGTTCGTCATGCGCCAGCTTCGCGTTCTTGAGCAGTTGGTCAATCACGTGCCGGCCGAGCTCGGACTCCTCCTTGCCGCGCATCCTTTCCAGTGCGGCGAAGAAGTCCTCCGGCAAGTCAAAGGCCGCGTCGCGCGCCAGCTCTTCAACTGCCGCGGTTATATCATCAACATGGATTTCCCGCATCGGACGATGTTCCTCCTTGTCCAGTAGTTCTATTGTAGCATCACGACGCTAACGGCTGCTGCCGGATGCAACGGCACTCTGGTATAATCCCACCGAAGGAAATGGATAACAAACCTCACTGGAAACCCATTCTTGACTGGCGGCGATCAGTAACATATGGCGAGTGGGCGATAGACGCTATCGGCGTCTTGTTCTTCGCCTTGGGAGTCGGCTTGCTGTTCGTTTCCTTCAACGACTACAGCCTGGCGCTGGGCTCGGACGAGTACGTGCCCTGGTTGCAGCAGGCAACCGGTCTTTTTCCTGATATGGAAGGGGTTAGCTTCGTCGTTTCGCAGATGTTCACCGGCGTGCTGTGCTTCATCATCAGCGTGCTCGTGCTCAAGCGCACGCGGATTCTCCAGGGCTAGGGACTGCCCACCACCACGGTCAGCTTCGCCTGATCGGCCTTCTGCAGCGGCAAGTTGAATAGCACGCTTACGGTTGCCACGCCCGGGGCGAGGGCTATCAGCCGCCCCTCGCTATCCACCGTCACCACCGACGAGTTGCTGCTGGTATAGCGGCACTCGGCCGTGACCTCCTCCTCGTAGTAGTACTTGCGTCCCAAGCTGTCGTCGCGAATCTGGCGGTGGAGGATGCGCAGCTGGAATTCCTCATCCACCGCGAGGTGCAGCGTGCTGTAGGCGTTCATAATGCTGATGGTGGAAGTCTCGGTGCCCCAGAGGTCGTTTATGTAGTAGCCCGCCAGCACCGCCCCCACCCCGCCCCCGCAGGAGGACGCCGCTCCCAGCACGAGAGCCGCCAGCAAGGCAAGCAGTGAAGTGCGCGGTTTACGCATACGGGGAGATTCTACCCCATGTGCAGACTAACCTGCTCAACGCCGGCTCGGTTGCCCGACTCAAGGCACTCGTTCACTCGAGGCGCCCGAACACCTCGCCGACCTCCCGACGTGAGAGTCTGTAGAGGGAGAATACTACACCGGTTACTGTCGCTATCGCTATCAACGCCGCATATCTGACAGAAAGCCAAGTTAGATCTCCGTAAGTTGGCAAGAGCGCAGGAAAGCCAGCAGCCTCAAGGAATGCCAGCCTCGCCTTGAGGGCTGCGTACTGCCAGCTAATGAGCCATGGCACTACGAGGACACTAACCGCTAAAGGCAAGAAAACCGCCAAAGAGTAAGCTGCCAAGCACCGCCGGAAAACCTGGGAGCGTGGCCCAGCATACGCGAAAAGGACTGCAAGAGTTCTAGTGTGGCGGCTGACGAGAAGAATGCCAGCGGCCAGTCCCAACAACGCAAGTACGGGGAGAAGCAAGGTTTCAGCATACACATGACCTTGCTGCAGGAAGTCGATTACAGGCGCAATAACAGCCGTGTAGGTGCCTATGCCTGAGATAGAGACTCTGCGCACTCGTGATAAGCGAGCCAGCCCAAGCCATGACCGACTCAGGTCAGAGATGCTTGAAAAGCAGACGTACCATGAATCATGCGCCAGCTCGGCCTGACCGCTCGTGTACTCACCCATGTTGATCAGGCCACCCCTGACATGTCCCGCGCTGAACCGTCCAGCCAGCCTGGGCCCAAATTCCGGCCATCTCATTTCGTCCGCATGCATCCAAGCAGCAGCAGCTACGGGCAACCGCGCCATACTCTCTCTCATGCCATCGGGCCAAATGGCTATGCTTCCTAGGACCGCGGCTTCGCGTAGACGCCCGGCATCAACCACGACAGGCCCCTCGTCAAAGGCAACGGCGTTGGGGCTCTCAAGAAAAGCATCATCTCTAATCCCAACCAGAATGAAGCTGTAAGTTGCTGGCTCCGAGGCCAGACTGGCGAACGTCCCCTCGGGGAAGAGGTTCAGGAGCTCTTGGGAGCAACGCATCACCACTTCAAACTCGCTTCCGATTGCAGCTTTCGCCTTACCACCGAACAGAAGCTCAGCTTCCGCTTCAGTCAGTACCGCCTCTCCTGCTTTTTCCGGTAGCCTGCCGCTTATGAATGCATGATCTGTTACCGCTTGCGAGTACGACTCACCTATTGGCCACAGACGCACGGGGCCGCTCCCTTGATCAGATACCGCCCAGAACACATGGCGAGGAATAATACCCGCGCGCTCAGGGGCATTCCTCACAGGCTCAACCACATATGCGGATAGAATCACCGGCGTCCCTTTGCAGCCAAGTAAGACCTCATTGTGAAGATAATCCTCCACAAAGGGAGTTTCCGGCCTAGCGGTAGGTGTTAGCCAGAGCTGCGTGAGCTCTGCCCGCACGCCAAATCTGTGCGCGGTATCCCCCAAAGACGCGACTTCAACAGACAACAGAACAGCAGCAACAAGCCCGATAGACGCTAAGACCGTCCTTGCACACAACCGTAATAGCATGCGAGTAGTGCCAATCACGGTTTCTCTAGAACTCCCTTATCGAGTAAGTACACATGCGATGCGCCCGGCGGAGCTTCTGCCTGGCTAGTGACTGCGAGCATTACATACGGGATCTTCACGCGATGAAGCGCAGTCTCGATCATGATGTCGGCAATTTCGCGCTGAATATGGGCGTATGGGTCATCAATGCACAGCACATTGGGACCGTGCACGATTGCGCGAGCGTACTGCACAAACCGCTTCTGTCCATCGGACATAGCATACGCAGGTTTCAGCAACAGACCATCCGAAATCGCCCCGCCCAACCCAGTGATGATCTCCGCAATCTTGCTCCTTACATCACGCGGGCGTCGTCTGCCTATGCTGATGTTGGCAACCCCACTGGCAAAGGGAATTAGGTCAGCGCTACCTGCGGAGACCATACCGGTGCTAGCATACCGCCAACGGGAAAGCTCCTCATCACCAAGACTGGTGATGATCTCCCCTCCGACTGCGTAAGCCCCCTTGTTAGCTCTGAGATGTCCGGCGAGAATCCGCAATAAGGTGCTCTTGCCCGAGCCGTTGACCCCGCAGAAAGCTACGCAGCTTCCGGGTGGAACGCTTAGAGTTATTCCAGACAACACTTGAGTCCACCCGGAGGCTGTCCTGAATCCCCTGTGTATTGACCTCAGTTCCAGCACGTAAGATCAACTGACCCCCGGAAGATTCTACCCCATACGCGCTCGACCGGTTGCGCTGGCGCCCCATTGCAGAGGGGCGCCACTACCCCAACTTCTCGCCGACCAGGCGGACGATGTCGGGGACAGTGTCAGCCACGGGCGTGTTGGCGGCCTGGAAGGCCTTAATCTTGGTTTCGGCCGTGCCCTTGCCGCCGCTCACGATGGCGCCCGCGTGGCCCATGCGCTTGCCCGGAGGCGCGGTGCGCCCGCTGATGAAGGCGACCACCGGCTTGGACATATCCGGAATGAACTCCGCGGCGTCTTCCTCGTCGCTGCCGCCGATTTCGCCGATGATGACCACGCACTCGGTCGCCGGGTCTTCCTCAAACTCCATCAGCAGCTCCAGGAAGCTGGTGCCGATGATGGGGTCGCCGCCCACGCCGATGCAGGTCGTCTGGCCGAAGCCACCTTTGGTCAGCGCATTCACCACTTCGTAGGTGAGAGTGCCGCTGCGGGAGATCACTCCCACGGGCCCGGGCTTGAAGATATGGTTGGGCATGATACCGAGCTTGCATTCGCCCACGCTGACCAGGCCGGGGCAGTTGGGGCCGATGAGCGTGGTCATGGTCATCTCCATGAAGGAGTACACCTTGACCATATCGTTGATGGGGATGCCGTCGCTGATGGCCACGACCACTTCCAGCCCCGCATCCGCCGCCTCCATAATCGCGTCGGTGGCGAACTGCTTGGGGACGAAGATGACGCTGGCGTCGGCGCCGGTGGCCTCCACCGCCTGCTCCACCGTGTTGAAGACGGGAACCGCCTGCTCCACCCCGTCGGGCTTCCATTCGGTACCGCCCTTGCCCGGGGTCACGCCAGCGACGACGTTGGAGCCGTACTGCACCATGCGGGTGGTGTGGAAGGTGCCTTCCCCGCCGGTGAGGCCTTGAACCAGCACGCGTGTATCTTTGTTAGCGAGTATTGCCATTACGACTTCCCTCCCACCAGTTCAACCACCTTCGCCGCGCCAGCCTCGGTGGACGGTTCGTAGATGAGCGGCGTACCTTCCAGCATCTTGCGCGCAAGGTCCTCATTGGTGCCGGTCATGCGCAGCACCACAGGCACCTTGCGCGGCATCTTCTCGTAAGCCCTGAGGACTCCTTCCGCCACCATGTCGCAGCGCACAATGCCGCCGAAAACGTTCAGGAAGATGCCCTGCACGTCGTCGTCTTTGAGAATGAGCAACAGCTCTTTCTCCACCACGTCGGAGGTGGCCGCGCCGCCGATATCCAGGAAGTTGTTGGGCCGGCCGCCGGCGCGCGAGATGACATCCATCGTGGTCATCACCAGCCCGGCGCCGTTGCCCATTACACCGACATTGCCGCCCGGCAGGTGGACATAGGCGATGTCTTCGTGGCGGGCCTCTGACTCAAGCTCGTCCATGTCCGCGCCGACTTCCATCAGCTTCTCCAACTCGGCCTGGCGGTAAAGCGCGTTGTCATCTATGTTAATCTTCGCATCCAGCGCAATCACTTCGCCGTCGGTAGTGACTACCAGCGGGTTGATCTCCGCCAGGCTGCTGTCAATCGCCAGGTAGCACGCGTACAGCTTCTTGATGATGGCGCGAATCTGCTTGGCCTTAGTAGTGTCCACGCCGCTTGAGAAGATGGCGCGGGTTATCTGGTACTCGTACAGGCCGATGAGCGGGTCAATGTGGACCTTGGCGATTTTCTCGGGCGTCTCGCGGGCGACTTCTTCAATGTCCACGCCGCCGGCGGCGGAGAGAATCAACACCAGCTTGCGGGCGTCGCGGTCAAGCGTAATGCCGCAGTAGTACTCGTCGCGGATGTCAATGGCCTTGGTGACCAGCACTTTCTCCACCGTCAAGCCCTTGATGTCCATCCCCAGAATCTGCTCGGCCTTCGCCCTGGCGTCAGCGGGGTCGTCGGCGAGCTTGATGCCGCCGGCCTTGCCGCGGCCGCCGACATGAACCTGGGCTTTCACCACCACTTTGCCCCCGATTTCGCGGGCAATGGCCTCCACTTCATCGGGAGTGAACGCCACCTTTCCCGGCGGCACGGGTATCCCATAAGAGGCGAACACGTCTTTCGCCTGGTATTCGTGTATCTTCACCGATAGCTCCTTTGGGAAGTGATTAGGTGCGCGATATTCTAGCACTCATGCCGAGGGTAGTGAACCGCGCCACACGGTCTGCGACGCAAGAACCGCAATGCACTGCGTCAGAAGCGCGACGCGCCGAGCTCGTCCATTACGACTTCCACCGCTTTGCGCAGCTGTGGGTCGTCGCCGGCGGGAATCGCTCCCAGCGGCGCATCCACCCAGATGTCCGGCTGGACGCCGTCGTTTTCCATGTTGCTGCCGTCCAGGCGGTAGCGGCCGGTCATCGGAATGCGGAAGGTGGTGCCGTCCAGTAGCTGGTAGTTCAAGGTGCCGATGACGCCGCCGCTGGTGGCTACGCCCACGAGCTTGCCGAAACCCAGGAACCTGAACCCGTAGGGGAATATCTCCGCGTCGGAGAAGCTGCTTTCGTGGATGAGGCAGACCTTCGGGCCGGTATGCATCTCGGTCGGGGTCAGATACTTGCCGAAGCCGCGCCGGGAGATGTAGCCGTAGGGCTTGCGGCCGAGCAGCTCCCATAGCTGCTCGTGAATCTGGCCGCCGCCGTTGTAGCGCACGTCAATGACGACCGCGTCGAAGTCCTTGGCGAAGCCGAACAGCTCGCGCTCAAACCGGTAGAGGCAGTCGTCATACATGCGCTCGATATGCAAATAGGTCACGCGTCCGCCTGAGAGTTCCTCTACCATCTTGCGGTTATCGCGCACCCACTGTTCATACTCCAGATTGCGCTGGTCTGAGTAAGAAACGGGGCGGATGCGAACGGTCTCCTCGGCGCCACCGGCGCGCTGCACGGCCAGTTGCACGGTGCGGTTAATCGTGCCGTCCAGCTGCTCGTAGACGCGCTCGTCACAGCCCACCGGCTGGCCGTTCACTGTCATCAGGACATCTCCCACATTCAAGCGGCTCTCTTCGCGGTCGGCCGGGCCCATCGCCAGCACCTTGCTCACGCGCAGGCCTTCTCCGGTGTAGTCCGGGTCAAACTGCACGCCCAACTGGCCGATGCTGGCGGTGATGCCCTCGGCGCTGGAGTCGCCCCAGATGCCGAGGTGGCTGGCATTCAATTCGCCCAGCAAGAACGTGGTGAAGATCTCAAACTCCTCGTGGGTGACGGCGTTGGCGACCATCCGGCGGTACTTGCGGTAGGCGGCGTCCATATCGCGCCCGTGCATCTTCTCGTCGTAGAAGCCGTATTTCAGGTTGCGGTAAGCCTCGTCATACATGGCGAGGATCTCCGCCGGGCGGTCAAGCGTGGTGCGGGCGGTGATGCCCACGGGCTCCACTCCGGTTACGGTGGAACCGGACAGGTTTATCTTCACGGTTGCGCCATTCTCATAGATGGCAAAAGGCCCGGCGGACGAAGTCCACTCCATCCACGTGAACGGCTGGGCGATGCCGATGTAATTGCTCTTGCCGGTTAGCAGCTCCACCGCCCAGAGCTTGCGCTCCCGCTGGGTGGTGCCGGATTGGTAAAGCGCTGTCTTACCGTCGGGCGAGACCGTCATGTTGTTGATACCGTCTAGCGCCTCGCTGATGGCATAGGCGCGGTACTCAATATCCTTGAAGTCAATCTTCACTGGTGGAACGGCGGGCTTGGCTTCATCCTCTGCCGGTTCCGTTTTCGCATCAGTCTCTTCCTCTACGGGCTTGGCGGCATCGTCTGTCTGCTCAGGCTTCTCCTCCTCCGGCGCGCCGAACTTGAACTCGTCGGTGAACTTCAACTCCGGCAGCGTCAGCGGCAAGAGGAAGAGCCGCGAGTATTCGCCCTCGCGGTAACTGGCGAAAACGATGTTCTTGCCGTCACCGGTCCAAATCGGCCCCCAGTTGGTGGTGGGATACTGCGTGAGGTTGCGCGGCTCTTCGCTGCCGTCCGCCTGCACCACCCACACATCGCGGTCGTAGGAGGGAGTGATGGCGGTATAAGTGAGCCACTGGCCGTCGGGCGACCAGTTGAGCTCGGTATTCCACACCGCGCGGCGCACCACATCGCGGATAAGCTTGCGCTCGCGCAGCGTCTCCAGATTCTGCACCATCAGCATACCCTCGTCGCGGTAGTATGCCAGCTGCTTCCCATCCGGCGAGAGGCGCGGGCAGGTATCAATCGGCCCGTCGGTCAGGCGTTTCCATTTACGCGTATTCAACTCAAGCTCATAGATGCTCTGGCCACCATCCTTGTCGGAGACGAAGAAGACGCGGTCGGAGTCGGGATGCCACTGCACCTGCCACTCGCGGTTGGGCGTGTTGGTGAAGTTGACCGCTTCGCCGCCGCGCGGGGCATCAACTTCCTCTTCCGGCGTGCGGGAAACGGGCTGGATGTAGATATCCCCGCGGATTACCAGCGCCAGCCACTTGCCATCCGGCGAGGGAACGGCCTCGTCGGCCGTGCGGAGGACCTCGCGGGTGATGTACTGCGTTTTCTCGTCGCTGCCGGCACTCACCACGATTCGGCGGGCAGAATCCTTTAAGGCGTCACCTGATTGGGACAGCTTGCCGCGATATATGCTGCCTTCTGCCCATATCATTGCAGTTCCATCGGACGCTATGGACGGATAGAACAGCTCCTGCCCCGATACCTCCAGCACGTGGCGCTTGCCAGTGCCGTCGGTCTTGACCGAGTCCAGGCTGCGCACTCCGCCGTTGTCCGTGACATAGCAGACGCGGCTTCCATCGGGCGACCAGGTTGGCCAGTGCTGGCTGTAATCGCTCATATCCAGGCGGACGGCGTTGCTCCCGGTAGTGTCCATCACCCAGACCTGCGCATTGCCACTGCCTTTGTAGCCCAGTCGCGTATAAGATTGCGGGCCGCGGTTGAAGGCGATGCGCTTACCGTCGGGGCTGTAGCGCGGGTAGCGCACCGAGGCGCTGTCCCACAACACCAGCCGCTCTTCGCCCGTTTCCACATCGATTTCCATCATCTGGCTACCGGGAAAGCTGCGGTAGGTGGTGAAGAGGATGCGCTTGCCGTCGGGCGACCAGTCGCCCGGATAGTCGTTTGCATCGCTCCAGGTCAGCCGCCGCACTTCGCCGCCTGCGGAAGAAACAACGTAAAGGTCGTAGTTGCCGTCGCGGTTACTACAAAACACAATTCTGCGACCGTCCGGCGACCACCGCGGGCTGCGCTCAAAGGCGATGCTGACCGTGAGCCGCCGGGAGTCTCCACCGTTCGTAGAAGCGACCCAGATATCTCCCTGGTAGGAAAACGCCACCCGCGTGCCGTCGGGCGAGACGAAGGGATAGATCAGGCCGAAGGCCTCGGGCGATGCGTGCGCCGGTGATGCGAAGGCGCAGGCAAACGCCGCGATCATAGCGAGTGTAAGCAGTGCTGTCCGCATAGCGGTATCCTCCCGGGGGCTTTCGGCGGATTATAGCATTCAGCCCTGGAACAAAGGACGCAGTGTTCGCATCATACCAAGTGAATACCGGCGGATAGCCGGAATACGGGAGAGGAAAATGGTATCGCGGACTAACAACAAGACGGAAACGGGGCTTACGCAAAGGATGCTGCTCGCAGCGGCAACCGCCCTGCTCTTCTCCTTAGTGGCCGGGATGATGCTAGCAGCAGCGTACACGATGAGCCAGGACTTCACGACCTTTATCGCGCAAGTGCGTTAGGCGAAAACGCGCGGGAATACGCCCGCTTGGCCGGGCCGCCCCTCCGAAATGCGATAATATGCGCCCATGGTTCAGCAGGCGAGCCAAAAGGACGTGTTCCCGCGCGAGATAGCCGCCTATCTGGACGTCGCTCTCTACGTGCTGGAGGCCCGTGCACCGTACACGACCTTCCACCTGGAGCGGCAACTGGGCGGCGATGCGCTATACGTGCTGAACAAAGCCGACCTGGCCGACACCACCGAAACCAACCGCTGGCTGGCGCACCTGCGCGGCAGCGGCCTGGCTGCGGTTGACGCGGCGTCCAACAAGCAATCAGCGCTCTCGGCGGTTGGCGGTATGCTCGCCGAGGTGTGGCGGAGAAAACACGAAACCCGCGCCCGCCGCGGCATCCGCGACACTGTTTTGCGCGTGGTGGTGCTGGGCGTGCCCAACACCGGCAAGTCCACCGTCATCAACCAACTCATTGGCCGCAAACGCGCGCGCACCGGCAACCGCCCCGGCATTACGCGGGGACACCAGTGGGTGCGCATCACCGAGGGAATCGACCTGCTGGACACGCCCGGCATCGTGCGCGACTACTCCCGGTCTAAGAAGGGGAAACCGCATATGCTCGCGCTGGGGCTAACCCCGCCGGAGCACAACCTGCTGGAGCAGGCGCTTGGCAGTGTGTTCGCGCAGCTTCGCGGGAACGGATGGAAGAAGCTCTGCAAGCTCTATGGGTTGGAAGCGGAGGGGCTGGAACAATGCGCGGCGTGGGAAATTGTGCACAAGGTGGGGCATCGGTTGAAGGGAGGCAAGATGGGTGACGCCCTGGAGGACGATATGGGCTGCAAGATACTGGCGGACTTCCAGCGCGGCCGGTTCGGACGCGTGACGCTGGAGCCGGTCGCGGAATATAGTGCGCAGTTGGACGAGCTGCTCATGCGTTTGCGCGAGGCGGAAAAGGCCGACGGGAGGCAACGCGGGCGGTGAGTAGTAAGGACTCGCTGACTGTGAGCGTGCCGCCTGAAATGGAGGGTGCGCGGCTGGATGTGGCGTTAGCGGAACTACTTCCGCAATCCTCTGACGTCTTCAAAGGAGCTTCCCGCAGCCAAATACAGAAGCTAATTGAGGCCGGAGGAGTGCTCATTGCCGGCCAGCCAGCCAAGAAGAACCTGGCGCTGGCAAGCGGCGAGGTGGTGGAAGTGGTGATGAGCGCGTGGCAAGAGCTCAACACTGACCGCGCCGCGGTGATTCCGCCCGGCTCAGAGCTTGCGGACGTGCGGATTGTTTACGAGGATGACTACCTGGTTGCACTGGCGAAACCTGCGGGACTAACCACGCATCCGGTTGCGGGAATGAGTGAGCCCACGCTGGTGGATTACCTGAAAGCCTCGTCCTTCCGGCTGGCGGAGACGGACGACGCCCTAAAGCCGGGCATCGTCCACCGGCTGGACAAGGGAACCAGCGGCCTGCTGCTGGTGGCCAAGGACACGCCGACGCATGCTGCGCTTCAACGCACGTTTGAACGGCGGCAGGCGCTGAAATATTACCTGGCGCTGGCGATTGGCGGTGAGATGCCGGAAACCGGCGTGGTAGATGAGCCGCTGGAGCGCAATCCCAGGCACCGCGAGCTGTACACGGTGGGCGCGAAGGGGCGGCTGGCGCTGACCTACTACCGCGTGATTGGCGCGCATCCGGTGGTCAAGCTCGTGCTGCTGCGCATCGTCACCGGGCGGACGCATCAGATCCGGGTGCATCTGCAGTCGCGGGGGCAAGCCATTGTGGGAGATGACGACTACGGGCGCGGGATGAACGTGGAGCTTACGAGCTTTTTGGAAGGCGCACGGGACAAGTCCTACCGCAGCGCGTGGAGCGAAGCCCTACCCGAAGCGGCAGTGCGCAAGCGGCTCCTGGACGCCATCGGCCGCTGCCCCGGATTCTTCCTGCACTCTTACGCGCTATACTTGAAACACCCGGCGACAGGCGAGCAGATGGAGCTGCGCGCGGAGCCGCCGGAGTACTTCGCGGACGCCCTGAAGGCGCTGAGGCTACCACCGCCGCCAGTAGATCCGCGTGTACTGCTACCGCCGGAGGCAAAGCCATGAGCCGCTTCTTCACGGTGGAAGAGGTTGACGGGCGCGCGCGGGCGGGGATGATGAGCTTCGGCGGGATTGAGGTGACCACGCCATACTTCCAGCCTATCGCCACGCGTGGCATCGTCAAGGACGCCACCTTCGCCGACCTCAAGCGGATGGGCTTCCCGCACGTGCTGATGAACACCTACCACCTGCTCTGCCGGCCAGGGCTGGAGGTCATCCAGCAGCTCGGTGGGCTGAAGAAGTTCACCGGCTGGGACGGCGGCATCCTCACCGATTCCGGCGGCTTTCAGATCTTCAGCCTGTCGCCATTGCGCAAGGTCACGCTGGACGGCGTACATTTCCGCGATTATGAAAGCGGCAAGCCCTTCTTCCTCACGCCCGAAGCCGCGGTTGACGCACAGATAGCCTTCCGCGCCGACATCGCGATGGCGCTGGACGTGTGCAGCCCCCTGCCCTCGGAACCGAAGCAGCTACGCAAGGACCTCGCGGTTACGCACGACTGGGCGCGGCGAGCCCACGCGCACTGGAAGGAGCGCGGCGGCGGACGCACCGGCACGCGGCTTTTCGGTATTGTGCAGGGCGGCACCGACCTGGCGCTGCGCGAGGAAAGCATTGCGGAGATTGCAGCGCTCGACTTTCCCGGCATCGCGGTGGGCGGCCTGTCGGTCGGCGAGACGCGCGCGGAGTTTCTGCGCACAGCAGCGTTCTGCGCCGAGCATCTACCGGTGAAGAAGCCGCGCTACTTGATGGGCGTGGGAACGCCAGATGATCTGGTGGAGGCCATCGCCATTGGCTACGACCTGTTTGACTGCGTGCTACCCACGCGGATGGCGCGGCGGGGCGTGGCCTACACGTGGGAAGGCGTCATGAACTTGAAGTTGAGGAAGTACGCACTGGATATTGCGCCGGTCTCGCCGACGTGTAAGTGCCAGACCTGCCGGACGCACAGCCGCGCATTCCTGCGCCATCTCATTGCGGCGGACGAAGTTTCCGCGGCTATACTGCTCACCTACCACAACCTGCACTTCTACCGGGAGCTTATGGGCAAAGCCCGCAGAGCCGTGCTTCAAGGGTCGTTTCAGCGCTTCCGCGGACGCAGGTGCTGCGAGCTTGACCGCAAACTATAGGCACCGCGGCACCTCGCTAGTCTGATACATCCAGCATTATCACCAGCTCCACCGGCTCAGAAGGATTGAATGGGCTTATCGGGAGGTGAGCCGTAACTATGTAGACTCCGGGGACGTCGCCCAGCATGCCCCACAGCCGCCCGGGCGGCTCCATCTCGTCGTGGGTGAATAACTCGCTTTCCGGCAATTCTCCATGCTCGATGCTCCATTCCAGCAACTGCGACAGATAACTAAGGGTTGCATTATATGCAGCGGTCTTACCTACAGGCGCACCGTCGTCAAAGCCGTAGTGAACATCATTATCGTAGATGTAGGATATCGCCTCCATCTCGCCTTTGACCTCCGCACCAGCGGAAGCCGTGCCCTCATTGGGGTCGCCCGACAGCCGTGGAATGAAGAGAGGATAGCCGGAGTACAAGCTGCCGGTGGTTGTGTTTATCGCGCCATCCGTGCGCACACGGAAAGAGAGCAGCTGCATGTCTAGCCCTTCGACTATAGCGAGCGTGAACTCGTAGTTGTCCGAGCCGTGGGCATTGGCGACCGTGAGCGTGACCGGGTAACTCCCCGGCGTTTGGGTCAGCGTTACAGCTGGCTGAGTATCCGAGGAATACCGGTTCTCCGGTGCAACGGCGCTGTCAAAATCCCATGCATAGGTGAGAGGCTCGTCGCCGCCAGCCTCGGCCGTGAAGGTGACCTCCACGCCGGCCAATCCCGACTGCGGTTGCACCGCAAGAATGTACGGACTGGTTCCCGGCTCCACCACCAGCAGCTGGAAGTCCTCGCTGTCAATGCCGAAAGGCGTGACCACGGCGACACTGCAGGAATACACATCTGCGGCTCCTATAATCACTACGGGATTCTCATCATTGCTCGTGTTGGGTGTGGCGCCCCCGCCGAAACTCCAGGCATACTGCTTCAGGCCTTCGCCGGTAACATCAACCTCAAATCTGACTGCGAGTCCCGCAGCGCAAGTAATGGGCCGCACTGCCGTAATCTCCGGCCCCGGCAACTCCGGCGCAAACACTTCGCTTACCACCGACCGCTCGCCGTCGCCGTCGCAAGCACTCAGCCGGAAATACCGCGCGGGCAGCACGTCCATATGGAGTTCCGCGGTGAGCCTTCCCCCCGAATCAACGAAGTTCTCATGGGGCACTTCGTCATAGTCCGAGTATTCGCCTGCCGGGCTGGAGGCGGTTTCAACCACGTAGCCGCCGAGCTCCACGCCGAAGTTGACCGCGATGGGGGTCACGTCCTCAATGCCGACCTTGCTGTTGCCGTTACCGTCAATAACCGCGGCAAGCGAATTCTCCTCACCTATCGCCCAGGTTTCCTGGAAGTGCTGCGCCAGAGGCGTGATATCTGCAATTGCCACGGTGCCATTCTGATCGTAGTCCCCCAGGTTGCGGTAGCTCCAGCGCATCACCCAGCCGTCATCCACTTGCTCCAAGCGGAGGTCGTTGACCATATTCGCCGCGCCTGAGGGTGGTCGGGAAGTAGTGCGCGACGGGGCAACGCCCAATCGAGCCATCTCGCCGAGAAGCACGTTTTCCAACTCCGTTCTCAGTTCGCCAGTAGCGCTTCGCTGACTGAGACCGGTAGAAGCGCGGCCGCAAGAATGCAGCAAGCCTAGAAACAGCAGAGCCGCCAAAACAAGCAGTGTCCACCTATTAGCCATGGAACCTCCTCCCGGAGCCATGATTCTGCCATAAGTTCGCATATTTTGCACTACCCGCCCGTTTCGCGCGATGATACAATACCCGCATGCCCAAACTAACCCTCGGCCTAATCGGACTCGGCAATATCGGCAGCTTTCTTGCCCAGGGCATTCTTGACCACGATCTGCCCTACTCGCTGACGTTCATCAACGACCGGGACGACGCACGGGTGACCCAGTTCCAGCGCGACTTCCCGCAGTTTGGGATGCACGCGGTTGACCTGGACACGATGGCCGCGCGCAGCAAGGTGATCGTGGAAGCGGCACACGCCTCGGTCGTCCCCGATATTGCGCGGAAGGCGCTGCTGGCTGCGCAGCAGGTTGAGGCGACCAAGTACCTGTTCGTGATGAGCGTCGGCGGACTACTTGACCTGTCACCGGAATTCTTGGACGAGCTTTCCGGCAGCTACTTGAAGATAATCGCGCCGTCCGGCGCCATCGGCGGCCTGGACGCATTCTCATCCATGACGCTCGCTGGTATGGAGCGCATCACCCTGACGACCCGCAAGCCGCCCAAGGCGTTGGGAAGGGACGATCGTCAGGCTACGCAAGTGTATGCCGGGCCACCGGCCCCGGCGTTTGAGCAGTATCCGAAGAACGTGAATGTGGCCATCACGCTGGCACTCTCCACGGTGGGATTGGATAAGCTGGAGTTCGTGCTGGTCAGCGACCCGGCGGTTGAGGCCAACATCCACGAGATAGACGCGGTGGGGCCGGCCGGGCATGTGCATATCGTGCTGGAGAACAAGCCTTCGCCTCAGAATCCCAAGACCAGCTATCTAGCGGCGCTGTCCATCATCTCGGCGCTGAAGCGGTTTAGCAAGAACCTCATGGTTGGATACTAGCGGTCTGGTAGAATCCGTGCCGTGCGGTTGGGGGTCTCAACACTGGCAATTCACACTCCCGGCGGCATCGGCCGCTATGCCCGTATACTGGCGGCCTCACTGCTGCTGCATTTCGACGGAGAGCTGCACCTGTTTGTGCAGCGCGAAGGCGACCTGGAAATCGTGCTGCAGGAAATGCCTGATAGCGCGCCGAGCCACTTCAGGCCGGAGGTGAAGCTGCACATCAGCCCGGTTCCCAGCCTGCCACGCCACCTCCAGCACCAGTGGCTGATACCCCGTGCGTTCAACGGACTGGGGCTGGACGCGTATCTTGACCCGGACTACATCCTGCCGCTGCTGGAGAACACGCCCTGCACCTGCGTCGTCCATGACACCACGCCGTATAGCAGTTTCCAGATGCTCGGCGCCAAAGCGCGGCTTATCTACGGGCTTTCCGCCAGGCCCTCGCTCAACCGCGCGCAGCGCATCGTCTGCGTGTCCGAGCACACCCGCGCCAAGCTGGCGCAGCTTTTTCCCCGGCACTCGGTGAAGATGCGAACCGTTACCTCGTGCTTGTCACCGCGCTTTGAAGCGGCCTCGCGCAAGTCCTACAGAAGGTTGGACGCCGTCTCCGTCCAAACTGAGTATGGCCCGGTGGCCATCCCCCAGCCTTTCATCTTGCACGTGGGCGTGCCGGGGCCGCGCAAGAACATACCGGTACTGCTGGAAGCGTTCAAGGAGCTGAAGCTGCGGATGTTTCCGCACCGGCTCGTTCTGGTTGGCGGGAAGGCCCAGTGGTTTGGCGTCAACAACGCAGCCGCACCAGTGCCGCAGGCGGCGCTGTCGGCAGGAATGACTAGCTGCGGGACGGATGTGCTGCCCGAAGTGCTCCCGGTGGGACGGGTTAGCGATGACGACCTGATTTCACTCTACCGCCATGCCGACCTGCTGGTGCTGCCGTCGCTGGAAGAGGGATTTGGGTACCCCGTGCTGGAGGCCCTGGCCTTCCGCACGCCGGCGCTTGCGGGCAGCGCTTCGCCGCTAGCCAAGCTCCCAGGGGTAGCTACTATCCCCAATCCAGCGAGCGCTGCGTCAGTCGCTGAAGCCATGGAGGATGCCCTGCGCGGGCTGCCGGAGCTTGCCGCCCAAATGGCAGAGAACTTCCATCCCGCCGAGTTCTCGTGCGAGCGGTATGTGCAGGAGCTGCTGGCGGCTATCGCCGGGTAGCCCCGGCCTTGTTATAATCACCTTATGGCTGGTTCAACTGAAGGGTGCGGCCATTCGGCCCGCCTGATTGCCACAATTGTGCTTCTGACCGCGGTCGTGCTCACTGCGCTGTTGTCCTTCTTCTCCTGCAACGGGAACGGCCCCCAAAGCGCACAGTCCAATTCGCAGCGGCTGACTGGCACGCTGAAGCTGCCGCTGGACTCGGACGTCCCCACGCTTGACCCTATCCACATTACGGATGTACGCAGCGCGTCGGTGGCCCGGCAGATGTTCTCCACCCTCATCCGCTACGACAAAGACCTGCGCATCATCCCCGATCTGGCGGAAAGCTGGGAGGTGTCGGAGGACAAGCTGCACTTGAAGTTTCACCTGCGCCAGGGCGCCAAGTTCTCCAACGGGCGCGAGGTCACCGCTGAGGACTTCGTGTATTCTTTCAACCGGCTGGCCGCCCCTGAAGAGCTGTCCGAGCGCTCCACGCTGTTGCGCGATGTGGTCGGGTTCCAGGATTTCCAGTCCGGCGCGGCCAACAACCTGGCAGGCTTGTCGGCACCCGACGCCTACACGTTCGTGATAGAGCTTGGCAAGCCTTACAGCCCCTTCCTCACCTCGCTCGCCATGATCAACTTCGCAGTGGTGCCACGGGAGGAAGTGGAGGCAACTGCAGAAGGCCAAACTGCCCCATGGGTGCGGCATCCCGTTGGCAGCGGCCCATTCAAGCTGTCGGATTGGAAGACCGATTCGCACATTTTGCTGGAGGCTAATCCGGACTACTACAAGGGCGCGCCCTACCTCATGCACATTCTCTACAAGGTCATCCCCGACCTGAACACGCAGTTCAACGCCTATCAGAACAATGAGCTGCACGCCACCAACCTGCCGGTTGGCTCGCTGCGCGACATCATGCGCGACCCGAAATACGAGGGCGAATTCCGCCGCAAAGAGCTTATGGCCATCCAGTTCTATGTCTTCAATATGGAGAAAGACCCCTGGAGAGAGCGGCTGTTTGAGAAGGACACCCGGAAATACTTGCGGCAGGCGTTCAACTACGCCATCAACCGCGAGTACATCGCTAACGAGATTCTGGAAGGACGCTACGAGCCCTTCGTCGGCATTATTCCGCCAGCGCTGGCGGAATGGCATAACCCGGCCAACAAGGTTGAGCCGCGCTACAACTACGACGTGGATAAGGCGCGGGCTCTGCTGGAGCGGGCGGGATACCCGCAAGGGCTGTTTCTGCCGACCTTTCCGATGTACTACAACTCGTTCTCGGTATACCCAATAGTAGCGCTGCAGGTGCAGGACTTCCTGGGCGACATTTCGGTGAAGGTTGACCCGCAAGTGCTGGAGTGGTCAACCTTCCTCACTACCATGCGCAACGGCGACTATTTGTTCGGCCGCTCCGGCTGGGTGGCGGATTTCCCTGACCCCGACTCGTTCCTCTGGCAGCTTCTCGCCAGCGAGAACAAGGGGTACCACGACAACTGGTCGCGCTACGGCAACCCGGAGTTTGACCAACTCGTGGAGGAAGCCCGCGTGGAGTTTGACCGCGACAAGCGGCGCACGCTCTACTGGCGCGCGGAGCAGATTGCGCTGGAGGACGCGCCGTGGCTTTTCCTCTTCGCGCAAACCACGAATGTGCTCATCAAGCCCGAAGTGGTCGGGCTCACCATCTCGGGAATGGATGTAGACGCGAGCTTTCCCAATGTGGATTTCTCGCAGGTGTATATCAAGCAGGCGGATGCGGCTTCGGGTGACAGCGGGGGCGCTTCGGCTGATACGGGGGGAGAGTAATGAAGTACTTCACAATTATCATTGCAGCCGCCGCGCTGCTAGCGCTCAGCGGCTGCCCCAAGCCTGCCGGCCAAGCGCCGGAAGCCAAGGGGCCGCTGCCGGTGAAACCGCTGCAGGAGAAGGTATACCGCTTCCCCCTGCCGGCCGACCCGCCGACGCTGGACCCGATGCACATCACCGACACGGTATCGGACACGGTGGCGCGCCGGCTCTTCAACGGGCTCGTGCGGTTCTCGCCGAGCCTGGAGATCGTGCCCGACCTGGCGGAAAACTGGGTGATATCCGAAGACGGCCTAACCTATAAGTTCTTCCTGCGCAAGGGCGCGAAGTTCCACAACGGCGTGGAAGTTACCGCGGGCGATTTCCTCTACAGCTTCACCCGCATTCTGGACGCCGCGGCGGCAGCGCGCAACGAAGATGTGCCCAGCGAGCGCGCGCAGATGCTGTTTGACGTGGCAGGCGCACAGGCGCTGTTTGAGGGCCAGGCGGAGAACGTGGCCGGGCTTTCAGCGCCGGACGACCAGACCTTCATCATCAAGCTCAAGGAGAACTTCGCGCCGTTTCTGTCGGTGCTGTGCATGAGCAACTTCGTGGTGGTGCCGCGCGACGCGGTGGAACAGGACTGGAAGGGCTTCGCCCAGCATCCCATCGGAACCGGGCCCTTCGTGTTTGACCGCTGGGAGCACGACAACGAGATTGTGCTCAAGGCCAACCGCAACTACTGGGAAAAGGAAGTGAAGCTGGACGTGCTCGTCTTCAAGGTGATGCCGGACGAGAACACGCGCTACCAGGCTTTCCTGAACGGCGACATTGACCATACGGATATCCCCTTCGGCAAGATGGCCGACGTCAACGCCAATGCCAGCTTGAAGCCGATGGTGCAGGGCGTCACCGCGATGGACATGTACTGCTACGGCTTCAACTGCGAGAAGCCGCCCTTTGACAACAAGCTGGTGCGGCTCGCGTTCAACCACGCAGTGGACAAAGAGGCGATTATCAAGAACATCCTGGAGGGACGCGGCGAGGTGCAGAAAACCTACTTCCCGCCGGGCTCCTTCTACTTCAAAGCGGACAGCGAAGGCTACCCCTACGATCCAGCCAAGGCCAAAGCCTACCTGGAGCAGGCGGGCTATCCTGATGGCAACGGCCTCAGCGAAGTTACGCTGAGTATTGACACTCAGCAGCTTTCGCGCCAGATTGCCGCGATGGTGCAAGAAGACCTGCGGCAGATCGGCGTGAAGGTGAGCATTGAGCAGAGCGACTGGTCAACCTTTCTTGCCCGGGTGTACGCGGGAGAGCTTACATTCCACCAGAACACCTGGCTCGCGGACTACCCCGATCCCGACAACTGGCTCTATGTGCTGCTGGAGTCCACCCAGGCCGGCGCACCGGGCAACATCACCCGCTTCTCGCACACCCAGTTTGACCAGCTCGTGCGCAAGGCGCGCAAGACGGTAGACGAGGCGGAACGCATTCGCTTGTACGGCAAAGCTGAGGATATCGCGCTGGCGGCCGCGCCGTGGCTGCTCGTGTACTGGCGCAAGAACCTGACGCTGGTGCAGCCCTACGTGAAGGGGCTGGAGATAACCGCGATGGACCGCACGCCGCAGCTCAACAACTCGCGGATGGAGGATGTCTATCTGGAGCGGTAACGCCGGAAGCTGATGCTGTACTTCCTCATCAAGCGCGTGCTTTCGGCCATACCCGTGCTGCTGGGCATCACGATTATCACCTTCACCGTCATCCACCTGGCACCGGGCGACCCGGTGCAGGTGCGCATGGGCCAGAAGTACGACCCGGAAGTGGCGCAGCGCCTGCGCACCGAAATGGGGCTGGACAAGCCGCTGCCGGTGCAATACGCCATCTTTCTGGGCGACCTGGTGCGCGGTGACCTGGGCTACTCGTTCGTGAAGAACCTGCCGGTGAACGAGCTGTTGCGTGGCAAGTTCGGCAACACGCTGTACCTGTCTATCAGCGCGATGCTGCTGGCAGTGCTAATGGGAATGCTGCTGGGCATTCTGGCGGCGATACGGCCGCAGTCGGCGCTGGATTACGCGGTGATGGTCTTCGCGGTCGCCGGCGTGTCTATACCGGTATTCTGGCTGGGCTTGATGCTGCAACTGCTGTTCGGAGTGCAGCTCGGCTGGTTCCCCGTCACCGGCATGACCGAGTACGGCGCGACATTGGCGGAGAACCTGACGCACCTGGTGCTGCCGGCGGTGACGCTGGCGACGGTGCCGATGGCCATCATCGCGCGCATCACCCGCAGCTCCATGCTGGAAGTTATGGAGCAGGACTACATCCGCACTGCCCGCGCCAAGGGCCTGGGACAGCGCACGGTATTGTTGCGACACGCGCTGAAGAACGCGCTGATACCCATCATCACGGTCATCGGCAACATGTTCGCGCTGCTGCTCACCGGCGCAGTGCTGACCGAGACGGTGTTCTCCTGGCCGGGGCTGGGGCGCGCCATGGTGGACGCCATCACCCAGCGCGACTTCCCGGTGATACTCGGCGGCGTCACGCTGTTCGCCGTGACCTTCGTCATCGTCAACTTGATTGTGGACAGCATCTATGCGTGGATTGACCCGCGCATCCGGTACACCTAATGCGTTGGTTCTTCACCAAGCTGTTCCGCCACCGCGCCGCCTTCGCCGGGCTGGTCATCATCGTCCTGTTCGTGCTCGCGGCCATCTTCGCGCCGCTGGTCTCGCCGCACAGCCCCATCGAGCAGTACCGCTACTTCAACCGGCTACCGCCCTCGTTGGAGCTGCGCCAGCCGCCCGTGAATCCCGATGGAACGCCGCTCACCCATCCCGTCACCGGCGAAGAAGTGCAACCGCAGCGCTTCCTTATGGGCACCGACATCCATGGGCGCGACGTCCTCTCGCGCGTCATCTACGGCGCGCAGGTGTCGCTGCTGGTGGGCATCGTCGCCACCCTCATTGCGCTCACCATCGGCATCGTCATCGGCTCGCTGGCGGGCTACTTCGGCGGTTGGATGGATAACGTGCTGATGCGGCTCACCGACACGTTCTTCGCGTTTCCCAGCATCCTGCTCGCGATTGTCATCCTCGCCACCTTCACGAAACCGGGGCTGTGGGCGGTGTTCCTCGCGCTGGGACTGACCGGCTGGACCGGCATCGCGCGCGTCATCCGCGGCCAGA
Organism: uncultured Planctomycetales bacterium; assembly: GCA_964554185.1. Lineage (GTDB taxonomy): Bacteria > 4484-113 > 4484-113 > 4484-113 > 4484-113 > CAZKNJ01. The sequence continues at coordinate 32,695 of CAZKNJ010000010.1, read as the reverse complement.
TACTCTCGCTGAAAGAACACGAATTTGTGGAAGCCGCGCGCAGCATCGGCTGCAGCCACGCGCGCATCATCATCCGCCACCTGCTGCCCAACTGCCTGGCGCCCATCATCGTGCTGGGGACGCTGGCGGTGGCGGAGAACATCCTGAGCGAGGCGGGGCTGTCGTTTTTAGGGCTGGGCATCCAGCCGCCCACGGCGTCGTGGGGCAACATGCTGGCGGAGTCGCGCGGGCTGCTCAAGGAGATGCCGTGGTGGAGCATCTTCCCGGGCGCGGCGCTGGCGCTGACCGTGCTCGGCTTCAACCTCTTCGGCGACGGCCTGCGGGACATCCTGGACCCGCGGATGAAGATTAGGCGGTAGGGGTCAGTACCTCTCTTTGTGCCCGCACTGGAAGCACTGGATTGTACCCTTCTTGATTCCAGGCACGCCCCCGGCAAGAAGCCTGACAATGAAGACGGCTAGTACAACTGAGGCAAAGAGCATGAGTTCCACTTCAATTGGCAGGGGAATCGGTAGCAGACACAGGATAACAAGCAGCACTACGGCAGCACCACTCGTAGTGTAGTTGCCACCGTACTTGAGCACCGTCATCGGGTGGCCGCATACCGGACAGGGCGACCCGTCGGGCGGCATCTGTTTCTTTACATCAGACATCAGGTTACAACACCTTCTCCCAGCCGCACTGGAGGCAATATATCCGGCGGGAGGTGCTGTAGGGCGGGAAGTAGGACACGGAAATGACCAGCAGCATGTAGATGAGCGTGAAGATAACAATGTAGTAGTAGCACTCGCGCGGAGTGGCTCCGAGAAGCTCCTCCCAGGTGCTGAACTCAATTAGACTCATGGGCAACATCGCCAGTAGTCCCCAGCCCCGCGGATCTATCAGCATCAGAAAGAGTGGAAAGCCAATGAGCGCAATTGGATAGAGAATGGTTGCCTCAATTATCAGCGATACGATGCGCGCGCGGTGGAAGCGGCGGGGGATGATCACGGCGGTGTTCAGGCCGCAATACTCGCACCGGTAACGCGGAGCGTCCGGGGGAATGCTCTCCCCTTCCAAGGACATGCATTGATTATACAACCGCCCTGATACAATCATGGCGTGGCCCGGTTCTACGAGACGGACGACACGATATGCGCGCTGGCGACGCCGCCGGCGGCAGGCGCGCTGGCGCTGGTGCGCCTGTCGGGGCCGCGCGCTTATCAGATTGCCACGGGCGCGCTGGACATCAAGCTGCCGCCGCGCGGACGTCTGCGGGGACGGCACTTCGTCCGCCGGGTTGAGCTGGGCGAGGGGCTGAGCGTTGAGGCGGTCGTCATCTGCTTTCTTACGCCGCACTCATACACCGGCGAGGACGCGCTGGAGTTCTCGCTGCCGGGGAATATGCTCATCGTGGAGAAGCTGTTGGCGCGGCTGCGGGAGGCCGGGGCGCGTCCGGCGGAGCCCGGCGAGTTCACCTACCGCGCGTACCTGAACGGCAAGCTGGACCTGGCGCAGGCCGAGGCGGTGAACGGCGCCATCCGCGCGGGCAGCGAGACGCTGTTGCGGCTGACGCTGAACGAGCTTTCCGGCGAGGCCTCGCAGCAGGTGGAGGGGTGGCTCTCGCGGCTGAATGCGATACTCGCGGGGATTGAGGTGGTGCACGATTATCCCGGCGACACCGACGAAGCACCAAGCGCGAACGCGGCTGAAGACATCATCGCATTGCTGGATGAGTTGCGGGCGCACCTGGAGTTTCACCGGGCGCACCGGCGGCTGCGCGAGGGGCTGAAGGCGGTGATACTGGGCGCGCCCAACGTGGGCAAGTCCACGCTGTTCAACCGGCTGCTGGGCTACGATCGGGCGATTGTCAGCGAAGCGCCGGGCACCACGCGCGATTATTTAGAGGAGCCGGTGAGCTTCGGCGGGGTGCAGCTTTCGCTGGTGGACACCGCGGGCCTGCGGCAGGCGGCGGAGCTGGTGGAGATGATGGGCGTGGAGCGCGCGCAAAAGCTGCTGGGCGAAGCCGACGCAGTGATACTGGTGGAGGAGGTATTCCACTTCAGCCCGCAGGGGCGCGAACCGCTGCCGAGGCTGGCAGATATGCTCTCGCGCATTGAGCAGGCGCAGCTACCCGCGCTTCTGGTCGTCAACAAGATTGACACCGTGTCCGGCGAAGAACGCGCGCAATTGACAGCGGCAGCAGTAAAGATGGACGCAGTCACCACCAACGCCAAGTCCGGCGAAGGCTTGGAGGCGGTGCGGGAGTTCCTGCGCAAGCTCGCGCAGGTGGAGGACTCAAGCGTGCGCTTCCTGCTCACCGAGCGGTCGGGAGCGCTGGTGCAGCAGGCGGCGGAGGCGCTGGCGCGGGCGCTAGAGGCCATAGGCGCGGGGCTGGCGACGGACGCGGTGGCGGTGGACTTGTACGACGCTCAGCGGGCGCTGGCGGGGATACTGGCGGCGGAGAACCGCGACATGGTGATTGATGAAGTCTTCCGCCGGTTCTGCCTGGGGAAGTGACGCCTCAATCGGACTACCGCCCCACCCCCTTGCGGAAAGCAGGCGCCGCATTGTATGATAAATCGTTCACAATCTCAGATAATGAGGCCGAACAAAGGCCATTGATAGCTTAACCCAGGGGGTTCATATGAAGAAGGTTCACTTGTTCACGCCCGGCCCGACCATGGTGCCGGCGGAGGTGGCGCTAGCAGGCGCCAAGGAGATGATTCACCACCGCACCGACCAGTTCTACGCCATCTACGAGCAGTGCGCGGTGAAGCTTCAGACTATCTTTGAAACCAAGCAGCGCGTGCTTACGCTGAACGCCACCGGCACCGGCGCGATGGAAGCGGCGGTGGTCAACTTGGTGGCGCCGGGCGAGACCATGATTACGTTCAACGGCGGCAAGTTCGGCGAGCGCTGGACCAAGATCGGGAAGGCCTTCGGCTGCAACGTGCACGAGGTCAAGTACGAATGGAGCGACGCCGCCACGCCGGATAAGCTGGAGCAAGCACTGAAGGACGCTCCCGACGCCGTCGGCGTCTTCTGCCAGCTCAACGAAACCGCTTCCGGCGTGCTTTCGCCGGTCAAGGAGCTGGTGGAGATCGCCCACAAGGCGGGCAAGTTCATCGTGGTTGACGCCATCAGCGGCCTGCTGGCGCACCCCTGCCCCATGGACGCGTGGGACCTTGACGTGCTGCTCAGCGGCTCGCAGAAGGGATTCATGATGCCGCCGGGCGTTGCCTTCATCGTGCTCGGCCCGCGCGCGGTGGAGAAGATGGAGAAAACCAAGGGGCACGTGTTCTATTTCGACCTGAAGGCTGCCATCAAGAACGACGAGAAGAAGACCCACCCGTGGACCAGCAACGTGAGCCTGTTCCAGCAGCTTAACACCTCGCTGGATATGCTGCTGGAGGAGGGGCTGCCCAACATCCACCAGCGGCACAAGATTCAGGGCACGGCGGCGCGGGCGGCGGCGGATGCGCTGGGCTTCAAACGCCTGAGCGAGAAGTTCCCCAGCAACGTGCTGACGCCGGTGCTGATGCCCGAGGGCATCGCGGCCAGCAAAGTCGTGAAGTTCATGCGCGACAACTGGGGCATTTTCATGGCAGCCGGCCAGGACGACTACAAGGACAAGATCGTCCGCATCGGCACCATCGGCTATCAGGACTACTTTGACACTATCATGGGCCTGGCGGCGTTTGAGATGGCGATGAAGAAGTTCGGCGCGTCGGTGGAGCTGGGCGTGGGCGTGAAAGCCGCGCAGGAAGTGTTCATCGAACACCTGACCTAGCGCCGATGGCGGCGGATACAACGAGTACTGGAGGGCAACATGGCTAAAGTGCTGATATGCGATCCCACGGACGTCAACGCCGTGGCGAAGATGCAGGAAATCAACTACCTGGACGTGGTGCACAACGACCAGGGCACCCCCGCAGACGAGCTGCTGAAAATCGTGGGCGATTACGACTGCCTGGTGGTCCGCAGCGCGACCAAGGTCATCAAAGAGGTCATTGACGCGGGTAAGAGCCTGAAGCTCATTGTGCGCGGCGGCGTCGGCGTGGACAACATTGACGTCCCCTACGCCAAGGAGAAGGGCGTGGAAGTGCGCAACACACCCGCCGCCAGCAGCGCCAGCGTGGCCGAGCTGGTAGTCGGGATGATGTTCTCGCTCGCGCGCAAGATTCATGCGGCGGACGCCAGCACCAAGGCGATGAAGTGGGAGAAGAAAGCCTTCAAGGGCACCGAAATCGCCAACAAGACGCTGGGCATCGTCGGCATCGGCCGCATCGGCAAGGAAGTCGCCGTCCGCGGCATCGGGCTGGGGATGAAGGTCATCGCCTACGACCCGTACGTGAAAGCGGCTGCGCTGGGCGTGCCGGGGGTCACCGATGCGACCTTCGACGAAGTACTGGAGAAGGCCGACTACATCACGCTGCACGTGCCGAAGACCCCCGAGACCTCGCACATGTTCTCCACCGACCAGTTCAAGCGGATGAAGAAGTCGGCGTTCATCCTCAACGCGTCGCGCGGCGGCGTGATTGACGAGCCGGCGCTAGCGCAGGCGCTTAAGGAAGGCGAGATTGCAGGCGCAGGGCTGGACGTGTACGAGAAGGAACCGGCGGTGGACCACCTGTTCGCCGATTTCCCCAATGTCGTGCTCACACCTCATGTCGGCGCGCAGACCAAGGAAGGACAGGCGCGGGTCGGCTTTGAAGTAGTGGATATCGTCGCGGAGTATTTCAAGCCTTAACCGGCTGCGCGGAAACGGATAACTCACACGGGAGGCGGTAATGGCCAGAATCTTCCCGTTCAAGGGAACGCACTACAACACGACCAAAGTAGGAGACCTGACCAAGGTAACCACTCTGCCCTACGACCGGGTTACGCCCGAGTTGCAGGACAAGTACTACAACGCCAACGATTCCAACATCGTGCGCATCATCAAGGGGCGCGAGTTCGCGGAGGACACCGACGCGGAAAACGTGTACACCCGCGCCGGGGCTACGCTGAAGCAGTGGCTAGCGGACGGGGTGCTGGTGGAAGATGAACAACCTGCGATCTACGTTTACCACCAGAAGTTCACCGCGCCGGACGGCAAGGAGTATGTGCGCAAGGGCATGACCGTGCTGGTGGAGTTGGAGGATTATTCCTCCGGCAAGGTGAAGCCCCACGAGCGCACGCTGAGCGCGCCCAAAGAAGACCGGCTGAAGCTCCTACTGCACACGGATACGCACTTCGGCCAAATCTTCCAGCTATATCCCGACGACAACAACATCGTGATGGGGATACTCGACTCGCACTCCAAGCGCCCACCCGATATGCAGGCTTATAACGAAGAAGAAGGCGTAATCCACATGATGTGGGCGGTCACGGACTCCTATGTCATCAGCTCGGTTCAGCGCGAGATGGAGCAGCGCCTGCTATACATCGCCGACGGCCACCACCGCTATGAGACCGCCATCAACTACCGCAACCTGCGCCTGAACGAATATACCGGCGGCGGGAGCACACAGAATCCGCGCAATGCGATGATGACGCTGGTGGGAATGAGCGACCCCGGACTGGTGGTGCTGCCGACGCACCGGGTGGTACACGGGCTGCTGGAGTTCGAGATCAAGGCGTTCGTGGAACGTCTGAAGGAGTTCTTTGAGGTAGAGGAGCGCGGAAGCAAAGGTGACATGATGCGGTCGCTGGAAATTGTGGCGCCCGATCCCAAGCAACACGCGTTCGGCCTTTACCATGGCGGGAAGTACTGGTTCCTCCGGCTCAGGAATGGCGACATCATGGACCGGCTCGCGCCGGACCACAGCGCGACCTGGCGCAAGCTGGACGTCGCCATCCTCCACGAGCTGGTGCTGGAGCACATCCTGGGCATCACCAAGGAGGCGCAGGCCGCGAAGACCAACCTGTTCTACGAGCGGTTGGCGGACGTGGCGATTGGGCACGTGGACAGCGGGCACGCCCAGTTAGTGTTGTTTATGAACCCGACGAAGCTGCCGCGCATCCGCGAGGTCGCGGGCGGCGGCGAAGTGATGCCGCAGAAGTCCACCGACTTTTATCCCAAGCTCATTACAGGAATGGTGTGCGCGCAGGTGGACCTGGGACCGAAGAAGTAGCTGCCGCGCGCGGCTAGTGCAGTTCCTCTACCTCGATCTTCGGATAGAGGTGGTCAATGTCCTTGACCAGGCACAGCTCGGTGCCGGGGGAGATTGTCGCAGCCGTGCCGGCCGCCACGCCCAGCCGGAGCGCTTCCGGAAGGGGCTTTCCCACCCGCAGGCTGCGCACCAGCGCCGCCATCATTGAATCGCCCGCCCCAACCTTGCTCACGGTCTTCACCGGCGGCGCTTCCGCCCGCCACGCGCCTTCGGCGTTCACCGCCAGCGCGCCGTCGGGACCGAGCGACACTACCACCGACTGCGGCCCCAGCGAGAGGACGTGGCGCGCGGCTTCCAGCACATCGTCAACCGTCTCCAACTCCTGGCTGGAAAGCAGAGAAAGCTCGCGGCGGTTGGGCTTGACTATCAGCGGCTTGTGCTCAAAGGTCGCCCGCAGCGGCTCGCCCGCGGCGTCAACCAGGATCTGAACCCCGCGCGCCCGCGCCTGCTTGGCCAGCTGGCCGTAGGAGTCGTTCTCCAGCCCCGTTGGCAGGCTGCCGCTGAGCACCATGTACTCCGGCTTGGGCTGGATGCGGTCAATCTGCTCAAGGAAGTGCTTCCACTCGCTGTTCACTACTTTCGCGCCGGGCAAGGAGAACACGTACTGCGCGCCATCCTCCTCGTCGAGGATGGTGACGTTGATGCGCGTGGCGTCCTTGACCTCCACCAGCCGGTGGGGCACGCTCTCGCGGTCCAGCAGGTCGCGCAGAGCCGCGCCGGTATGCCCTCCGGCGAAGCCGCAGGCAATGGTCTCGCCGCCCAGGCGCTGAATGACGCGGGAGACGTTGATGCCGCCGCCGCCGGGGTCATAGCGCACATCCCACGCCTTCATCTTGGCCTCCGCCTTGAGGCCGCGGACGACGAAGCTCTTGTCAATGCACGGGTTGCAGGTTACGGTTACAATCATTGAAGCCTCCGCGCCGATGATGATAGCATGGCTGAAGCCGCGCAATCAGATCAATCCATAGCCGTTCTATCGCCGGTCTACGTACTCTAGCTGCCAATTGTGCGTCGAGTAAACTCCTCGGCGTGGTAGGAGCTACGCACCAGCGGCGCGCTGGCCACGCCGGTGAAGCCCATCCTCGTGGCAGCTTCGGCATAGGCGGCGAACTCCTCCGGCTCCACATAGCGCACAATCTCACAGTAGTCGCCGCTCGCAGTCGGCTTCAAGTACTGGCCGATGGTCACGATATTCACGCTAGCGCTACGGAGGTCGCCGAGAGCGACGATGACCTCGTCAAAGGTCTCGCCCAGGCCGACCATCAGCCCGCTTTTCACCAGCATCCGCCCCTTCGCCTGCTCCGCCGCGAATTGCGCCGCCTGCGTCAGGACGCCGATGGAGCGGGCGAAATCCGCTTGGGGGCGCACCTGCGGATACAGGCGCGGCACGGTCTCCACATTGTGGTTGAAGATTTCGGGACGCATGCCCAGCACACTTCTCAGTGCATCCATATCCCCCTGGAAGTCAGGGGTGAGAACTTCCACTGTGGGCAGATGCTTCAAACTGCGCAGCTCGCGGATGCAGGCGGCGAAGTGCGCCGCGCCGCCGTCGGGCAGATCATCGCGGGTGACGCTGGTGACAACGACGTGCTTAAGTCCCAGCCGACCGGCAGCCTCCGCCAGGCGCTTTGGCTCATCCCCGTCCACGACGGTAGGCGTTCCCGGCGTGACTGCGCAGAAGCGGCAGTTGCGCGTGCAGATGTCGCCCAGGATCATGAAAGTGGCAGTGCCGCGGCCGAAGCACTCGCCGATGTTGGGGCAGTTGGCTTCGCGGCAGACGGTGTTCAGCCCGGTGAGCGCGCGCTCCATCGCCTCCCGCCGGTCAGGCGGAAGTGCTTTCACCCGGAGCCAGGAGGGTCGCACTCGCTGCGCCACTAGTCTTCTCCCGCTTTGAATTCGCGGCGGTGCTTGAGCGCCTGCAGCAGCGTGTCGTCGTCGGCGAAGTCAATCTCGGCGCCAGTGGGCAGGCCACGCGCTAGCCGAGTGAACTTGACGCCCGCGTCGGCGAACTCCTCGGTGAGAACCGTGGCGGTGGCTTCGCCCTCAAAAGAAAAGTCAAACGCCATTAGCGCCTCTTTCACCTTGCCGCCGCGCAGCCGCGCCGCTAGCTCGTCCTTGCGCAGGCTGTCCAGCATCCGCCCCTTGAGCGGGTCCACCAGCCCGCCGAGCACGAAGTAGTGGCCGTTGAACCCGCCGGTGCGCTCAATCGGGTAGATGTCCAGCGGGTCGGCGACGATGCACAGCAGCGAGGCGTCGCGCATTTCATCCGCGCAGAAATCGCACAGCTCGCCGGTGGCAAAGCCGCCACACCGGGCGCATGGACGCACCTGCTCCTTCACCGTGGCGATGGCGCGCGACAGCTCCTGCAGGAACGCGGGATCCTGCTCCAGCAAGTAGATGGCGATGCGGGCGGCGCTACGCGGCCCCAGCCCGGGCAACTGCGCCAGCAGGTTGATGAGGTTGTTCAGTCCCGAGGGCAGCATGGCGGTATCAGAACGCGCCGGGCGGAATCATCCCGGCGAGGCCGCTCACATCCACTCCGCCGGTGACACCCTGCATCTTGCGCTCGTATAGCTCCTTGGCCTGCGCCAGTGCGGAGTTGACGGCGGCGTAAACCAGGTCTTCCAGGTTCTCAATACCGTCGGCGGCTTCTTCCAGCGCCTCGGGCTTGATGGTCACGCGCGTCAGCTCGCGGTGGCCGTTCATCTCCACCTCCACCAGGCCGCCGCCGCTGCCGACCACGGTTTCGCGCGCCAGCTCCTGCTCCACTTCGGCCATCTTCTGCTGCATCTGTTCCTGCATCTTCTGGACGTCGCGCATCAGCTTGTTCATGTCGAGTTTCATGGGCGCTGATTCTAACACAGGCGCGCCCGTGCTACACTGCGCCCATGGCGCTTTACTTCGCCTACGGCTCCAATATGTGGCGGCACCAGATGCTGGTGGAACGCTGTCCCGGCGCCAAGTTCACTGGCGTGGGGCTGCTGCGCGGCTGGCGATTCCTCATCAATGCGCGCGGCGTGGCCACCATCTTTCAGGAAGCTGCGTCTAGCGTCTGGGGCGTAGTGTGGGACATCACGCCGGAGCATGAGCGCACGCTGGACGGCTACGAGGGCGTGCCCGACTGGTATCACCGCGAGACCGTAGACGTGCACCTGCCGGGACGCGGCGAGGTGCCGTGCCTCACCTACGTAGACCGCTCGCCGGACGGCGGCACCCCCGGCCCGCCGCGCGAGGGCTATCTGGAGAAGATACTGGCGGGGGCGGCGGAGCACGGACTACCGAAGATGTACGTAGCCGAGATCAGTTCGTTCGCCAAGAGCGTTGAAGACTGAGGTCAGCTACAACATCCCCTCGGTAGTATCCTCCCCGTTGCGGACGCGGCGCTGGAATTCGCGCTCCAGCGCTCCATAGGCCAGGAAGTAGACCAGGATGCCAAAAGTGTAGAGAAAGAAGGTCGCCCAGTAAGGCGACTGGTAGTTGATGTGGCGCATCATGTTGCCGCCGATCTGCGCGCCGATGGCTCGCCCCAGCGGGAAGGTCATCATATTGATGGCGACGATGTTCATCCGCTGGCGGTCGCCGTAGATATCCATCAGGAGCTGCGAGTTCACCGGATTCGCCAAGTTCATCAGCGCGTTGCGGATGATGAAAGCCGCGCCGGTAGCGATAATCGCCACCGCCGGTAGCGCTCCCAGGGCGACGAGGAAAGGCGCGTAGGCGATGCCGAGGATGAACGGGAGGCTAATAGCCTGGCTCGTTACCACGGTTCCCACGCGGCCAAAACGCGCGATGAGATATGGCGTCGCCAGCACGCCGAGCGAGACGCTGCCCATCGCTACGCCCTGCAAAACGCCGACCACCGACGCGGGGACGTTGAGCATCACTTTCAAGAAGATAGGGAAGAATGGAACGACCAGCCCGGAGCCCAGGCCGATGACCAGGGTGAAGGTGAACTGCGACCAGGTAATGCGCTGGGAGAACAGAGAGAGGATGCGCGTGAAGTAGCCCTCGGCGCTGCGCCGCCAGGCGGTGTCGCGGATGAGCGCGGCCAGCAGCAAGCATCCTCCTGCCAGCGCGCCGCAGGTGATGAGCACGATGCTGTAGGCATGGACGAATACGGCGGTGCTGACCTGAGAAAGCGGTATCCAGCCAGAAAGCGCCCGGGCTATTAGGTCGGATGCCGAGCCGCCGAACGTGGTGCCGACAAACATCATCGCCGGGCCCAGCGCGCCGAAGGCGCCGAAGACGTAGGGCTGGGTTTCGTGGGAGCTGTAGTCGTGCATGAACGGCGCGGCGTTGACCAGGAAGAAGCCTCCGCCGATACCCATTCCCCCGGCGAAAACATAGAGCAGCGGCGTAGCGGCGAAAACCACCTGGCAGATGGCCGAGATGAAGAAGATGACGCCGCCCAGCATCAGCAAGCGCTTGCGGGCGAACTTCTGGGAGAGCGCCGCCGCGGGCAGCGAGATCAGCGCCATGCAGAGGAAGCGTGATGCCAGCGCCGTGCCTATCGCGTCTTCAGGCATTCCCAGGCCGTTGAGCAGCAGCGGCAGCAGCGTGAAGAAGGCTCCCTCGTTCAGCTGAATCAGCGCAAACGCGCCCAGGAAGAGCTTCACCTCGCGGGGAAAGCCGGTGAACTGCCGGAAGTAGCGCCAGAGCCGTGCCAAATCGCAGGGATTGTAGCAGACCTCAGTCCGGCGGCTGAAAGCGGCTGTCAGCTATGCCTTGGCCGCTGCCGGTAGCATCCATCCAGCCCGCGCGCGACAACGGATAAGCGTCAAACTCCGGTATGTAAGGCTTGAGGTCCAAGAGCGGCGTGCCATCGAGCACGTCAATGCGCTCCACCAAAAGCTCCCCCTTCTCCACTTCCACCGCGATGAGCCGGACGGCCGAGATGCCCAGGGGATTCGGCCGTGAGGGCGCGCGGGTGGCGAAGACGCCGCGCTCCACCTCGTCGCGGTACGGCTTCACCAAAGGCGAGTATTCCCGCGCCCGGTCAAACCAGTACACCAGCCAGATGCGCTCAAATCCCTCCAGGTCCTTCAGCGCCGGCCGGTACGGCGCAAACAGCTCAACCACTCCAGCCGCCCCCCCGGCGGTTGACGGCTGGATCGGCGTGCCTTCCTGGCCGGTAAACGGCGTGTGAATGCGGCCGATTGGACGTAGCGGATATGTGGTCTCCATGCACTGATTATAGACCGCCGCCCACCGGGGTATAATCCAACTCCCCGAGGAGGATATGACATGTCTTACGGTCCCGAAATCGTGGGAAAGCGCGTGCGTCTCGCGCCGCTGGACGAGTCCATGGCGGAGACCTTCTTCACCTGGGTAAACTCGCCCGAGGTCAACTTCTACCGCCCGTCGCCGCTGGTGGAAAGCGTGGAAGCGGAACGCGAGTGGATTCGCGAAATCGGCCAGTCGGAGCGCGATATCGTATGGGCGGTGTATTGCCAGAAAGACGGCGCGCTCATCGGCTCCGCCGGCGTGCACCAGGTAAACCGCGAGCACCGCCGCGCCGTTACCGGGACGCTCATCGGCCGTCCCGAGTACTGGGGGCGCGGCCTGGCCGGCGAGATGGTGCGCCTGCGCACAGCTTACGCTTTTGAACAACTGGACCTGCACAAGATCCTCAGCGACGCGGCCCACGGCAACAACGCCAGCCTGCGGATGCTCATGCGCGTGGGTTACCGCATCGTCGGTCTCTACCGCGACCATTACATCCGCGACGGCGAATGGCTGGACTTCTACCTCCTGGAATGCCTGCGCGAGGACTGGGAGCGGGCGCGGGCGCAGTTCACCGACTAGCCGCCGGGAGGATTTGCGCTAAGGTTGGCGGTATGCTACAATACCGCCCAATACTATACGGAGGTGTAGCATGAAGCCCGGAAGTATCCGGTGGATGGAAATCCCCAGTTCCGATCTCGACCAGTCCTGCGCGTTTTACGAGCAGGTCTTCGGCTGGAAGACGCACCCCAGCGACGACTGGCCCAACTACGCGTTCTTTGAAGACGCCGATGAGCACGCCATGGGCGGCTTTGACGCCAGCCTCAAGCCGCAGGGCGACGAGGGACTCCGCCTGTTCATCCTGGTGGAAGATGTCGACGAGGCACTGGCCAAGGTGGAAGCCGCCGGCGGCCGCATTGCGCATCCGCGCGAGCTCATTCACGAGGAGGTCGGTTGGTGGGGCGCATTCCGCGATCCCTCGGGCAACTACCTGTGCGTATGGGAGCGCCCGAAGAAGTAGCGGCTGGCCGCGATGAGCTATAATCGCCGCATCACGGGGAGGAGGCTGATATGCCTGCTGGAGTGGTCAACTGGATTGAGCTGCCGTCAACCGATCTGGAGCAGTCCTGCGAGTTCTACTCGCGCGCGTTCGGCTGGGAAATAACGCGGCACGAGAGCTGGCCGGACTACCCCATGTGGAAGGACACCAAGGGCGAGGTCGGCGGGGCCTTCCGCACCGGGCTCAAGCCGATGACCGAAGCCGGAGTGCTGATACACATCAACGTTGAGTCGATTGAGGCGGCCTTCGCCGCGATTGAAGCCGCGGGCGGCAAGCCCCTGCACGGCAAGGAGTTCATGAGCGACGACATCGGCTGGTGGGCCACCTTCCGCGATCCCAGCGGCAATGTGCTCGCGCTGTTTGAGCCGGCGAAGAAGGA
>CAZKNJ010000010.1:0-19796 GCA_964554185.1 uncultured Planctomycetales bacterium | reverse complement strand
CCGGTAGGAGTGGCCGACAACTCGCGCTTGCCGAGGTTCCCAGTCCAGTTTGAAGGCGTGCCAGAGCTTAAGGCTGTCCTCATCGACGCTCGAATAGTGTCTGGCGTACTTCCACTCACTCGCAAAGCCGGGTTGAGGGTCCTCGGTCAAGCTGTAGTATCTCTCCAGCTTATAGACTTCCGTCTGGATCACATTGCTCGGCTCGTCGACCCAGGTGACGAAATCCTCCAGCGGCGAGTAGTAGTCAAACTTCTCGTCAATGTAGCCGTATCTCTCCGAGAGGTCGTTCCCGCCTTCGGCAACATACTTGGCCTGAAGGTAAGAGTCGGGGAAGCCGACAGTGAGGATGACGGGCTGATCGGTCAGGTTCTCCAGCTCAAAGACGACCTCAACTCTCGTCTCGTAGAAGCCGAAGTAAAGGTCCAGCCGCTCGCTGACCATCCTGATTCTGGAGTCCTCGCCCTTAATGGGCTCAGGCGGATCGATATGGGTATTGAGGATGGAGTCGTCCGCCAGGCCGGCAGCAGCCGTCCACAACACTAGTGCTGCCGACACCACCGCAGTTGCCGCTAACTTGCTCATAGCTGCATTCTATCATTATCGCGCTCTGGGCGAAGCGTCACCTGTGTTATCATTCGCGCAGTGAAACGTGAACCGCCGCGGCCGCCACAGGCCATCCTGTTTGACCTCTACGGCACGTTGGTGCCCAACTTCCCGCCGGAGACCTATCTGGCAGCTGTCGCCGCCATGGCGGACGAGCTGGGAGTGCAGCCGGAAGAGTTCCGGAAGATCTGGCATGCGCGCTTCATTAGCCGCGCCACCGGTAAGGACGGTGGCGTCATCAGCAGCATCCAGCGCGCGCTGAAGGATATCAGAGCCACGGCTGATGATGAGTGCTTGGAACGGGCGCGCGAACGCCGGCTGGAGTTTGCCCGCAGCCTGTATGACGCCGGAGAGAAGTCGCTTGCAGTGCTGCATGCGCTCAAGGCTCGCGGCATACCGCTGGCGCTGGTGAGCGATTGCTCCCGCGAGGTCATGGAGCTGTGGGACTCGCATCCGCTGTTTGCGCCCTTCGCCGCCCGCAGTCTCTCGTGCGAACTGGGGGCGATGAAGCCGGAGCCGGAGCGCTATCTGCACGCGCTGCGGGCACTTGGAGCGGAAGCACGGAGCAGTTGGTATGTGGGTGACGGCGGCAGCCGGGAGTTCACCGGTGCGCGCGCTGTCGGGTTGTTCACCATCCTCCACCGCCAGCCGGGCAGCCGGCAGTTTGTCCACGATGAGGACGGCACGAAGGCAGATATGGAAGTCGCGGAGCTGGCTGAGCTTATCAAGATGCTTGACGGCGACTAGCTAGCCGAGCGCAAGCAGGAACACGCCAACTATCATCAGCGCGCTGGCGATTAGCCGGGCCTGGATTTTCTCGCCGAACATGAAGTACCCCAACGCGACCGCGAGCAGCATGCTCGTATTGCCCACCGGCTCGGCAACCGACAGGTCCAGCCCGAAGCCAAGCACCGCCAGCAGCGAAACATAGGCGTAACCGTTGACCACTCCGTTGGCCCAGACCAGCCGCGTCCGCTGGCGATAAACCGCCATGACCTCACGCCATTTGCGCAAGAACAGCACGGCGATGCCGAAAAAGACGCCATTGAGAATGGCGCAGCTTAGCGCGTAGTGGATGGGCTCTATGTCCGCCATGCGGTTGTCAATCAACCGGATGATGGCGATGAGGGTGGTATTGAGCAGGATGAACTGCGCGCCGCGGTCAACCGCCACGTTGCGCAGGCTTTGCAGCGGGTTCACCCCGGGCTTGAGGAAGAACACGCCGAGGAAAACCAGCATGGCGCCGGCAAAACGTATCCAGGTGAACGGCTCGCCCTGAAAGATGATGGGCAGCCCGAACACCAGCAGCGTGCCAAAAGAGTAAAGCGGGGTAATGACCGAGACCTCGCCATGCTGGAGGGCCATGATGTAGAAGGTGAATGGCACCATGAAGAGGCTGGCGGTGAGAAAGGCGTATCCGAGAAAGTCCCAGCTTTGGGGACGGTGGAAGAGAGAGTAGATGATGAGCGTGGGCAGCAGCGCCACCGCCGCTGCGCCAAAGAAGATGAAGCCGCCGGCGGCGGTGGAGGCGCCGGTGACCGCCTTCTTGCCCAGCGGGCGCTCCAGCCCGAGCAGAACCACACGGAACGCGAGAAACATCCACGCGAGCGCCAGGTGGTGCACCGCACCATTATAGGGGCTCGCCGGAAGGCGCGAAGCTGGACTCGCGAGCCCAAATGCCGATACTATTAGTGCATGGCATATCTGATTGCCGAGGTAGGGGTAAACCACAAGGGCGAACTCAACTCCGCGCTGGAGCACCTGCGCGCAGCCAAGGAGTGTGGCGCCGACGCGGTGAAATTCCAGACCTTCAGGGCGGGGGAGCTTGCAAGCTTCAAGTACGCAAGAGACCAGCTGAACTTCTTCTCATCCGTCCAGTTGGAGTTCCCTGAGTTCGCGGCGCTGTTTGAGGAAGCGCAGAAGCTGCAGATAGATTTCCTCAGCACGCCATTTGACCATGACGCCGTGGACTTCCTGGACTCGCTGCCGGTTCCGGCCTTCAAGATTGCATCTGGCGACCTGACCAACGTGCCGCTGCTTTCGCACATCGGGCAGAAGGGGCGTCCCGTGTACCTGTCAACCGGCATGAGCAACATTGGCGAGGTTTCGGACGCAGTAGGAGTACTGCGGCGGGTTGGGAACAAGGACGTGACGGTGCTGCATTGCGTGAGCTTGTACCCCACCCCGCCGGAGCGGGCTAATCTCCGGGCGATTCAGACGCTGGCGCGCACCTTTGACCTGCCGGTGGGGTACTCCGACCATACTATCGGCAATGAGGCTTGCATTGCAGCCGTCGTGCTCGGCGCGACCGTGCTGGAAAAGCACTTCACACTGGAGCGTTCGGGAGAGGGCCCGGACATCGCGCTTTCGGCCACGCCGGAGGAGCTACGGGCTTTGCGCCAGAGCATTGACCTCGTCTCGCAGCAGCTCGGCGACGGGAACAAAATCCCCCAGGAGGGCGAGGCTGAAATGGCCGAACTCGCGCGGCGCAGCCTGTTCGTTAACCGGCCGATGAAGAAAGGTGAGATGCTCACCGCCGACGTTATCGGCGTGCACCGTCCCGGCACCGGAATTCCGGCGGGAGCTTTCTGTGAAGTCGTGGGGAGGAAGCTGGCGGCTGATCTGGCCGCCGATGAGATGCTGCAATGGGAAATGCTGGAGTGATATGAACACGGTTAAGAACAGCTTGCACCGGATGCTGCGCGGCAAGCGCATACTCGTTACCGGCGGAACCGGCAGCATCGGCCGCGAGATTGTGCGCCAGCTGGTTACGTTCAACCCGACCGCTATCCGCGTTTTCTCGCGCAACGAGCACAACCAGTATCTGATGGCGAAAGAGTACACAGGCAGCAGCGATGTGCGCTTCCTCATCGGCGATGTGCGCGACCGGGAGCGGCTGATGCTGGCGGCGGAGGATGTGGACATCATCTTCCACGCGGCGGCAATGAAGCACGTCAGCGCGTGCGAGTACAACCCGTTTGAGGCGGTTAAGACAAACGTTCTCGGCACGCAGAACGTGGTTGATGCGGCGATGGAGTACAACATTGAGCGCCTCATCGCCATTTCCACCGACAAAGCGGTTTCGCCCACCAATACGATGGGCGCCACGAAGCTGCTGGCCGAACGGATTGTGACCTCCGCCACAAACTATAAGGGCAGTCGCCAGACAATATTCACTGTGGTGCGTTTTGGCAATGTGCTCGCCAGCCAGGGCAGCGCACTCCCGCTTTTCGTGCGGCAGATTCGCAAAGGCGCGGCGGTGACCCTGACGCACCCCGAGATGCGCCGGTTCTTCATGAGCATACCGGATGCGGTGAGCCTGTGTTTCAAGGCTGCCGAGCGCAGCCAGGGCGGGGATATCTTCATTCTCAAGATGCCCGTGATGAGGATTGCCGACCTGATTGGCGTGCTGGTAGAGGAACTGGCGCCGAGGTTCGGGCACGAGCCCGCCAGCATCAGGATTGAAGAAATCGGGCTGTATCCGGGCGAGAAAGTGTACGAAGAGCTGATGACGCCGGAGGAGATGATGAACGCGGTCGAGCACAAGGATTACTTCCGGCTGGAGCCTGCCACCAAGCCCCAAGTGAACGGGTATCTGGAGCACCCCTTTGAGGGCTACAGCGCCAAGAGCATTGAGCCGCTGGCGTTCGCTGCAATCAAGAAAATGCTCAACGGCGGAGGGCTGCTGGAAGAGCTAGTTGAGGCGAGCGAAGCCCTGACTTGATAATCCCCTGCATCGGAGTATAATTTCTGCATCCCTCAACGGGAGACGGCGATTCGGGAGATTCACCTGGGCAGTTGTCCCGTGAGATGAATACCCCGTTCACAAAGGTACTGACATACATCACGATGGTGTCGTGCGCAATCGGATATGAGTGTTCACAAACTCAACCTTAAGGAATCGGGCCACGAGGAGTTCCCGATTGGTAAAGATGGCAAGTCCATCTACATCAACTACGAATGGTGCAAGGCCTGCGGTATCTGCATCGAGTTCTGCCCCAAAGAAGTGTACGACTACTCCTCGCTGGGGCAGCCAATACCTACGCGGATAGAGGATTGCACCATCTGCATGATTTGCGTGAACCGCTGCCCCGACTTCGCGATTACCATTACCGATGAGAGCGGCGAGGCCGGGCCGCATCCTGAAGCCGCGCTCATCGCGGCAAGCGAGGAAAAGTAGTGCCCGGCAAGACGCGACTACTGCAGGGCAACGAGGCCTGCGCCATAGGCGCTATCCATGCGGGCTGCCGGTTCTTCGCCGGATACCCCATCACCCCTAGCACCGAGATTGCCGAGCACATGTCGCGGCAGCTTCCCGTGGTAGGCGGTGTGTTCATCCAGATGGAGGACGAGATTGCTTCCATCGCGGCTATGATCGGCGCAAGCCTTACAGGCAAGAAAGCGATGACCGCAACCAGCGGCCCCGGCTTCAGCCTGATGCAGGAGAATATCGGGTACGCGGCGGTGACCGAAGCCCCGATTGTAATCGTCAATGTGATGCGCAGCGGCTCGTCCACCGGCCACCCTACTGGCACCGGCCAGGGCGACCTGATGCAAGCGCGGTGGGGCTCCCACAGCGACCATCCATCGGTTTCGCTGGCGCCCGGAACGGGCCAGGAGATGTTTGACCTCACGGTGAAGGCGTTCAACATCGCCGAGAAGCTGCGCGTGCCGGTCGTTGTTCTCCCGGAGGCAGTGGTGGGCCATATCCGCGAGGCGGTTTACATCCCGGCCGAGGGCGAGATGGAGATAATCCAGCGCGAACGGCCCACCGAGTATGAGGCGCTCAACTTCTTTGAGCGGGACGAGCGCGGAGTCGCCCATCCGCCCGACCTGGCCACCGGTTTCCACCCCCATTACACCGGGCTGTCCCACACCGAGGGCGGGTTCTTCTCAGCCGACCCGGATGAACTTAACAAGTTCAACACCGGGCTATGCTCCAAACTGGAGAAGAACCGCGAGTTCCTCACTGACTATAGTGAAGAGAACACCGACGACGCCGAGGTGATGCTTGTGTCCTTCGGCGTGACCGGCCGGGCGTCCTTGCGCGTCACGCGGATGCTGCGCGAGCAGGGCGTTAAGGCGGGCTGCTTCCGCCCGCGCATCGTGTGGCCTTTCCCTGATAAGCGCCTAAGAGAAATCGCTGAGCACGCCCACACTTTCATTGTGCCGGAACTCAACCTGGGGCAGCTCAGGCTGGATGTGGAGCACGTCGTCGGCCCCGAGAAGCGAGTGGTCGGCATCAACCGGGTAGACGGAACCATGCTCACACTTGAGCGGATGATGGACGAGATCAAGGAGGTGCTCAAGTAGTGGTTGTTGAGCCGTTTGTGGAAAAGTGGCTAAGGCAGCGCACCCTTCCCACCATCTGGTGCGCCGGCTGCGGCCTGGGCAGCGCGATGCGCATCATTATTAGGGCGCTGGAGGAGCTGGAGATTGACCCCGATAAGCTCGTGGTTGTGTCCGGCATTGGATGCTCTTCGCGTATGGTGGGTTACATTGACGCGAACACCGTCCACACCACCCACGGACGAGCGCTGCCGGTGGCCACCGGCATCAAGCTGGCGCGTCCCGACGTAGACGTGCTGGTGATAATGGGGGATGGCGACGGCACCGCCATCGGTGGCAATCACCTGATCCATGCTAGCCGACGCAATATCAATCTAACGGTACTCATTCTCAACAACCACACATACGGCATGACCAGCGGCCAGGTTTCGCCGATGACGCCGCACGCGAAGTTCGCCAGCACCAGCCCCTTCGGCAACCTGGAATACGAGTTCCACCTGTGCGATATGGTGAAGAGCGCCGGGGCTACCTATGTGGCCCGTACAACGGTATACCACTTCCCTCAGGCGGCGCGGCTGTTGAAGGAAGCCATCCAGCACGACGGTTTCGCCTTTATGGAGATGTTCTTCCAGTGCCCCACCTACTACGGGCGCTTCAACGCGCTGACGGATGCCAAGGATATGCTGCAAGGCTTCAAAGACAGCGCGGTGCGCTACAACCCGGAGAATCCGCTGGAGCTCCAGCCGGGCGAGTTCTACACCGGTAAGCTCTGGCACGACACCTCGCGCTATGAGTACACCAAGCTCTACAAGGAGCTGGTGGAGCGCGCGGGGAAAATGACTATCGCGGGATGATCAAGCGATGAACCACAAGGTCTCACAACGGTTTGAAGTGCTCATCTCCGGCGCCGGCGGCCAGGGCATCATTCTGGCGGGCGTCATCATCGCCGAGGCCGGTATCGCGCAGAAGCTTCAGGTCGTGCAGACTGCGAGCTACGGCCCGGAAAGCCGTGGTGGCGCCAGCCGCAGCGAAGTGATTCTCGCCAGCTCGCCGATTGACTACCCCGCGGTCACCGAGCCCGACTTCGTCGCCGCCTTTACCCAGGAAGCCGCGGACAAGCATGCGGGCAGGGCCCGTTCCGGTGGAGTGGTGCTGCTTGATTCCACCTGGGTGGAAGAAATGCCTCCCGGCCTGCACGGACGCGTTTACAGCATTCCCCTGACCGAGGAGGCCCGCAAGCGGTTTGACAAGCCCATCGTGGCGAACGTCATCGCTCTCGGGTTCTTCTCCGAGCACAATCCCCTAATCGGCCCCGATGCGCTGCTGAAAGCCCTCATTAGCCGCGTGCCGTCCCACTACCGCGAGATGAACGAACACGCCTTCAGCCTCGGGCGGGAACTCGCCCAGGTGGACGTTACGGTTTAGTCTCGCGTTCAACCACTTCCAGCTTGCATTGCCCCCTGCATCGTAGTAGGATGGAATCATATCGTGCTTAGGGGGTGCGATCATGAGACTTAGACCCGTGGCATTCGGGCTTGCCTTCGGCATCATCTGGGGGCTCTGTGTCTTCATTATGGCCATCATCGGCATCTGGTCTAGCTGGTGCGGCGAGCTGATGAGAGTGCTTTCCTCTCTGTACGTCGGAACCGCTTCCACCTGGCTTGGCGCCATTATCGGGCTGGTATGGGGCTTTGTGGACGGGTTTATCGGCGGCTGGCTGGTGGCCCTGCTCTACAACGCTTTCGCGGGGCCGTCCAAGGCGACTTAGGAACGAAGACCCTTGTAGAGGCGCAAGTGCCTAGCTGCCGAATGAGGCGGCAGGGCGCAAAGACGCGCGCCTACTTGGCGCAACCGCCAGGCCGTGGCCGCATAGCCGTTTCGGCAAGCTCACCTGACCTGAGCTTGCCCCTAGCTTCTCCCCAACAGGAATCCCTGGTGATTGGGCACGCCGAAGAAGATGCCGCTACGGATCACTCCGGTGGTTCCATACACCCGGTAATACATGTACACGATGTTCTCCGGCTCCGGCTTCACGTGCTGCTCCCAGTGCCCGGCAAAGAAGTCGCGGTACTGCTCGACCACCTCGTCGGGGATGAACGTGATGTACATGTTGCCGGGTGAGAACTCCCGGCACTTGAACTTCAACAGCTTCCCCGTCACCGGGCTGGTGTACTGCGCCAGGTAGTCCTCAATGAACCTGCCTTCGGGGTCATCAAACCTGGTGCCCACTGCACTGTTGTCGAAAAGCTCGCTTGCAGTGTCCGCGTCCAGGGTCATGTTGTTCAACACCCACCACCAGAGCTCCACCGTGGTCCACGCGGGATTGAAGTAAGGAAACGCCCAGTCACGGGTGTCCTCGGTTCCTTTGAAGTCAAAGTGGAGTCGCTCATCATACGGCAGCCCCCAGTACCCGACCGCTTTCGGGTTCTTCCAACCGTAGGCGAGCATCATCTCCGCGGGCGTGAACTCCTCGGGATTCTCGCGCGGGATGCCGTCACCCATAGCCTCGTCCATCGGCCCGGCGTTAAAGGGACTTGTGGGCCGCGCGTCCTGCAGCACGGGTGACTCAGGCAACACGTACGGGACCATCTCGCGGACCTGCTCATAGCCGTAAAGGGCTCTAGGGCCGGGGAGCCACCCCTCCGGCGGCGGCGGAACCGAATAACCCGCGTCGCCGCTGCCCTCAGCCTCATCCGCATATGCCTGCAAGGGCAGCAGTGCAAACAGGACAACGCTGAGCGCTGTCATCCAAAGAAGCGCACTTCGTCTCATACTATGCCTCCGACCTGTATGGACGTGATATTCCTGTAGCAAGCGCGACGCCCCTAGCTAGAGCAGGACAGCGTCCCGCTTCACCGTTAGCATAACACAAGTTACATGCTTTCGCCACGACGCAAGTGCGTGGCTTTCTTCATGAGGCTGCTCGCCACTCGTGCTCCAGCAGGTCCATAAGCACGCCGCCCGCGAACTCGCCGTCAAGCTGCGTGACCCGGCGCGTGACCCCGTTGTGCTGGAAGCCTTTGGCCTCCAGGAAGCGGATATAAGGCTCGTTCGTTTCCAGCGGCGAGACTGCGACCGCGTGCAGCTTGAGGCCATGGAAGCACTTCGCTAGCACCCAGTCCGTCGCCTCCGACAGCGCCTTGCTGCGCAGGTGCGCGGGCTTGCGGGGCACGACTGAGATCGTGGCGTTCAGGGTGGGCTCCATGTGATAGCGCCGGTTGAGGCCGATGTAGCCCACGTACTCCCCCCGCTTGTTCTTGACCAGGAAGTGGTACTGTTTTACCGGCTCCTTGCTCTTGATCTGGCCCTCAATCTCCTTTTCCAGTTCGCGTTTGGAGTGCACCTTGAGCAGGTCGCCCCAGTAGTTGCGCTTCAGGTACGCATCGTTCTTCAGCTCCCACCAGAAATCAAGCTGCTTTTTCTCCAGTACTTCAATTTCGCAGTGTTTGAGCATCTCAGTACACTCCCTTCGCCTTAAGCGCCTGGAACTCCTCCAGCGTAACGCTGGCGTATTCCATATCGTAGAACTCCCCCTGCCATAGAATCGCCTCGCGGCGCCTGCCCTCGGGCGTGAACCCGCACTTCTCCAAGTAGCACTTGCGACCGCGCTCGTTATAGGAGTAGAAGCAGAGCATGACCGTGTGCGCTGCGTAGTTCTCAAACAGAGACCGGGTTAACACCTTGATAATCTCGGTGCCCAGACCCCGGCTGAGCAGATTCTCCTCGCCGATATAGAGCCACAGCTCATAGCGCCCGGGGATGTTACCGGTCTCGTGCCAGCCGCACAGGCCAATTGGGCGCTCCTTGGCGCGGCGTTTGGAAGCATCAAGTTTCAGCACCACCTTGTAGATAGCGCACTTGCTCTTGGCCATCTCCTCCAGCCAGTGGTCAAACAACTCCGCGTCCTTCTCCGGTTGTGGCAGCGCGTACGGGTTGGCGAAGAAGAACTTCTGCACCGCGGGCGAGTTTTCCCATTCGGAAAACAGCGGCGTATCGTCTTTTTCAAAAGCGACGAGTTTCAGTCGTTCGGTTTCCAGCATAGTATCCACCTGCGAGCTTCGTTAGTTAGAGCGCGTCCTAATGAGATGCCAGCGCCAGGTGATGAGTTCCCTCGGATTCGGCTGTCAAGGCCGAAATGCCCCTTTATATTGTAAACCATCCTGCGACCTTGTATAATCATACTGCCTTCCTATACTAACTGACTGGGGATCTAGCAAGTGCTCGTCTTTACGAACACCGAAACGCGGCTCTGCCGGCTAGTGTGCTTAGAGGTTACTGTGGTGATAACCCACAAGGACCCTCTGCTCACGGGCGTCGGCGGCATGCTGATTCCACGCCACGCCGGAGCGCTCGATGTCAGGTGTCCCCACGCAGGCGAATGCGCCGAAGTAAGTAGAGACTGCGTATGGGCCGTGGGAATTATGCGCAGCAAGAACGACCCCATTGGGCTGAATGTTAAGCTGTGAACGCAGGTTAGAGCAAGTACCGCTCCAGCGTCTTCGCCAGATCCTCAAAGCTGAACGGCTTCTGCATCACCTCGGAGAACCCTAACCGCAGGTACTCACTGCTCCTCAGATCCTCGCCGAATCCGGTCATCAACACACCGATGGCGCTCGGGTTCAGTTGGTGAATGATAGAGAAGGCTTCAATCCCGCTGAGCTTCGGCATGCGGTTGTCGATGAGCACGAGGCCGATTTCGTGCTGGCGCTTCTTGAACTCCTCAATCGCCTCCACTCCGTCGTTAGCGACATGGACGGTGAGATTGTACCGCTCAAAGAAACGCTTCACCGGCGAGGTGATCATTTCCTCGTCGTCCACTACCAGCATCGGTGCGGCACCGGCGAAATCCGGATACACGTAGGTTCCCGCGGCTTCAACTGCTTCGCCCGTTTCTGTAGCTAACGGGAGATACACGCTGAAAACGCTTCCCCGGCCCCAGTCCGAGTCGACCACAATCGTGCCGCCTTGCTTGTTTATTACATGGTAGGCGATGGACAAACCCAAACCTGTCCCTTTTCCCATCGGCTTCGTAGTGAAGAACGGCTCAAAGATCTTGTCCATCACCGAGGGATTGATGCCGCTGCCTGTATCAGTTACGCGGATGCGCGCAAACTCCGTGTCGGCGGGCACGCTAAGCGACAGGTTTGCATCGTCTCCGGCCTTGGCTCTCGCGGCAAGTACCTGGAGCAGACCTCCTCCAGGCATAGCCTCCAGCGCATTGATGCACAGGTTCAGCAGGACCTGCTGCAGTTCCGTGGAATTGGCCAGCACCCTGAGGTCTTCGTCGCAGACGCTTACCTGGTAGTCGATACTTTCGCCCATCGTCGTTCGCAGCAGTGCGCCGACTTCGTCGATTGCCTGCTTCAGGTCAATGAGCTTGCGGTCTTCGGTTTCTTTGCGGCTGAAGAAAAGCAACTTTCGCGTGAGATCGGCCGCACGGCGCGCGGCGGTGTCAATTGTGTCAATGAGCTTGGTCGTCTCTTCCTCGGAAGCGTCAAAGCGGAACTGCTCGCGCAGCAGTGCGAGGTTTCCGAAAATGCCGGCGAGGATATTGTTGAAATCGTGCGCCACACCCCCTGCCAGCCGCCCGACGCTCTCCAGCTTCTGGGACTGGAGCACCTGCTGCTCCATGTGCTTCTGCTCAGTGACGTCCCGGAAAAAGCCCATAAAACGTTGAGGGTCCCAGGTCTCCAGACGCTTCACTGAGCCGTTCCAGATGCGGATATCTCCGGATTCCGTGACTACCTCAAGCTGGTTCAGGTCGGTGCTGGTACGGCCTTCGCTCAGCTTAGCCAGGGCGCCCAGGAAAACCTGGCGCGAATCCTCGTTGACTAAGTGGAGGAACTCGCTTCCGCGGTATCCGCTGGCGGAATCGACCATGAGCGACCTGGCGAAAGCGGGGTTGGCGAACACCAGCTTGCCCTTGTCAATAAGGAAGATTATCGTCTCAACGTTGTCCACTATCTGGCGGTAGAAAATCTCGCTTTCAACCAGCTGCTTGGCGCTATGCTCGACCTTTTGCTCAAGCCCGCGCGCGTGCTGCTCAAGCTGCTGCTTGGCATACGCCAGCTCCTCCGTCCGCTGAAGGAGGTCAGACTCGAACTTGTCCGCCAGGCTGGCGCGCTCCTCGGCAACGATGTACTGACGGCGGGCACCAGCAAGGAAAAGCGCAAGGAGCACTCCCAGCAGCACCACAACCAGCGCTCCCATCAGTATCATTCCGCGGTAGCGCGCAAGCGCGCCGCTCAACGCATCATCGCTGATGCCGCTCACCAGGAACCAGTGCTTTCCCGCAACTGCAATCGGCGTTATGCCTACTATCCATCTTTCCTCAAGCCCGGGCAGCCTGGTGTGCAGCGCCACCGGCGAGCGGAATCCGGGGTCAGATATCAAATCGGAGATGGCCTTGCCGCCGGACACCCGCATGGTCTCCTCGTCAAACCTGATGTCCGGCTTAAGGGGCCCCTGGCACCAGAGGACGCGCCCGTCCTCCGACAGCAAGGCCGCCACTCCTTCTTCGTCCTGCTTGCTGACCGGGTCCCAGAACACGCTGTTGAGCCAGGACATCTTGAGCAGTATGTTCAGCGCGCCGTCAAAACTCCCCGAACGGAACACTGGCTGTACCACCGGGAGGGCGTAATACCCGTGCACCGCGCGGAAGGGCTCGCCCAACACCGGCTCGCGCGTGCGCCGCAGCTCGATGTTGTGCTCGCCCTCGCTCACGTTTACGCCTATCACCGCATCATTCGTCGGGTATGTATAGATAATGCGGAATTCACGGTCCAGCCGGTTCACGCTGCCTACGGCTTCACCAATCATCGAAGGAACGTTGGAAAGCTTGGACTTGCCAGCCGGAGTCATCAGGATGATGTCGGGATCATCCGCCAGCATTTTCATCTGGCGAATCGTGGTGTTGAGAATAGTCTCAAATGTCACCACCGACATGTAGCTGGTGTTCTTCTCCATTTCTAAGTAATGCGAATAGACGCTGTCCTCAACTAGCCGGTGGCCGAAGTAAACCAAGCCAGCCTCAAGCAGGGCGAGCAGCACAATGATGCCGATTAGTACGCGGTTTCTCACGGCTGATCTGCCAATCGTTAGTTTATCACAGCGGCGGCGTTCCTTGCCCCCGAGCGGCTCCGCCCCTATAATAGTCGGGCTGTAAATCCAGACCTGCCGAGGGATTTCTTCTGATGGGACAGAACCTCACACAAAAGATACTCACAGACCACCTGGTGGCTGGCGAGATGAAGCCTGGCACCGAGATCGGGCTGCGCATCGACCAAACGCTCACGCAAGATGCCACCGGCACCATGGCCTACTTGCAGTTTGAGGCGCTCGGTGTTGACCGGGTGAAAACCGACTTGTCAGTCTCGTATGTGGACCACAATACGCTCCAATCGGATTTCCGTAATGCTGACGACCACCGGTACTTGCAGACGGTGGCCGCCAGATACGGCTTGCGTTTCTCGCGCCCGGGCAACGGGATCTGCCATCAGGTTCACCTTGAGCGTTTCGCCAAGCCTGGCGGAACTCTGCTGGGAAGCGATTCACACACTCCGACCGCCGGCGGCCTGGGGATGATCGCCATGGGAGCGGGCGGGCTTGATGTCGCCGTAGCGATGGCGGGCGGGCCATTCTACCTGCCATGCCCCAAAGTAGTTGGGGTCAAGCTCGTGGGCCTCCTACCCGATTGGGTGTCGGCTAAGGACGTGATACTTGAGGTGTTACGCCGCTTGACCGTGAAAGGCGGCGTCGGCCGGGTTATGGAGTACTTCGGCCCGGGAGTGGCCAACCTGGATGTTCCGTCGCGGGCAACCATCACCAATATGGGCGCGGAACTGGGCGCCACCACCAGTGTTTTCCCAGTTGACCAGGTTTCAATGGCCTTCTTGACGGCACAGGAGCGTGAGAACGACTTCCGCGAGCTTGCGGCAGACCCGGATGCTGCCTACGACGAAGTGGTAGAGATTGATCTCAGCCAGCTTCTCCCGCTCATCGCCCAGCCCCACATGCCCGACCGGGTGGTTCCCGTCACGGAGGTTGCGGGGCTGAAAGTCAACCAGGTCTGTGTTGGTTCTTGCACCAACAGCTCCTACCGCGATATGCACATACTGGCGGCACTGCTGAAGGGAAAGCATGTCGCCGAGGGCGTCAGCCTGGCGGTGAGTCCCGGCAGCAAGCAGGTTCTGGCGATGATGGCGCAAGACGGCAGCCTGTTTGATATTGTATCGGCGGGCGCGAGGGTGATTGAGTGCGCCTGCGGGCCGTGCATCGGCATGGGACAGGCTCCGCCTTCCGGCGGCGTGACCGTCCGCACGTTCAACCGCAACTTTGAGGGCCGCAGCGGCACCAAGGATGCGCAGGTTTTCCTTTGCAGCCCCGAGGTGGCGGCGGCGGCCGCCCTGACCGGCGAGATAACCGACCCGAGGTCGCTGGGCGAGTACCCGCGGATTGAGTATCCGGCGAAGTTCCTCGTTGACGACCGCAGCATCATCCAGCCTCCTCCACCGGGAACACCAGTAGAAATCGTCCGCGGGCCGAACATCATCCCGTTACAGCTCAAAGAGGCGCTGGGGGAGGAGATCCGCGGCAAGGTGCTGCTGAAGGTCGGCGACAACATCACGACCGACCACATCATGCCCGCGGGCGCGAAGGTGCTGCCCTTCCGCAGCAATATCCCCGGCATCGCTGAATTCGTGTACGAAGGGATCGATCCCCAGTTCGCTGCGCGCGCGAAGGCTGAAGGCGGAGGGTTGATTGTCGGCGGAGCCAACTACGGGCAGGGAAGCAGCCGGGAGCACGCCGGCCTGGCCCCGGCCTATCTGGGCGTGCGCGCCAAGATTGTAAAGAGCTATGCGCGTATCCACCGCGCGAATCTCATTAACTTCGGCATTGTGCCGCTCATCCTCGCGAGCCCGGGCGACTATGACGGGATTGCGCAGGGCGACGAGCTCCTCATCCCAAGTGTGCGCAACCAGTTGAAGTCTGGCCGCAAGGTAATGGTCAAGAACCTGACCTCGGGCAAGGAGATTGAGTGCACCCACGATCTCAGCCCCCGCGAAGTGGAAATAGTGCTGGCGGGCGGCAAGCTGAACTTCACACGCCAGGAGATGAGCGGGAGCAAGCCTTGATTCGCAACCCGGCGTAAACGATGGACTCCCAGAAGGCAACAGTGGTGGACAAGGACTTGCTACGGTGGCGCTACGACCCATGGCGGGCGCGTCCCGGCAGAACCTGGGCGCTTCTCGCCGTGAACTTCGCCGTCGCTGCTGTCGTGTATTTCACCTTTCCGGAGAAGGTCTTTGTTCTGTTGGCCCTCGTTTTCATGTTTGGTGCTACGTTATCAATGCTCGTACCCATCTCATACCGGTTTGACGCGGATGGGGTAACCGTGTTCTTCCTCGGTACCCGCAACTTCCGGCGCTGGGAGCACTACCGCAACTGCTATGTGCACCAAAACGGAGTATTCCTCACATCAATGCCCAAACCCTCGGGATTGGACCCTTTCCGGGGACACTTTCTCCTTTTCGCGGGAAATCGTGAAGAAGTAGCTTCATATGCCAGAGAACGAATCAAGCAATAAGAAGAGCTTCCTGCGGCGGTTCCAGGAGTGGTTCAGCGTGGCCTTCGCCGTGGAGAAGGGCACGGAGGACGAGTTGTCGCCCGAGGAGTTGGAGACTCTGGAGCAGTTGGCCAACCGGGTGGTCAAGATGCATATGGCGGTGCCGGCGATTATGTTCCTGGAAAGCGTCAAGCCGCTCAACTTCGTAGGCTCCCAGGTCATGCTGTTCTTCAAGCCTCTGCTGGGAATCGCCACCGAGACGGTCAATATGGCCTCGGCCCCCTTGCTTGGATTCAGCGTAGATGTTAGATTCTATAGCCGTGTCCAAGAGGTTCTGGAGAAACGGGCTTCAATAGAAGCCCTTATTGTTAGAATCGAACGCCAACTCCAGGACGACGGCCCCATTACGCGCAAGGACACCCCGGAGGATTCGAATTCATGAAGGAGTACACGAAGTTTAACCCTGAAGACATCAGGGTTATCATCGCAACTGACTGCGGCAGCACGACCACGAAATGCATCCTTATTGAGAAGAAGGACGAGGGATTCCGGCAGACCTTCCGCGGCGAAGCTCCCACCACGGTTGAAGCACCTTTTGAGGACGTCACCAAGGGCGTGCAGAACTCCATACAGGAGGTGGAGGAGCTTTCCGGCCGCACCATCCTGGACGATAACGGCGACATCATCTACCCCTCCGCAGGCAACCGGGGAGTGGATGTTTACATCAGCACCAGCTCAGCCGGCGGCGGCCTGCAGATGATGGTGGCAGGGGTTGTGCTGTCCATGACCGGGGAAAGCGCGCAGCGCGCCGCTCTGGGCGCCGGCGCGATTGTGATGGATGTGCTCGCGAGCAATGATGGCAGACTGCCTCATCAGCGCATCGAGCGCATCCGGCGGCTGCGCCCGGATATGATACTCCTGAGCGGCGGCGTGGACGGCGGAACCGTGAGCCATGTCGTGGAGATGGCGGAGCTCATATCGGCCGCCGACCCTAAGCCGCGCCTCGGTATCACTTACCAGCTTCCCATCATTTACGCAGGCAACATCGAAGCCCGTGAAAAGGTCAGGGACACGCTGGAGAAGAAAACCGCGCTCACGGTGACCGACAACATCCGCCCCACCCTGGAGCGCGAGAACCTGTTTCCGGCACGCGCGAAGATTCAAGACCTGTTTGAAGAGCACGTGATGGCGCAGGCGCCGGGCTACAACAAGCTGATGGACTGGGTAGGCGCGCCTATCATGCCCACGCCGGCGGCCATGGGGCTCATCATGCGCACCATCGCCCGCAAGAAAGATATGAACGTTATCGGTGTGGATATAGGCGGAGCCACCACCGACGTCTTCAGCGACTTCAAGGTTGAGGAGCATCGGCTGTTCAACCGCAGCGTCTCCGCCAACCTGGGCATGAGCTACTCCGTGAGCAATGTGCTGGCTGAGGCTGGCTTTGATAAGGTGATGCGCTGGGTGCCGTTTGACGTGCCCGAGATGTGGCTGCGCAACCAGATAAAAAACAAGATGATCCGCCCCACCACCATCCCGCAGGCGCTGTCCTCACTCGTAATTGAGCACGGGCTGGCGCGTGAGGCATTGCGCATGGCCTTTCTGCAGCATAAGAGCCTGGCGGTGGGCCTGAAGGGCGTGCAGCAGGCGCGCGGTATCTCCGACACCTTCACCCAGGGGGCCTCGGGCGAGAGCTTCATCAAGATGCTGGACCTGGACCTGCTTGTGGGCTCCGGCGGAGTGCTCAGCCACGCGCCGCGCCGCCACCAGGCCATGCTGATGATGCTGGACGCGTTCCTGCCGGAGGCGTTCACCATCCTGGCGGTGGACAGTATCTTCATGATGCCGCACCTGGGCGTTCTCTCGCAGGTGCACGAGGACGCAGCGACCCAGGTGTTCGACCGCGACTGTATGATATACCTGGGGTCGGCAGTGGTGCCCATCGGCACGGCGCGCCCGGGCGATCGCGTCTGCACCTACAAGTTCAAGTGGCCCGACGGCAGCACCGACGAGGGCGAGCTGCGCTTTGGCGAGCTCAAGCTCTTCCCCAAGCTCGCTGTGGGCGAAACCGCCGAGGCGGAGATAAATCCGACGCGCGCGTTTGACCTAGGGCAAGGCCGCGGCCATACTGTCAAGGCGCATGTCTATGGTGGAGTTGTCGGCGTGGTGCTGGACGGCCGCGGCCGTCCGCTATACTTATCCGAGAATCACGAGGAGCGGCGCAATCAGCTGCTTTCGTGGTTTGAGGCGATGAATGCATATCCGGACCTTTCGGGGATCACCGACGTAAGGTAACGGGGGGTTGTGTTTTTCGGTGAAAGAAACAAAGGGGGACTACATCATGTTTGAACTTGGAGTTGGTCCTGTTTTCAGCAATGGGTGGAAGGCCTTTGCCGAGAATATCGGCAAAGTGATGCTCTTCACGTTGTTCTACTTCATCGGTATCGTGATTGCGATGATCCCGATCATGCTTATCCTCGGGGGAGCCTTCTTTACTATGCTAATGGCCGGGGCTTCAGGCGGAAAGGAAGCCAGCCAGCTGTTTGCCGGGCTTGCAGGAGGCACGCTTTTCCTGTTCATTATCGTCTACATTATCGTGATGATCGCGCTAATCGGCTGGTACGCAGGCTATGCCAATGGCCTTAAGATGATCCTAGCCGGGGGCTCCCCGGAGTTTGGCGACCTGTTCTCGCAGTTTCGCAAACTGGGTAACCTCATCTTGCTGGCAATTATTCTGGGCATCCTCGTCGGCCTCGCGTCCTGTCTCTTGATCGTCCCGGGAATCTTCCTGGCCGTCGTCTGGTCGCAGTCCTATCTCCTTGTGATTGACAAGGACATGGATGCTATCAGCGCGATGAGCGCATCCTGGAAGCGCGTGATGGCGGACTTCTGGTCAGTGCTCGGTGTTATCATTGTGCTGGCTCTGGCTTTCGGTATAGTCGGTTCGCTGCTGGGTATGATTCCTGTCCTGGGTGGCTTGGTCGATGTCTTTCTCCTGATGCCCTTCGCCTTCCTGTGCATTTGGACGCTGTACTACGCGCTGTTCCCGCCGGCGCGTGAGGCGATGGCCGCGGCGGCACCGTCCTATACGCCCCCGCCGCCACCGCCACCGAGCGACGATGAAATGACGCTGAAGTAGCAGCGGAACCGAAGCCGCTGCTGGCTGATATGGAGGTAATTTGCTGTGGCGCATGCCTACACGCCCGGTCTCCGGGTAACTGAAAAAGCGCGGATTGAGCGGGAACGCACCCTGCCCCTCAAGGGCGACGTGCTCGTCAACGTGGGCGACGAAGTCCGCGCGGAGGACGTGGTCGCCAAGACGCTGCTGCCCGGCCCCGTGACCATCGTCAACGTGGTCAACCAGATCGGCATTGAGCCAAGCGAAATCCGCGACTACATGCTGGTCAAGGAAGGCGAGAAGTTCACCAAGGGCACGCCGCTGGCGCAGAACAAGCCGCTCTTCGGGCTCGCGTTCCTGCGCACGGTCATCAAGGCGCCCACCGATGGCGTGGTGGAAAGCGTCTCCGAGATAACCGGCCAGATGGTGCTGCGCGAGCCGCCGCAGCCGGTGCAGGTGCACGCCTACTTTGACGGGCGCATCACCGGCGTGATTGAGCACGAGGGCGTGCGGCTGGAAACCTACGCGTCGTTCGTGCAGGGCATCTTCGGCATCGGCGGCGAGGTCTGGGGCGAGCTGGCGGCCGCGGTGGATTCGCCGGACCAGGTGCTCACGGCGGACAAGCTCAAGCCCGAGCACCAGGGCAAGCTGCTGATTGGCGGACGCCACTTCACCCGTGAGGCCTTTGACCAGGCGCGCGAACTCGGCGTGAAAGGCGTGATAGTCGGCGGCTTTCACGACAAGGACGTGCGCGAGATTCTGGGCTACGACCTGGGCGTCGCCATCACCGGCCACGAAGAGCTGGGCCTGACGCTGGTGATGACCGAGGGCTTCGGCGAGATACCGATGGCGCAGAAGACCTTCAGCCTGCTCAAGTCGCGGGAGGGCAACCGTGCGTCGCTTTCCGGCGCCACCCAGATCCGCGCGGGCGTCATCCGCCCGGAGATTATCATCCCCTTCCCGCGCGCAGAATGGAGCGCCATCTCCACCTCCATCGAGCGGGAGGTAGCCGCGCAGGCGGTGCAGATCGGCGACCACATCCGCGTCATCCGCGAGCCCTACTTCGGCCAGATCGGCAAGGTGAAGGAGCTCACGCCGGCGCTGGTGCGGGTGGAAAGCGAAACCAAGGTGCGCGTGCTGGAAGTCGAGTTTGAGGACGGCACCGCCGCGATAGTCCCCCGCGCCAACATCGAGCGCATTGAAGACTAGCGCTTCGGGGCG
>CAZKNJ010000009.1:0-64221 GCA_964554185.1 uncultured Planctomycetales bacterium | reverse complement strand
TACGGGCCGGACGGCTCGCTCTGGGGCGTCCACCGCTATCCGGGCAAGTACAAGTACCTGATTCACTGGTCGGAGGCCCTGTTTGAGTATGAGGTCTTGCCGTGGGATCAGGGGTACGATTACATTGACTACCTGAAGGTGGACCGGGAGGGCCGTCCGGCGGTGCTGGGCCGCGAATACACCGGCATACTTCAGTGGGCGCCATTCTTTGCGGTACGGACAGCGGAGGGATGGGAGCAAGAGGAGATAGATCAGACCGGCCAGCTCCTGTTTGACTCGGCGAACCGGGCGGTGCTGGTCTATGGCGCCATCTGGGTGGCCCGGCGAACGGCCCCGGGGGTGTGGGAGAAGAAACGAGTGTGGGAGGCAGCAGGTGAAGTCAACTACACAAATGCGGAAATACGAGTTGATGACCGTCTGGAGCTGGTGTTCTCGGACGCGGGAACTCTCTGCTATGGCAAGGAGGAGCAAGGGAACTGGCTGGTTGAACGGCTGAAGGAGTCCTTTGTTGACGAGGAAGACTACACACACAGGTTTTTCCCGCTAGACATCGCCCTGAATGTTGGGAGCGAGCCCTCGATACTCTTCGGAGAGGTGGAATACGGATCGGGCTACTACCCGACGACAGTGTTTGTCGCTGAGGCTGCACATATAGAAGCTGCAGAACATGTCTACTATTACAGTACCACATCCCCCGCACTGCTGCCGGGCCTAGACGCCCTGGCCAAGCTGCCCGATACGGTGCTGGTCACTTTCAACGACCCATCCCAGTCTAACCAGTTCTTCGCATGGCGCTGCGAATCGGTATGGACTTCCGCAGTGTTCCCTACTCCAGAATTCTATGGTGCTGAAGTGCGTGTTGCAGCAGATGGGATGCCACTAATGGTGGGCCAGACGCACATAGCCCGCCACTGGTAACACACCGCATTGGCCACAATCCGCGCAAGCGGAACCGTGCATATTGGCAACTTGAAACAGGAGGAACGGTAAAATGAAGAGCGTTATCATCAAGCTACTGCCGGGAGTGCTAGCTCTCCTGGCATTGTTGACTGTCTTGGCCCCCACATCGTGCGGCAAGGACCGCGGCACGGCAGACTTGGCCACACCACAGGTCACTACACGGGGGTCGCCTGAAACCCAATCAGGCAGCGCGTCCCGGCAATCCCTGGACGAAGCCCTCGCCGAACTGGATGCCCTGCCGATGCCGCCGCAGGCCAATCCGGAAACCTGGCTGGCGATGCGTCAAGATCACCGGTTCTCAGCCTAGCATAGCCACGGGTTCAGCATACCGACTGGCAGGCACCTTCTTCCTTCACTCACTGCCGACCTTCTCTTCTCTAACATTTGCGGGAGCCCACCATAGCGTCCCGCCCCAGCTCCTTGTGCATATGCCGCCCATTTGCTAGAATCCGGCGCGCGGAGGTTACATGACCACGGTTATCGGTTTAATCTTGCTTCTAATCATCGCTGGCATCAGCATCTCCATGATCGTGCTGACCCTGTCGCTCAATACCAAGAGCGAGGGGCTGGGCGCGGCCATTACTGGCAGCGCCGGCGACTCCTACCGCGGCGCAGTGGGCGTGGAAGAGAAGAAGCGCCGGCTGCTCTCCCAGTTCGGGTACGCCTTCCTCATTGTAACCTTCGTGTTTGCGTTGATATTCCGCAACCTCGCGTAGGCTTAGGGGTAGGCCGCGCGGGGCAGGGGTGTAGGGTAGATGACCATTCTCGACCTCGGGACGTTCCAGTTCGCGCTGTTTTCGCTGTATTTCGCGCGCATCTCGGCGTTCTTCTTCGTGGCGCCTCTCTTCTCCGGGCGCAATGTGCCCGCGGTGTTTAAGATTACGCTCTCCTTCTTCCTGGCACTGCTGTTCTTTGTTGTGAACCGGCCGGAGCTGCACCCCGAGCTGCTGGAGATGAGCAACTACGTCCCCGCAATGATGACCGAGTTGGCGGTTGGCGCGCTGCTGGGCTTCTTTGTGGGCCTCATCTTCGTCGCCTTCTACGTAGCAGGCGAGCACATCGGCTATCAGATGGGCTTCGCCGTGGTCAATGTCTTTGATTTCGCCACCCAGCAGCAGACTTCCTTGATCGCCGAATTCCTGTTCACCCTCTCGATGCTCGTATTCCTCAACCTCAACCTCCACCACGGCCTCATCTATATCT
Source organism: uncultured Planctomycetales bacterium (assembly GCA_964554185.1). Taxonomy (GTDB): domain Bacteria; phylum 4484-113; class 4484-113; order 4484-113; family 4484-113; genus CAZKNJ01. The sequence continues at coordinate 62,058 of CAZKNJ010000009.1, read as the reverse complement.
GGCACGACTCGCTGGTACTGGCGCCGCCGGGCCAGGTAGACATGGGGCTATGGAGCCTCGCCGACCTCGGGCGCGTCTGCACCGACATGTTCATCATCGCATTCCAGCTCGCGGCCCCGTTGATGGCGTTTCTCATACTCACTGACATCTCGCTTGGCATTCTGGCGCGGATTATGCCCCAGATGAATGTCTTCTTTGTGGGTCTGCCCATTAAGATTGCCTTTGGCCTGTTCATGCTCTCGGCGGCGGTGATGACCTACGGAGTGCTCACCGAGCGCGCCAGCCGCACCATATTCCAGGATACGCTGCGGTTCATAACCGGATGATTGCCCGATGGCTGACGAAAATAAAACCGAACCGGCTACGCCGCGAAAGCGCCGCAAGGCCCGCGAGAAGGGGCAGGTGGCCCGTTCGGTGGAAGTCGTCTCCGCCGTGACCCTGCTCCTGGTCTTCGGCGCGGTGAGCCTGCTTCAAGGCTATATGGGTGACACGTTCAACCGCCTGTTCAGGCAGCTCGTGGGCAATGCCGGCGGGATGGATATTTCCACCGAGACCCTCCCCGGCATCTTCAACCTCGTGATTACCATGACGCTCACCCTTCTCGGCCCGGTGCTCATCGTGGTTTTCGCAGCAGGGCTGCTATCTAGCATGGCGCAGGTCGGGCTGGTGTTCTCCTCCGACCCCATTACGCCCAAGCTCGATCGCATCAACCCCATCAACGGCTTCAAGCGCCTGTTTTCGCTCAGGGCAGCCTTTGATACGCTGAAAAACCTCCTGAAGATTCTGGCCGTGGCGGTGATAGTGGTGATGATCCTACGCGCGGAGGCTCCCGTGCTGCTGATGCTGTCCGGCATGACGCCGGAAGCCGCCTTTGCCGCTGTTTTCCGCATTGCCCTGAAAATTGGGTTCGTTTCCTCCGCCGTGCTGCTAATCCTGGCGCTGCTGGACTACGCCTACCAGCGCTTTGAGTTTGAGAAGGGCGTCCGCATGTCCAAGCGCGAGGTGAAGGATGAGATGAAAGAGCAGGAGGGCGACCCGCTCATCAAGCGCCGCCTGCGCGAATTCGGCCGTGCAATCGCTTTCCGGCGGATGATGCAGCGGGTGAAGGAAGCCGATGTGGTTATCACCAACCCGACGCAGTACGCCGTGGCGCTGCTCTACGAGCCGGAGTTCGCCGCGCCGCGCATCATTGCAAAGGGCAAGGACTACATGGCCGAGCGCATCAGGCGCGAGGCGATGAAACACGGCATCCCTCTCTACGAAGACCGCTACCTCGCCCAGGCGCTCTATAGGCTGGAGGTGGATGACATTATCCCGCCCGCCCTGTTCCAGGCGGTCGCCCAAGTGCTGGCGTTCCTTACCCGGGTTGACGAGAAGCTACGGCGCAAGCTATCTTCACTGCGGGCATGACCATCCCCTCCAAGAATTTCGGGTTGCTCCTGCTGATCAGCCTCGGATTCCTGTACTTGGGAATGTCCAGCCCGCTGGCCCTTACCGCGTTCAAGGTGATTCTCGGCGTGCTAGTTGCTGGCGCTCTGGTTGACCTGGCCCTTTCTGCGCGCGAATCCGGGCCGGAGATTGAGCGCGATGCGCCCGATATCTGGGCGGTGGACTTCCCCGGAACTTACACAGTCACCATCCGCAACACGCTTTCGCGCCCGATTCGCGGTGTCTTTGACGAGAACTCCTACACCCATCTGCGCAAGACCTTCCCGGAGCAGAGATTTGAGCTTACCCGGGGCGCCGCCAGGCGATTTGAAGTGAAGTTCACCGCCCTGGTCCGGGGAGCGCTGGATCCCGGGCCTATCTTCGCGCGCTATACGAGCAAGTTTGGCCTCTGGCAGATTGCCCGGCGGCGGCACCCCGAAGGCCGCATAAAGGTCTTTCCCCATATCTCCGATTACCTGGCGCTAAACCCGTTTCATCACCGCCTGCGCGTGTACATGCGCGGCCAGCACACGATTCGGATGCTGGGCGAAGGAACCGACTTCGACAGCTTGCGCGACTACCTTCCGGACGACGCTTACAGCAAGATTAACTGGAAGGCCACCGCCCGGCTCAACCGCCCGATCGTCAGTGAGTACCGGGCTGAACGCGACCGCGAGGTGATAGCCGTACTGGACGGTGGGCGTCAGATGTTCACCGGCATTGAAGGCAAGTCGCGGTTTGACCGTTGTCTGGACGCCATCGCGCAGCTCAGCTATGCGCTCAAGCTGGAAAACGACCGGATGGGCGTGGCGCTGTTTGATCGCGAAGTGCGATTCTACCGCCAGCCCACCCGCCAGCCTGATGTGCTGGCCGACCTGTTCCCCTTCTACCCACAGCACGTGGAAAGCGATTTCCCCCGCCTCCTCGCCTTTTTGCAGCGCAACCACCCCAAGCGGGCGGTGCTTTTCCTTTTCACCGAGCTGACTGACAGCATCACCTGCAGGAAGGCGCTTAACACCTTGTCGGTCCTGGCCCGGCGGCACCAGATAGTCGTAATAATGATGGACGACCCCGAGATGTACTCCACCGCCGTGGCCCCCATGACCCGCGAGGAGCATTTCCTGCTGCATGCCGCCGCGGTTGCCTATCTCAAGGAGAAGAAGGCGTTCTGTGAGAGGCTAAGGCGCTCCGGGGTGGATGTTGTTCGCACCTACGCGAGCAGGCTCTCCGCTGACGTGATTAACAAATACCTTGAACTCAAGGCCCGTAACCTCGCGTAGTATGCGCGCAGGTTGGGCGGCGCCCGTCCTCCCCGTTGGGCGGGTTTAGCGGGCTGTGCGGGCGGGTATAATAGTGCTGGCATAAGAAACAGCCCGAAGCCGGCCCCTATCCATCCTTGACACTGGGAATGCAGGTGAAGGATAATACCGGGGTTGACTTCAATCTGGAGGCGATGATGTCGTTGGCCCGAATCTCGCGGATATTGATGATAGCAGCGCTTCTGGCGTTCCTTGCGCTCGCCGGATGCAGCGGGGGCGGAGGCGATGGCACGGTGGCTCCGCCGGAGGAGCAGGGCGAAACCCCGTCGGGGACCACGAACCCCGCCAAGGTGTACGACCTGTTCCCGGGCGTCACGGCCCATTTCGTTGACCAAACCTACCGCACGTCAAGTTTTACGGACGACCCCAAGGCCTGGGACCCGGTGTACGATCTTATTTCACAGGCGCGTTCAAGCTTGGACATCGCCGTTATGCGCATCAACCGCCAAGCCTTCGTGGACGCGCTGCTGGACAAGTCGGCGACCTGCAACATTCGCATAGTCACCGAAAAGGCGTACTACGACGACCCGCTTTACCGTCCGTTCTATCAGCAGCTGCTTAACCCATTGCGCAATAACGGCAACATCGAGATTCACACCGACCTGGACGGTGAGCCCCGGTTGATGCACTCCCGGTTCATCATCATCGACCGGGCAAAGGTCGCGATGGGGAGCTACAACTGGGGCGTTGAGGGCAGCGAGCGCACGACAGGCGACGTTCTGGTGATCAACGATTCTCGTATTGCCGACGCCTTCACCAACCAGTTCAACCAGATGTTCGCCGAAGGCAAGTTCGGCGTCCATAAGCGCGACGCCACGCAGCATGCTTTCGGCATCGCCGGCGGCGCGGGCCAGATAGAAGTTTACTTCGGCCCGACGGACGGGCTCAATGACATTCTGACATCCGAGATGGACGCCTCCCAGGTGATTATCGCTGCCGTCCAGCAGTTCTCTGACATCAACATGGCCAACCGCGTTATCCAGTGGCTCAGCGGCGTGGGCTCTGCCAGCCCCGAAGACCGGATCATGTACCTGACGCTGAACGACATCGGCGTTTACGGGGACGCAGTGGAGAATGCCATCTACGACGCGCTGGTTGCAGGCATGGCCGGCGGCGGCGGCACCGGTGGTGAGGAAGGATACCCAACGGGCTTCCTCATCAACCAGCCGCCCAGCAACATCTGGGCCAGCGTGGGGATGCACCTCAACCACAAGTTCATGTACGCGGACCACTCTGCCGCTGGCGGAGTTCCCAGCGTGACTGTGAGCAGCGGCAACTGGACTACCCAGGGCTTCAGCCTCGACGACGAGGTTATGGTCATTCTCCGCGGCGAGGCGCTGACTACGAAATACCAGTATATGTACTGGTTCCAGACCGCCCATCTGGGCAGCGAGCTGAGGACCCGGGATATCCGCGAAACCGCGCAGGTCTCGCTGATGTACCCCTTCACCACTAATATGGACGACATGCGCGTGCCCCGCGATCCTGCGTTGGCGGACTTAAGCTGTGGCTTCATCCACGGGCGCGTGCCGAACTTCCAGCGCACTTTCACCTACCAGGATGGAGAGGGCAACCTCCAGACAATGCAGATTGACCTTATGTGGACGATACAGTGTGAGTATTACTTCGGGGGCGATATCGCCGGATACGTCAACCCTACTTTTGACGAGAACCCGCTGACCAATCCAGATAACAACTATATCCTTGTTGTCCCTGCGGGCCGGGTGACCGTCACCTGCGTGGTGACCGACCCGAACGGCGACCCGGTGACGCTATTCACGCCCCAGTCCAAGGTGATAGACATCTGCCCGGGCGGCGTGCGCAAAATCGATTTCAGTGTCTCCTCGGTGCAGGTTGAAGATACCGGTGGAGGCGGCCCGGGCCTGTAAACTTGGGCAGGTGAGCCGATTCATCCACGGCAGGTGGAAATGGAGTGAGTATGATGAAACTAACGGTTACGAAACTGCTGACAGTAGCTCTGTTTCTGGTGATACTCGCGGCCGCGTCTTGCGGCGGCGGTGGCGGCGGCCTGCCTCCCGGCGCCCCCGGCCAGGAAGGGTTTGCCCCGCTACCCCCGTCCGGAGCCCCTCCGGGCGGCGACCCGGAGGAATCCACGCAGTATTTCCGGGGAGCATTCACTCTGCCGGGCGGAGCGTCCTTCGGCGATATGCGCGGCGTCGCTACGAGTACTAGGTATATCTACGTGGCGGACGTGGACGCCCTCTACGCGTTTGACCTTCAGGGTAATCTCGTCAACGTGGTTACAGGTGGTTTCACCGGTTGGGAGAGGATACAGGGCGTTGCGGTAATACCGCGAGACCCCTTTCCCGGAGATGGCGATGCCACACGCTATCCCTTTCCGGAGTATCCCGTAGTCGCGGTTAATCCATTTGACTTCGCCACCTGGGGAGGCTGCGCGGTTATCTACGCGCCCAATCTCGATGAAGTTGTCACTATTGAGGACGCCGAGAATCCATATGCCGCGCTGAAATTCTATCCCATACCCAGGATTGAGGACTTCTTGGATTATGGTCTCTGGCCGTGTACTCCTTGTAATCCCCCCCCGCTTCCGGATCCGATGCTTCTTCTCGTATACACCTACGATATAAGCGTGACCCGCGAGGGCGCGATAGTAATGATAGTCGATATCGACATTCCTGGCACGCCGCCTTATCCTGACTATCCACAGGCGATGCTCTTCTTCGACCCCCACACAGACTACCTGATATCCCCCAGGGTGGGCGGAACAATATCCGTTGAGGTGGGCGACGAGGGTCAGATGAGGACCTTTGACCGGCCCTTCCGCTGGAAGGAATGGGGTGACGCTGTTGGCTGGCTCGGACACCTGGCGTTTGCGAACACATATCCGCAGAACAGGACAGAGACCCAGAGGCTCTTCGTGAATGACTTCCTAATGGAAGCGGATTACATTGGTTTCAGCAGCCTGACGGTGGATATGACCTTGCCTCCGTTCACCTACACTGTTGCCGCGTTGCTGGACACACCGTACGGCTACTCTCGGATCATCGGCCTGCCTGCCGGCGCTTTACCCGGGAGCTTCTCCTGGGGCCCGCCGTTCGCGCCAGGCGGTGGTCTGGAAGACCCGGACCTTGACCAGGGCGGCCCTTCGGGCCTGGGGGTTGACCCCCGCACCGATTATTTATATGCCTGCGATCCCGGTAACCGCCGGGTGCAAGTATTTGACACTGACGGTTTCTATGTCCGGCAGATTGGCGACGGGTTGCGGGGCACGGCCGGAAACCGGCTTGTTGCGCCCAGCAGGGTGACCATCGGCCTTGACGGCACCGTATTCGTGTGCGACACGCTGGGCGACGGCTCCCAGACTGGCCTGCTGCGCGTATTCCCGAGTGCGCCCTCCGCGCCCGAGTTCGGCAGCGTCGGCGGCTTCGTATTCAACGCCGGTCTGAACCCGCCGGGGCCAATGGTGGGCGCAACCGTTTCCATTTCCGGGGCGATCGGTACGGTCGCTTCAGCCGAGACCAACATAAACGGCGAATACCGGTTTGAGAATCTGCCGCTCGGCATTTACCACCTGGTTGCGCTGAAGACCAACTACTCCACCGACCATACCGATGTTGACCTCGTCCGCGACGAGACCGTGCAGGTGAACTTCAACCTCTATCCGCGCCAGGGCCATGTCAACGGCGGCTACGTGGGCTACCTCTACAACGAAGTAACGCGGCTGCCGGTTGGCGGTGCCACCGTGCGCATCCTGCCTACATCTATGGAGGCCATGAGCGATGTGTACGGCAAGTACAGCTTCGACGACATCCTGGCAGGCGACTACCAGGTGGAAATCTCGGCCAACGGCTACGCCACGCTAACCAAGGATGTCCATATCGTGGCGGGTCAGACCACGGTTGACCACACGATATTCATGACGCCAATCTAAGGTCGGTTCAGGCTATACCTGCTAGAATCAGCCCCGCGGCTTGCGAGCTGCGGGGCTTTTTCTATGCGGCTTTCGGTCATTATTCCAAACTACAACGGCGAGAAGCTCCTTGCCGTGCTCCTCCCGCAGGTCCTCCGTGCCCTCGCGTCTGCGCCTTACGCCTGGGAGATAATCGTCTCAGACGACGTTTCTACTGATGGCAGCTGCGCGCTGGTGGAGCGGGAGTTTCCGCAAGTGAAGCTCGCCTGCGGTGAGGCCAACGTCGGCTTTGGCGGCAACTGCAACCGCGGCGCGGAGCAGGCCCGGGGCGAGTGCCTGGCGTTTGTTAACAGTGATGTCGAGATTGACACCGATGTGTTCACCCCGCTGCTGGAGTGCTTGAGCCCGAACCTTTTCGCTGTAATGCCTCTCGTGTTTGCCGAGGGGCTGGGGCGGGTGGAAAATGTGCAGGAGCTGTGGATTTCCCGCGGCCTACCTTGGCTACGGCCGGTTCCGGGCATACCGCTGGAAAACCCAGCCAGCACGGCAGCCCATCTGGAAGCGCCGAGCCAGGTTCAGCTCTGCGGCGCGTTCTTCGTTTGTCACGCGCGGCTCTTCCGCGAGCTAGGCGGCTTCAGCCCGGAATTCGGACGCGCTTACTGGGAGGATGTGGATCTGGGCGTGCGCGCCCGCAAGCTCGGCTACGAGACAATGGTCTGCCCGGCTGCAACCGTCCTTCACCGCCATTCCATAACCATGGACGAAGTCCTTGGCGACCGCGGCAAGCGCCGAAACATGCTGCGCAACCAGGCAGTCTTCCTGCGCCGCAACCTGGATGCACTGCGCCCCGTGCCGCTTTTCCGGCTTTACCTGCTATTGCGAATTCCTCAACGGCTGCTCAGCGGTGACTTCGCCGCAGCAGGGGAGTATTGCCGGGTATTAGTGCGCTTCCGCGCATGAAGCTTGTGATAGAATACTCAAAACTCTCTGGGAGGTGGAAACCCATGTCCGATGTCGTGATTCTCGACGCGACTCGAACACCAATCGGTAAGTACGGCGGAACACTCAAAGACATTCCCGCTGTGAACCTAGGCGCGCACTGCATCAAGACCCTGGTTGAGCGCAACAAGATTCCCCCTGGCGGGATTGACAATGTGCTAATGGGGATGGTGGTGCAGGCGGGCGCCGGCCAGATCCCCTCGCGCCAGTGCGCCATCAAGGCCGGCATCCCGGCGGAAGTGCCCTCAATGACCATCAACAAGGTCTGCGCCTCGGGTATGCGGGCGGCAACGCTAGCGGCGACCATGATCAGGGCCGGCGAAGCGGATCTGATCATCGCCGGCGGCATTGAGTCGATGAGCCGCGTGCCCTACGCGTCCTACAACACGCGCTGGGGCATGAAAATGGGCGACGACAAGCTCGTAGACCTGATGGTGGCCGACGGCCTGTGGTGCGCGTTTGACAACGTGCACATGGCCATTCACGGCAACACTATCGCCAGTAAGTACAACCTTACGCGCCAGCAACAGGACGAGTACGCCTGCCGCAGCCAGAACCTGGCGGAAGCGGCTATCACCGAAGGACGGCTGGCGGAGGAGATTACGCCCTTCCCGGTTCCGCAGCGCAAGGGAGACCCGGTTATGTTTGCGCAGGACGAGTTCCCGCGCTTCGGTACTACGGTAGAGAGCCTGGCGAAGCTGCCTCCCGTGTTCGCCAAAGACGGAACGATTACGGCGGGTAACGCTCCCGGCGTAAACGACGGTGGCGGCGCTATGGTCGTGTGCACGCGCGAGTGGGCCGACAAGCTGGGGGTCAAGCCGCTGGCCACGATTGTGGACTACGCCTACGTGGCGATGAAGCCGTCGGAGTTTCCCATCGCCCCGGCGATGTCCACCAAGAAGCTGCTCGACAAGGTCGGAATGACCCTCGACCAGATTGATCTTATGGAGTTCAACGAAGCCTTTGCAGCGGTCGCACTGGCATGCGGCGCCGAGCTCAATTGGGACGTGAATAAGGTCAACGTCAACGGTGGCGCCATCGCCTTCGGCCACCCTATCGGAATGAGTGGCGCGCGCGTCACCATGACCTTGGCCTACGAACTGAGACGGCGAGGTGGCGGCTATGGGATAGCGGCGATCTGTTCCGGCTCCGGGCAGGGCGACTCGGTTCTGCTCAAGGTGGAGGGCTAGCGCCGGCAGGCAGGTGCCACTGTAGAAAGCGGAACCAGTTCTCGCCCATTACCTTTCGTATAGTATCTTCGGCAACATCGCGGCGGGCCAGTTCCTCCTCAATGAGGCGCAGGTCCGCCACGGTGTTGACACCTTCCGGCGTGTTCTTCGGCGTGAGGCCGCCGTCGAGATCCGATCCGATGCCCACGCTATCCTCACCCAGCTTATCCAGCAAGTACAGGATGTGTTCCCCCACCTTGCTCAGTGGCGTTTGCCGCTGTCCGTCGCGCCAGCCGTCTTCCAGGAACATGTTGTACAGCAGCACGCCCACCACGGCCTCGCGCCGCCTAAGCTCCGCCAGTTCCTCGTCCAACAGGTTGCGGAATCCTGCGCACACCGCGGCTGGATTGCTGTGGGTGGCGCACACGGGGCCTTCCCAGGCCTCCATCGCATCGGCAAAGCTCTGATGGTTAAGATGCGACACATCAAGCACCATTCCCAGCTCGCGCATCTTGCGCAGCAGCTCCCGCCCCGCCGGTTTTAGGCCTTTGCGGTGCTTGGCGCCCGCCGCCCACTGGTTGTCCTCGTTCCATGTGAGCGATAGCAGCCGAAGCCCGCTGGCGTAAAGCTCATCCAGCTCGTCTGGGCTTTGCAGTAGGTCGGCGCCTTCCAGCATCAGCACAAATCCCCAGGCCTCCTCTCCGCGCCCGTACGCAGCCATCAGGTCTTTCAGTTGTGCGCGGTTGAGCACCTGACGCACACTCCCGCACCCTGCATGAGGCAAGTTGCGATACATCTCCAGCTGCCGGTGCAACCGCTCCCGCCTCACGTCCTTGCCCGCGTCGTGTTCGGCGAAAAGCGTGGCGATGGACAGCACTACGCGGCCCTCAACCAGCTTCTCATATGTCACCATGGATTGCCCGTCGTGGACGGGCTGAAAGAAGGGGCGGTTGTGCTTGGCGAGATGCCAGCCGATATCCTCGTGTGAGTCGATGATGAAGGGGCGCCTGGTGCGCACGGCGTGCAGTTTATCATAAAGAATCGCCTGCCCAATCCGATAACCCTTATAGGTAGATGGAAATGGCCATTTCACAACTACCCCGGTTACCCTTACCCCAGGAGGGCTCTGTACCCGCAGGGCCCTCCTCTGCTCAACCGGCCGCTTCCACCAATCCCCCGGTCGCTCCCAGCCGGGCCACAGCAGAAGAAGCAGCCCGCCAGTTCGAATCCTTCTTTCTGTACATGCTGCTCAAGGAGATGGACAAGACGGTGAACCGCTCCTCCCTCTTTGGCGACAGCATGGCATCGCGCTTCTACCGAGAAATGTACTACGAGCAGCTGGCCGACGCGCTAACCGAAAGCGGCTCACCGTTGGGAGTGTCAGACCTGCTATTGTCCCAGCTTCAGGGAAGTGGGGATTCAAGGCCTCTTGACGATGCCGGAACACCGGATGCGCTTAATCCGCTCGACCTGGCGCTCCTCCAATACACCGCGCACTAGCGCGCTACGCTAAAGCCACCACTGCATCCTGCCGATATAGTTAACGGCGGAGCGGCCCGCACGGCCTGCGCCGCACAACGAACGGGAGGTGTGATACCATTTCTGGAGTCAAGTGACGGCGATGAAGATTCCTGATATCAATGCGATCTTGTCCCTCGCCCGCCTGCATCTGAAGGAGGGGAAGGGAGCCGTTGAACTTGAACGGAAGGCCAGGAAGGCTGGAGATACGGTCGAGATTAGCGACCGCGGCCAGGTGGCTTTCGACCACGTCCTCAGGGAGAGTTTTGCCAAAGAACGATCCGCCCGCATCACTGAGCTAAAGGCGCTCTACGAAAAAGGTGAAATCACCGTTGATGAGCGTGCCTTGGCCGAGAAGATGATTGCGGAGGGCGTGTTTGACGACCTTATCGAGAGTTAAAACCGGGCTGTCCAACTGTCTGGACCTTTCCGTGCGGCTGAACGCGGCGCTTGAAGACGGAGTGACGGCGCTCGTCGGCTGCGATTATGAACGGCTTGCGCAGCTTGCCCCCGAGCAGGAGAAGCTCGCCTTTGACCTTCGTCGATGCGAGCTGGACTTGCGCGGCGAGCTTGCGGCGCTTTCCCGCGAAGTCGGCGTTGGCGGCGAGTTGCGGCTTCAGCCTCTCTTGTCCGCTGCGGCGGACCACATTGGCGCGGCGCGGGCGGATGAGTTCTCTTCCTTGGCGCGGCAACTTCGGGAATCCACGGCGCGGACCGCCGAACTGACCACCACCAACAACGCTCTGCTCAACAGCCTGAACACCTACATCAATGCTGTCTTCAGGTTGCTGCTGGGCGTTGAGGAATCGTCGGGCTACGGCGGCGTCCCCGTCGGCTCTGCCCAAAGACACCTGGTAGACCACCGCTTCTGAGGAGCTAAGGATGATACGAGGGACATTTCTGGGTCTGGAAATAGCCAAGAAGGGCGTGCTAGCCGCCCGTGGGGCGCTGGATACTGTTTCCCATAACATCGCCAACGCCAACACCGAGGGCTACACCCGCCAGCGGGTCGACCTGAAGGCCAGCTTCCCTCTGACGTTCCCCGGTATCGGAGTCACTCTCAAGCCCGGCACCATCGGAACCGGCGTAGAGATCAAGAGCATCACCCGCATCCGCGACGAGTTCATCGAGTCCCAGTTGCTCAAAGAAGGCAGCACCTTGGGGCGCTATGAGGTTGTAGATGACGGGCTCCGGCGCATTGAGAACATCTTCGCCGATCCCAGCGACTACGGGTTCAACCAGCTGCTGTCCGAGTTCTTTGACGCCTGGGAGGACATGTCCAATTCGCCCGAGAGCCTCTCCGCGCGCACCAACCTGGTGGAGGTTACCCGCTCGCTCACCGGCTTCGTGAACGAAGCGGCCCGCAAGCTGGATCTGGAAGTAAAGAACATCAACGACCAGCTGGAGACCAAGATTACCGAGGTCAACAGCCTTGCCCGCGAAATCGCGAGCCTGAACGAGCAGATAATCCAGATTGAAACCGGCGGGGGCAACCAGAACGCTAACGACCTGAAGGATTCCCGCGACCAGCTCGTGCGCGAGATGTCCAAGATGATCAACGTGCGCACGGAAGATACTCCGGACGGCGGCGTATCCGTCTACCTGATGGGACACCCGATTGTCCAGGACGGCTTCTTCGACCAGCTGGAGCTGGGGATGAGTGAAACCGAAACCGAGCGGCCGATGCTGCGCTTCACCAAGTCCAAGGTGGCGGCGCCGCTGACCGATGGCGAGTTGCTCGGCCTGGTCAACTTGCGTGACCAGTACATCCCGGCTTTCCGCGACGAGTTCGGTACTTTGGTAACGACCCTCGCGAACCGGATCAACATGATGCACTTGGAGGGCTTCGGTCTTGACGGCAACAGCAATCGCCCGTTCTTCAACGATTTCGGGACATGGAAGCTGGATGGACTGAAGCCGCTGGCGTCAGGCACGACGCTGGATACCACGCTGGACGAGTTGGGTGTAGTTTACGGTGATTTCTTCCTTGAAGGCGTGCGGGTGGAGGTCTCGCCGGAGGAAGTGCGGCCCGGTACTGCGCTGACGTTGGGCGAGCTGCTTGATCGGATGAACTCGGCCACTCCCGATCTGCGCTTTTCGCTCGACACTACGCTGGGATTCCCCCGCATAGTGGTGGAGAAGATGAACCCGGTCAGCGCCGATGAGCGCATCAATATCAAGGACGGAACCTGCAACTTCTTTGAGCTCGCCGGCTTGGATCCTGATCAGCAGCAGCAGCTCCTGGGCTCTGCCGAGTACGGTGGCTCGTTGAAGGCGTTCGGCCTGTCTCCCAGCATCCTCTCCAGCCTGCAAGCCATCGCCGCCGCCGCGGACGATGGCTCTGGTCAGATGGGTGGGCCCGGGGATAACCGCACCGCGCTTGCCATCGCTGACTTGAAGAATGAGAAGGACGGCTTCCTCAAGGCCACTTTCAGCGAGTACTACCAGGGGCTGATTTCCATCCTGGGGGCGGACGGCGCGGTGATGGTGAGCAGTCGGCAGGCGCAGCAGCAGGTGCTGGACGAGGTCAAGGCACGGCGGGAATCCGTGTCCGGTGTGTCGCTGGACGAAGAAGCAGTGAACCTGATCCGTTACCAGAAGGCTTTTACGGCGTCCGCCCGTGCCATAACGACGATAGACGACATCCTTGACGTGATTGTCAATCTCGTGGGAGCGGCCGGAGGATAAGAGATGCGAGTAACCAGTGGTTTGCTGATGGAGAACTTCCTGCGTGACCTGAGCTTGGTGCAGCAGCGGCTGGCCGAGCTTCAGCATCAGACCGCCACCGGGAAGAAGTTCAGCCGGCCGCAGGACGCGCCGGCGGCGGTGGCCACCAGTATGAACCTTGACAGCGTCCTGGCGTTTCTCAACCAGTACAACCGCAACATAGAAGACGGCACATCGCGCCTGTCCTTCACCGAGACCGCGTTGTCGGACACCAACCAGCAGATTCAGCGCGTGCGCGAGCTGACGGTTCAAGGCGCCAGTACTTATCTCACGCGCGATGATCGGGGCGCCCTCGCCCTGGAAATCAATCAGCTGCTGGAGAGCGTCACTGCGCTGGGCAACTCCAATTTCCGCGGAAACTACATCTTCTCCGGCTGGGAGACACTGACCAAGACCTTCGATTTCAACTACGAGACCGGCTCGTCCCACATGTCCTCTGTGACCTTCCGCGGAGACACCGGGCAGATCGACCGTAACATCCAGGTCGGTCAGGACCTGTATGTGAACCTGAACGGCAAGGACGTCTACCTGGAGAAGACCTACACTCTTACCAGCAAGCAGCTTGGTGGCGGGCCGCTGGGCTTTGCCGGCACCATCATCATTAACGGCCGCAGCTTCTTGATTGACGCGAACGACACGCTGACTACCGTCAGAGACAAGATAAACGCTGATCCAGCTGCCGAGATTTACGCCCGCATTGACCGCAACTTCGTGCTGAAACTGGAGTCGCTGAATTCCAGCGAGCCGATTGAGGTTTCCGACCAGTCCGGCACCGTCCTGGAAGACATGGGGATTCTGCCGCAGGGCGCGTTCAACCTCGCGCGCACCGCGCCCGCGCTGCCGCTGATTGATTCCACCGGCGCTATCCACATTGGAGGCGCGCTGGGCACCCCGCTTACAGTCAACGCCACCAACGACACGCTGGTAGTGCGCCTGGGGCCAAACGCCAACCAGGGGGCTAACGAGAGCAAGGCAATCAAGCTCACCCACCAGGCCTACAACTCAGTGGCCGAGATTGCCGCGGAGCTGCAGGCGCGCATCGATGGCGCCTTCGGAGAGGACAAGGTCATGGTCACCGATGGCGGCGGCTTCCTGCAGCTGGAGACTTTCGTACAAAACAGCACGGTTTCCACCGCCGACTTCCAGCTTGGCGGCATGAGCGACCTGGGCGAGACAGACACGGCGTCGGTGGTGCTGGGCCTGACGGCGGCGGGAGGGCCGGATCTCGCGGACTTCGCCGGCACTGACGGCAATGACCGTTTCGTCATTGACCTGGGACCGAGCGTCTGGCGCGGCGACAAGGCCTATGATCCCGCTGCGGTTGAGATCAACATAGACGCAACCGTTGCGGTCAACATCGACGGCCTGGTGCAGAGCATCAACGAGCAGATAGATCGCAGCCCGGAGCTTACTGGACTCATTCGCGCCCGCAATGACGGTGGACGCCTGCGCCTGGAGACCTACAAGAAGGGCATTGACGTACTCGGTTCTGATCTGGCGATATCCGACGCTGCCGCGGGGACTCTGGCGTCACTGGGGCTCTCGGACACGCCCAGGCCGGCTTACATCCAGGGCACCGTCAGCTTCCCGCCAGGCGTCATTATCACTGCGGGCGTCAACGACCAGTTCACCATTGACCTGGGGGCGGGCGCCAGCCTTGATGGAACCAACCCCCCACCGCAGACGATAACGCTCACCCCCGGTGCCTACGCCACCATCAACTCCATCACCAATGAGCTGAACAACCAGATTAACCTGAACAACGTGCTGCGCGGCACGGTGCAGGCCCGGGACGACGGCTTCGGCAACATCATCTTGGAAACCGTCGCGACCGGCAGCCGGGTTCAGGCTGATGACCTGGTAGTAGCGGATGTGGCGGTGGGAACGCTCGCGGGGCTGGGGCTTGGCGGATCCACGGTGCCCGGCGCGGGCAGCGCCGACGGCCAGGGGAAGATTGAGCTGCCCGACAACATCGTGGACACGATGATACGCATCCGCGACGCGCTGCTGGGCTATGCGGATCGCGACAGCAAGCTGGTTGATATGCTTGATGCTTCTGGCAAACCGCTGGGTCTGTTTCCGGGCAGCAAGATAACCATCACCGCCGCGGGTGTCAGCAGCGATTTCATAGTGCGCCGGTTCACCACCTGCGAAGAGCTCGCCGATGAGCTGGAGCGCAGGCTCGGTGCGGGCATTGAGGCTCGGCTGGGCGCTGACGGCTCTTTCTATATCTCCAACACAACCACCGCGACCGTGACGGGCATCTCGGTGATGGCGGAAGACCCTGCGGGAAACCCGGTGGACGCGTTTAATAGCGCCTTTGCCGGCGTGTCCGGCAATCTGGTGCCGCAGGGGGAGATGCGCAGCCTGAGCCTCGGTGAGGACGAGCGGTTTATCAACCTGGACGACCGGCTAACGAACCTGGACACCGGCATAGAGACCATCCTCTCCGCCCAGGCGCAGGTGGGCTCGCGTACCAACCGGCTGGAGAGAACACAAACCCAGAACGAAGGGATTATCCAGAATCTCACCGAGCTGAAATCCAGCAACGACGATGTGGACATGGCACGCATCATCACCGAGCTCAAGACGCTGGAGAATGTATTGAACGCGTCGCTGGGCGTGGGTGCGCAGCTGCTTCCGCCCTCGTTGTTTGATTACTTGCGGTAACTCGCGATGATTGACCTGTCGGCGACAACCTCAGGTGGTTTCATGGGCGGCCGGCTCGCCATCCACACCGAGCGCGGCCGGTTGGAGCTGCAACGAGAGCTGCCTCAGATCGAGGTGGACTGCACCAAGCTGCGCTCCGAGATGGGTTATGAGAAAGCGGTCGCGCAGGCGCGGAAGGACGCCGAGTTCGCTCAGGCTCAGGTCGCCAAGGGTATCTCGGACACCGTAGCCGCCGGAGAGCGAATGGCTCAGGCGTACGAGCCCGGGAATGCGTTCGCCGAGCTGTCCTACGAGCGGACAATGTTGGATCTGCGGGACAAGTACTTCAATGTTGATCTAATCCCGAAGTCCCGTCCCAGCATCGCCATCAGGAGCGGAGGGCTGTGGATTGACTACACGCCATCGTCCGTGGGTATCTCATACATCAGCGGTTTCGGGGCTAACTCAAGGAGCGCCTGACGCGATGATAATTGCCTACCTTATAGCTTGTTCACTGCGCGCGACGGCTCAAATGAAGTCGCTGCCGACCGATAAATACATTGGGGAATTACGTGCGGGTTAGAAGCAACCGACTCGGCCTACTGGAATACACAATGGAGGACATCCTCACCTTCCCGCACGGCATGGTCGGCTTCCCGGAGTACAAGCAGTTCATCGTGCACAAGGACGCCGACTTGGAGCCCTTCATGTGGCTGGTCAGCCTGGAAAGCGCCGACCTCTCGTTTTTCGTGGTTGACCCGTTCTTGTTCTTCCCCGATTACGAAATCAGTCTGGACAAGGTGCGCTGCCTGCTGAATTCTGACGCAGAGCTGGCTCTCATCCGCGTCTACGTTATTGTAACCATCCACGAGGATTTCATCCGTTCGTCGGCCAACCTGCTCGGGCCGGTGGTCATCAACTCGCAGACACGCAAGGGGCGGCAACTGGTGCTGGACGACCCGCGGTACACCACGCGCCATCCATTGTTCAGCAAGTTGCTGGATGATATAGCGAGGGCGGAGACCGGATAGCCGGCTACTTCCGCAGCCACCGGGCGTCTATCTGCTCACCCATTTTCCACAGCTCATACTCGGCGCTCTTGGCCAACGCCGTATCGGGCTTTAGCACAACCACGCGGCGGTACGACTCCCTGGCCTTGTCCTCTTTGCCGTTCAGCGCATACACAAATGCCAGGTTGTACAGAATATCGGTGTTGCTGTCGTCGGCGGTAGTGGCCATTCGCAGAACATCCTCCGCTTCGGCAAAGCGGTGGTTGTCAAAGAGGGCGTCAGCGTAAGCGATCATCGCTTCCAGCGAACTCGTTTCCGCGTCATATCTCTCCTTCGCGCGCTTCAGCCTATCCTCACGGGCACGGGGCGACATGGCCGTACTGGCTTTCGCGTCAGAGAACAGCTCAACATTATTGACCAAGTGGAAACACCTCCAGGTGGCCTCATTCTACCGCATTTCGCGCCTTACGGCACTAGTTTGCAGCCAAGACATAGCGATAAATCAGCGCGTACTTCGTGGTTTTCTTGACGAAAGCCTCGTTTTCGCTGTTCGGGATTATCTCCAGAAAGACCAGCGGGTCGTCGGTTACGGCCTGCTGCCTCCAGCGGTTCAAGTTGCCTGGACCGCCATTATACGCCGATAGTACCAGATACTGCTGCCGGTAAGCCGTGGTCAGGCTCGCGAGGTACGATGCACCCAGGTGTACATTCTTGGACGGATCACCGAGCGGCCTGCCGGCCAGCTCCGGGAGCAGGAAGCGGGAGAAGACCTCCGCGGTTGCCGGCATAAGCTGCATCAGCCCCCTCGCTCCTGCCTTGGAGGTGGCAATCGGGTCAAAATTGCTCTCCTTCTTCATCACCGCATATATAAGCTCTTCGGGGACAGAGTAACGCTGCGCCGCCTGCGCCACCTCGTCTTTGTAGGGAAGGGGATATGCCAGCCGCAGGGCGTAGCTGGTCAGCGCGCCATCCATCATCGGCCCCTGTTCCAGCATTTCAGTGGCGAACCAGCTGCTGGTCTTGACACTCTCAGCAAACTCGTAATTGCGCAGCACGATGGCGGCTGGCACCGCCGAAAGCTCATACGGTCGGGAAACGTCGCTCACTTCGCAGGCCAGGTCAGTGAGGAACAACCCCACCAGGTATTCCGCTGCGGTCTCGTCTTCCAGGTAGAAAGGCGCACTCCTGCACTCAATCCGCTTCTTCTCCAGCTTCCCCAGCGGTTGCAGCTCGTAGTAGCTAAAGGCCCTAACCATGATTTCCGAGCGCAGCCGTTCCGCCTCTTTCGCGTCCCCGCCGTGCTCGGCCAGGTAGATGCGCCAGAACCGCGCCAGCGCGTCGTCCAGTTCGCCGGCAATCTCAATCGACCGCTTGGCGGTATCCGTGCGGCCCGCCGCGATAGCCAGCGGTATGAGCTCTTCGCAGGCCTTCAGCCGGTTAGAGCTTTCCGCGTCCTCCACCACTTCCGTCAGCAGCCGAATGGCTGCCGAACCGTCAAGGCTAGCTGCCTTTTCCTTGAGCAGGCTGTAGTGCTCAAACAGGGCTTCGCTCCGGCGTGGCCCTTCAAGCTTCGCGGCGCTCTCGTAATACCCCCGGGCTTGCAGCGTCTGCCCCGTCTTCTCCAGCAGCCTGGCGTTGTTTAAGTATGAGGTTTGAATCACGTTCTCCGGCGCCGGAGCGAGGTTTTCCAGCAGCAGCAGCTCTTCCAGCTTCTCCTTTTGCCCTTGCTTCAGGTAAAGCAGCGAAAGCGCCTCCATCGCCAGGAAGCGGCTGCTGTTGTTCGCGCCGTTGCGCAGCGACCCGCGCAGCGTTTCTGCCGCTGCGGCAAGATCATTAGGCTGATCCAGTGTCTCGGCGAACCGGTAGAGGATATTGGAACATTCCGCAGTAGCTAGTTCCGCTTCCAGGCTGCGGAAATCGCCATTCAGCACCGTCAGCGCTTTCAGCAAGCCCTGGGCGGCTGACAACCGCGTGTTCGCGCTGTCGGGGTAGTTCTCCAGCGCTCTCGCACAAGCCTTGGCTGCTTTGATGGGGTCGTCACGGCTAAGGAAGTAGTCGCCCACCGCCACCTCCGCCTTGGCGTACTCCCAGGAATTGTGCAGCCGGTCTATGTGCATCAGGTACATATTGAAGAAGCCGGGATTGTCGCTGGCGATGGCCGATTGCAGGAGGTTCAGCCACACCCGCGCTTGCAGGCCGTGCCGGTCTTTCGGATCAGTCAGCTTGCCCAGTAGGCTATACCCACGCTTACTGTCCTTAGTATCCGCGGACTTCGTCAGTGCGCGCGCCAAATAGTACTTCAAGTAGGGACTCAGCTCGGGGGACACTCCGCCCCGCTCGGCCATCAGGAAATAGTCTTGCGCCCCGCGCCAGTCTCCCAGCAACGCCAGGCGGTAGCCCGCAAAGAACTTGAGGTCCTGATAGACCGGGAAGCCCCTCAGTTCCGCCAGCCCGCCCTGCGCAAAACGGTTGCTGACCGTACCGCTTTCCTCGGCTTCGCGCAGCACCGATGCCTGGAAGCCGCGAACTTCCTCAACCAGCGGCTCGCTTGCGCCGGTTACGCGCACAATGAGGTCGGCCCGGCCGATGTTGCCGCGCAACAGCAGTATGCGCGCAAGCTGGCCATATGTCCGCTTGCACGGATCGCGGCGAACCTCCACTCTTGCCTGACCATATGCCGCTTCCAGAAAGCCCCCATCGACCTTCTCTTCAAAGGTCAGCATCCGCGGGTAAACCGCGTGGTAAAACCAGTAACCGCAGCCTCCGAGTGCTGCAGCGATGATGATAACGGCTGTTACGATGCGTAAGGTCACAGGGCGCTGCCCATTGTAGGCGCGACGCGGCTTGGTGGCAATGCCCGCCTCACCAGAGGTAATCCCGCCGGATGCGGCGGCCCATCTTGCAGATGATGTCGTAGTTGACACTCTCGCAGTAGTCGGCGAACTCGTTGAGCGAGATCTCCTCATCGCCCTGCCGGCCCACGAGCACAACCTCTTCGCCGATCTGCACATCTGTCTCGTCATCGGCGCTGATCATCAAGTAGTCCATATTCACCGCGCCGGCAATCCTGCGTCTCTTACCCCGGAAAAGCACCCGCCCCTCGGGGAAGAAGTGGTACGGGATGCCGTCGGCGTACCCCAGCGGAACCGTGATGATGGTGCTATCTGTTTCCGTATGGAACTTGTGGCCGTAGGACACGCCGGTGCCGGCGGGCACGCGGCGGGCGTCCACCACTTCGGTGCTGAACCGGAGTATCGGCTGCACCGGCAGCTTCTGCACGGCAAAGCCCGGCGGATGGAATCCGATGGGGAGTATGCCGATGCGCACCATATCAAAGCGGCTCTCGGGAAAAGCCAAAGCGCCCGAAGTGTTGGCGATATGCTTGATGGTGTGAACTCCAAGTTCATCTTCAATTCGCGAGGCGCACTCGCGGAAAGCGGTCACCTGCTGCGGAATCAGCGGGTCGGCGGGATCACCCGCGCCCGCCAAGTGGGAGAACACTCCTTCCACCGCCACATGCGGGTTTTCCTTAATCTCGTCCAGTAGCTTCGGCAGGTCTGCGGGCATCACGCCTACGCGGTGCATGCCGGTGTCAACCTTGATATGCACCTTCGCCACCGTCCCCCTTTCCGCCGCGGCGTCTTCCAGCTTGGCGATGTTCTCCGGGTGGTACACGCCGAGGCTCAGGAAGTGCCGCAACGCGAGCTTGTACTGCTCCGGCGGCGTGTACCCCATTACCAGGATGTTTCCCCGATAGTCGGCCTGGCGCAGCTCCAGCGCCTCATCGACCATCGCAACTCCCACGAAGATGTCAGGGAGGTCGCTGATGGCGGGCAGCATTCCCACTGCGCCCAGCCCGTAGGCGTTCGCCTTCAGCACCAGGAGCAGCCGTGTACCGCCCAGCTCGCTGCGTATCAGGTCCAGGTTCCCCCGGTATTTCCGGAGGTCTATTTCCACTCTCGTATAAGAGTGCTGCATAGAGTCAGTCCTAGTTGAAACGGCTGATGCGCCCGAACCGCTGCACCAGCCTATTGTAAGCGCGTATAACTTCCGCCCGCATCCTCCCGTCTTCACCTGACGCCAGCTCATTCGCCAGCTCCGCGGCGCGGACCTGCGGGTAACCCAGCTCCTGCAACATCCCGGTTATCTTCCTCGCCCCGATGGTGTCGGGCTCAATACCGAGGGCCGCAGCGACGGCGAACTTCCTGGCAGCCGTTTGGTCCGGCGATCTGCGCCAGATTTCCGCCAGCGCCCGCACCCGCAGCAACGCGGAAGGGAACTTCACCACGGGCGTCTCAACCTCCCGCCCCAGCGGGAACATGCTCGGCAGATAGATGATAACCGCTCCCACCAATCCCAAGAGCGCCAGCTGCCCCCACCAGGTGAAAAGCAGTAGGCTCAACACGCCAGTGTCCTCCACGCTGTAGCCGTGAATCGACTCAAGGAAGTACACTGGCCCGACGCCGGCTTTACCCGCCTCCGCCGCGACGTTGTATGCAAAAACCACGTTGTCCGCGCGGCCGATGTCGCGGTTGGCAAACAGCTCGGCGGCAAACACTGTGATCCAGGTACCGCGCCCCAACTGCGCTGTTACCACCAGCGGCCGGTCAGTTCCCCTAAACAGATACACTTCACGTGCCGCCTGCGCAAGCTCGCGATTCGCGCTCAGTGGCGGGACCATTGTCGGCGTGAAGCTGCCCGCTTCCAGCAGCCGCACACCCTTGAAGATGGCCGAGTCAAGGTTAGCTGTGTGCATGCGCGTATAGCCATCGCTGCCAAGCTCCCACGGCACCTCGAATACTTCCACCTGCTCCCCCAGTTCCGGGTCCAGGGCCT
The DNA here is from genome assembly GCA_964554185.1 of uncultured Planctomycetales bacterium. Taxonomy (GTDB): domain Bacteria; phylum 4484-113; class 4484-113; order 4484-113; family 4484-113; genus CAZKNJ01. The sequence goes on along the minus strand of CAZKNJ010000009.1, from coordinate 40,511 downwards.
CGCTGTCGTCCTCTATCGGAGTGACAGTCTCCAGGTCTTCGGGAGCGGGCTCGTTTGTCGCCACAAATGCGTGATCCTGAACCGCTGTCAGGTAGATGACGTTCGCCGCTCTGGAGCCAGCTGTATCCCACAGCTCTTGGCGATCAAGGTAGCGCTCCCATCCCCGGTAAGGGATGTCGTCTCCGACTAGTATCGTTGAGCCATAGGGCAGCACGCTCAGCTCATGCCCATAGAAAGCTGGCTGCATCCGCTCCGATTTCAGTAGCTGGTAGAACGCGTTAAGTCCCAGCGGCGTGGTGCTGGTTGCCGAAAGCGGGTTTTCCACCGTGTCGCCGCCGGGCTGGGCGGCGTACAGCAGCAGCGCGAGAATCGCCGCGAACGCCGCGCAGATGAGTAGTGGCTGCAGTCCCTTCCTACGCTTCATCGTCCTCACCTTTACCGGCAAACCGCCGCAAGGTTGCGGTCAGGCTGCGGGCTTGCTCGTAGTCGGCGCTGCGAACCTCCGCACCACCGTAAAACGCCCGCTCAAAGCTGCGGTTGAGATTCTGAAAGGCATCCACCGGCGCGTCCGCTGCTGCCGCAAGCTCCGCCGCCAGCTTCAGGCTGGGCGTTTGCTCGGCCGCCTCGCCAAACAGGCTTAGCAGCGCCGCGTGAAACACCAGCCGTAACGCCTCCGGGTCGTTTCCATCTCTGTGCGCTTGCGCCGCCCTCGACAGCAGCTCTTCGGGCGTCAAGTGCGCCTTATCCTGGCCGTCCTGCTGCTTGGGAGCATAGAACAGGCTGTCCCGCAGCACCCGACGCAGCATTTCCAGCAGCACCAGTGCGCACAGCCCGATGACTACAAACACCGCCCACGGATTGCTCTCGCCCAGGCGGGCAGCTCCCCCTGAAACGGTTGACCACAAGTCCTCCCAGAAACCCCTCAGCAGACGCAGCCACCGCGGCAGCGGCTTCCTCTCGCCGGGGCGCAGGCTCTTGAACTGCGATTGCGCGAGTATCCGCTCTATCTCGCCGCGCAGGTGCTGCGCCTTCGCATCGTCGGGAGTGGGTGGCGAAACGCCGCCGTCCATTACTGCCTTAGCTCCGGTTCCCGCGTTGTCCTGCGATGGGGCAACTATGGGCGCAGCGAACAGCGCGCATCCCAGCGCAGTGGTTATGAGTGCGGCTCTCAGGGCGGTGTTCATGCCGGCTACCTTAGTAGTACTGGGGCCAGTACACGAGGTCTATTCTCTTCCCTTTGCCCCGTTTGCGCAAATCATAGAACGCCCCCGCCGAAAAGCGGTCCAGCAGCACGCTGCCGCTCATGGCGAGGGTGCCCTTGCGGTGGGTTCTGACGGTGCGGCTCAAGTCCCACTCAATGATGCGGTTGGCAAAGTCAAGCTGCCCCTTCATCTCTTCGGCGAAGTCCTTCAGGGCCTTCGCCTTTGTGCTGTACAGCGTGAAATGCACGCGCACGTTGTACGGCGGCAGCTGGAACTGCCGCCGGATTCCATTCAGCTCCTCGCGGGCCCGCGCACCCCCCGGCCCAAGCTGCGCGCGAATGGCCTCCGCCAGCGCTTGCGGCGCGGCAATCACCACGCGTCCGGCGTTGATGCCGTAAAGGCGGCTGAGGCGCGTGGCTTCCTCCACTACTGCGGCCTCCGGGATGCCGCCGGGGCCTGGTCGGAACAGCTCCTGTGCCACGTAGATTATTGATTTCGGCCGGTAGAACTCCAGTGGGGTCAACAGCGTGCTAGTGCCGATTAGCACATCCGTGCGGGCGAGGTTCGGTACGCGTATCTTCTCACGCCTGGAACCATCAAGCGGCCCCACCCGTGGCGTCGGACGCTTCCCTGACTCCCGCAGGAGCTTGCGCACCAGCCGGGTCAAACCAACCACGCCGATTATTTCCACTCCCAGGTCCTGCGAGCCGCAGTCTTGGCATCTGGGCGCCTTCTCCCGGTAGCCGCACCCGCGGCAGGCGGCCTCGGAGCTTTCAGTAACAAACACGAGTCGGCGGCCGCACTGGGAGCAGCGCATGCCCTCCCCGCAGGCGGCGCAGAATACTTCCTGCCCCCCGCCCACGGCATTGTTGTACACCAGCAGTTGCTGGCCAGACTGCGCATGCTCTGCCACCAGCTCGGCGATGCGGTCGATCCTCTCGCCGGGGCTTGGCGGCAGAGCCACCACCTCCGCGCTGAGTGTCTCCTCCCATACGCCCAGCGCCAGCGGCGCCAGCGGCAGCATAGTTACCTGCCGGCCTGTCGCCCTGCCAAGCCCCATCAGGTTGGCGAAGGTGTCGTAGCGCGGATACTGCTCGGCGCGGAACTGCGGCGCTGTTGGATCAAACACGACTATCTCATCAAACTCGGCGTACATCGCCAGGAACTGCGCTGACCGCTTCCCCACCACGATTGTGGGCTCACTGCTCGCAAGCTGTTCCGCGAGCAGCCGGAACTCCGCAACCTTCATTGATGTGTCAAACGCCAGCACCTGCCCCCTGAACCTCGCTGGCACATCCTGCAGAAACCGGTGGACATGCCACTCAGTGGGCACGAGCACCAGCTTCCTTCCGCGCCTGCGAGTGAGCAGTTCAACCACAGACCGTGAGGAGAGGAAACTGCGCCAGTCAACCCGGCGGCAGGCAGCGGGATAAGACTCCGTGGGCCGCAGCGACGCAGCAGTCAGAGCACGGTCAATCTGCCCGGCCAGCGCCAGCTCCGGGTCGAGCTGAATGCCCGCCGCCCCCGGCGGAAACAGCAGCTTCTGCCTGGAAGCTGGTGGGGGAGCGGGAGCATCCTGCACGCCTAACCCGATGTGGCCTTCAACCACGAGCGCGCCGCACTCAACCAGCGCGAGCAATTCGCTGAAGCCGACCGACTTCATCAGCTTGCCCACTAAAGCGCTGGAGATTCGCGTGCGCTTGCGCGGTAGCATCATGCGCACCACTTCCAGCCCCGTGCGTAGTTCGACGGGCGCACTCCTGCCGCCCGGGGAGAGAAACAGCGCGCTTCTGCGGGCCGCATTACCGAAGGTGGCTTGCGCGAACATTTCGCTGGGTGAGCACATCGCCAGCTGCGCGAGGAAAAGCAGAAGCTTGCCGAAAGGCGGTCGTACTGCCGGTCCCTCAGCCAATCCGACTACGGGCTTCAGCATCTCGCGGCTACGCGCATCGAGCGCTTCCGCAAGCTCTGCCACCACTCCGAGATCAAACCCGTTGCGGAAAGGGACTGCTACCAGGCTTCCTGGCTCTATGGCGAAATGCGGCGGAATCGAGTAGGTGAACGGCTGGAATGCTGGGCTTCGCGTCAGGAGGTAGACTTCCGCGGTCTTCACCGTCCCACCCCAAGGTTAGTTGATATGAGTATTGTCTAGCCGGTGGGCGTTTCGCCTTCGCCCACGTTAAACAGGTTGGCCCTGATATCGAACTTCGGCAGCTCCCGCGTGTACAGCTCGTTTAAGTACTCGTCGATGTAGTTCTGCACCAGCATATCCCTGAGCGTGGCCTTGATTTCGTCCTTCACCTCGGCAAACTCGTGAAGCTCCGCCGGCCGTTTGTCGTGAACATAGAGCACATGGAAGAGCGTGCCTTTTATTACCTGCGAGTACTTGTCGGGGCTGAGCGCGAACGCCGCCTCCTCAATCGGAGCCGGCAGCCCTGCGCCTCGTTCCATCACGCCCACATAGCCCGCGCGCGCTCTTAGTTCCGGATCGGAGTTATACACGCTGGCGAGCTCGTTGAAGTTCTCGCCCTTGTCCAGTTTCGCAAGCACCTCCTTCGCCGTCTCCAGCGTCTCCACCGAGATGATGGACATCCACACTCGTTCCGGCGGTTGGAATACCTTGATGTTCTGCAAGTAGTACTTGTTGGCGTCATCGTCGGTGACGACAATGTTCTTTTCCTTGATGAACTTGGCTTCAAGGTAGTCTTGGAACTTGCGGTTCATTATGGTGTAATCCACAAAGCGGCTCAGCACATCCTGGGGGTAAAGCTGTTTGAAGCCGTCGTAGATCTCCTGAGACATGTTCTCCTGGATAAACTTGCTGCGTTCCGCGTCGGTCGGGGTCAGGCCGACCTTCGTGGCTTCCTCATAGACAATCGCCTGTTCCAGGAAGGTCACCAGGCCGCGCGCGCCGAGCTGGCGCATGAAGAAGATGTGGAAATCGTCCAGCACATATTTCACGCCATTGTGTTCGGCCAGCGGCGTGTTTCCCGCTGCCGAGGCGGGCACGGCCGCGAGCACTGCCGCCAGCAGTCCTATGGCAAAGGTGATTCTCAGGTTACGGGAACTCATGGTTTCTCCTTTTCGGTTATGAGCTTAATGATGAGATGGGTAATCCGCTCCGCGAGTTCAAGTTTCTCTCTTTCGGCGGTCTCCAGCTCCACTCCACTGCCAGTAAACACGCCGGCTTTGATCGTGCCGTCGCCAAAAGGCGGACGCTCCGCGCTGTAATCCACCGCGACGATGGCGTCCAGCTTCTTGGCAGCGAGCTTCGCCTGCGCGCGCTCCTGGGCCTGCTCGGTTTCCACCGAGGCACCCACCTTAACGAAGGTGCGGTTATCCGCCAGCTCCGCCAGTATGTCCGTGGTCCGCTTGAGCTTGAGCGTAAGCTCGGCGAACTCCTCTTTCTTGATCTTGTGACCCACCGGCTCCGGCGCGAAATCTGCGACCGCCGCCAGCATCAGCAGCGCGTCGCAGCCGGCAGTGCGGTCCACCACCGCCCGGCGCATATCTTCTGAGGTTGTTACAGCGATAACTTGCGCCGGCAGCTCCACCAGCAGGTCTTGTCTGGTGCCGGGGCCGGCGATGAGCTCAATCATAGCGCCGTGCAGCGCTAGTTGGTAGGCGCACATCAGCGCCAGCGTGCCGGTGGAAGCGTTGGAGACAAACCTGATGGGGTCAAGGTACTCGCGGGTGCCCCCGGCGGTGACGACAATGCGCTTGCCGGTCAGCGGCCCGTCCTCGTCGGCCAGCGCGCGCACGACTTCGGTGACAATGCGCTCGGGGGTGGCCAAACGGCCGCGGCCGGTTTCACCGCAGGCGAGCCAGCCCTCGTCCGGTTCAATCTCGTAAATGCCGCGCTCCTTCAGTCGCCGCAGGTTCTCCTGCGTCGCCGAATGGGCGTACATCCGCGTGTTCATTGCGGGGGCGATCAGCACGGGCCCCTCCCAGGCGAGCGCCGCCGAAGTGAGCAGGTTGTCGGCGATGCCGTTGGCGAGCTTGGCGATGGTGTTCGCTGTAGCCGGGGCGATCAGGAGCACTTCACACTCCTCGGAAAGCGAGATGTGCGCCAGAGGGTCGAAGCTGCTGCAAACCGCACCCGCCTCCGGCGGGAACTCGTCCACCAGCACTTGCGTGCCGGCCAGGGCGGCGAGAGTGAGTGGGGTGATGAACCTGGTTGCGTTGGGTGTCATCACCACGCGGCACTTGATGCCGCGGTCGGCCAGCCGCCGGATGACATCGCACATCTTGTAGGCGGCGATGCCGCCGGAAACGCCGACTAGCACCGCCCGGTCGCTGCTATTCGTCGGTTTCTTCATCTAGGTCGGTTTCGTCCGTCACTTCGGTCTCGTCGCCTTCCGGCAGGGCGGGGTTTTCCTCCGGCGCCACAAAGACGAATTCACTCTCCGGCGGCGCGGAGATCGAAGCTGTTTCGTCACCCTTGCGGAAGCTCTCCAGGTACTCCAACAGGTACATTTTCTCGCGGTCAAGCTTGCCGCTGGCGATTTCCCTTAGCGCCAACGACAGCGGCTTGAGGCCGCCCGCCAGCGCCTTCACGTCGTCGTCCACTTCGCCTTCAAAGGTCGGGCCGATGCGTAGTTTGCCGATGACCTGCTTGGCCCTGAGGGACGCAAGGGTCACCAATTCATATTTGCTGGGCAGCTGCTTGAGCAGATCCTCCAGCAGCGGGTACATCAGTGTGTCCTTGGTTCCGCGTTCTTTGCGTTCGTCCACGTCTCCTCCTACTTGAGGGCCTTTAGCAGCCCCTCTATATGCCCTTCCGCAAACCTCGTGCGGTGGTTGAGGCTCAGAATAATGGTCTCAAGCGCCCCTACCGTATCATCAATACTGCGGTTGATTATCGCGTAATCCGACTTCTGCAGCCGGTGAAGCTCCTCTTTGGTGTAAAGCTGCCGTTCCGCCAGTGATTTTTCGTCCTCCGACCCGCGCATGCTCAGCCGCTTGGCCAGGTCCTCAATGCTAGGAGGCAGCAGGGCCACTGCCGTGAACTGGGGGTATTTCTGCTTCAGCACCAGCGCGCCCCGGGTGTCCAGCTCAAAGATGACCACCTTGGGGAACCGCTCGGCCTCATCAATTACAGTCTTCGGTGTCCCGTAGTAGTCGGTGTACACCTTCTCCCACTCCAGGAAGTACCCATCCTCAATCCGCCGCTCGAACTCGGCGTGGTCAATGAAATGGTAGTGCACCCCATCAATCTCACCTTTTCGCGGTTTGCGCGTGGTGCAGCTAATGGAGAAAGTGTAGTCGAGATGAAGCTCCAGCAGCCGGCGGATTACCGTGCTCTTGCCCACTCCGGAACAGCCGGAAATTATGATGCCGTTGAGCATAAGCCCTACGCCGCGTCCTCCGCTCCTTGGTTGTCAGTTTCGGTGAACGCCCCGAGCCTGGCTTCGGACAGCGCGGCCATCCTGCCCGCCAGCTCTGCCTTGCGCTCGCGGAACGGCGCAACCTGCGCTAGCTCCGTCTCCAGCAGGTAGCTTCTCAGCTCCAGGCGCAGCGGATTGTCTTGGAACGATGCGATGACGGTGTTCGGCCCCTCAATCGGCGCCTCATCGCTGCCGGTGATGATGAAGCGCGTCCCCGGCTGGAAGGCGCTCTGCGCCAGCTCCGCCCAGTGGTCAAACACGGCGAATCCCGGCCGTATAAGTGGCTCCAGGCGTTCCAGGGCAGCCTGCACCCGGTCTGTTGCAGTGAGCACCGCCGGCTCCATGAAGAATGTCCGCACCAGCTCCAGCCCGTCGGTGGCGGTGATAGAGCGCGTTGTGTGCCGGACGAAGAACCACATCAACGCGTCAAAACACGTATTCAGCACCGGAAAGTCCCCAGCCTGCAAGTAACGCTCGTGGAAGCTCACTTTCTCCCATGCGCGCGGGTAGCTGGGAAGCTGCGCGTCGCGGTTGAGCTTGCGGTATAGCGCTATCAGCTGCCGCTCCTGCGGAAGGATGTGGTAGCGCGATAGATTGTGCTCGTAGAGCTGCGCCAGATCTGAATTGCTGGTGGAGGCCATCCCGGCGCCCACGCCCGCCTTGGCCACCGGATACAGCTCATAGCTGAAGTTCTCCGGATGCGCCGACTTGGCGGCGAGCAGCACCCTCCGGAGGAAATCCTCCAGGTTAACCCCAATCCAGTCCAGCCGGAAGCGGGGCAGCAGCAGCCCAAGTTGTGAGTTATAGGCTCTCAAAACGCGAACACGTATTATACCACCGCCAGCCCGCCGTGCTACAATCCGCGCCGTATGGATGCCCCTGCGCAAGAGCGCTACGCGGAGTTCGTGGCAGTGGTTCGCCGGCTGTTGGCGCCCGGCGGCTGCCCCTGGGATCGGGAGCAGACGCCGGCCTCGCTGCGGCAGTACGTGGAGGAGGAAGCTGGCGAGGTGGTGGCCGCCATTGACCGCCTGCTGGCGGTGGAAGAGCGCATCCGGGCGCACCGCGGCCTGCCCACCTCAAATCCGCAGCCGCCGGAGGGCTTTTCCACTCAACACGAGAAGAAGGGCAGGGCTCACGCCCACCATCCCGCGCGCGAAGATTTCAGCCAGGAGGCTTCCGCTTCTGGCGCGCCCCTGGGGACGGGCGACTTACCGCCAGAGCTGGAAAACGCGCGCGCGGCTGCCCTGGAGGAATTACGTTTGGAACTCGGCGACCTGCTTCTTCAGCCGGTTCTGCTCGGAGCGCTGGCTGAGGCTATCGGCTACTTCAGCTTGGACGATATAGTGGACGGCATCACCGAGAAGCTCATCCGCCGCCACCCACACGTGTTCGGCGAGGTGGAAGTGGAATCAGCCGAGGATGTGCTCACGAACTGGGAAGCCATCAAGCGTGGCGAGAAGCATGAGTGACCGCGCTCACTGCTCCTCGCCGAACAGCGGCGCCTCGGGCCCATGCGGCATCTCCCTTGGCGCATAAGGTAGCTTGAAGTACTCGTAAGTCTTCTGCGTGGCGCAGCGCCCGCGCGGCGTCTTCTCCAGGAATCCCGCCTTCATCAGGAATGGCTCATACACATCCTCAATCGTGTCGCGCTCTTCATTGAGCACTGCCGCAATCGTGCTGATGCCCACCGGCCCACCATCGAAGTTCTTCAGGATGAGCTTCAGGATGCGGCGGTCCATCTCGTCCAGCCCCTCGTCGCCGATGCCCAGCCGCGCCAGCGACTCCTCCGCCAGCTGCTTGCTGATAACCTCTTCGCTCGCGACCACGGCGAAATCCCACACGCGCTTGAACAGGCGCAGCGCGATGCGCGGCGTCCCGCGCGACTTGGCGGCGATGGACTGCAGGCTGTCTTCGGCGATGCCGATGCCGTGCTCCCGGGCCTTGCGGCGGATGATCTCGGCCAGCTCCTCCGGCGCGTAGAAGCTCAGGTGGAACAGCGCGCCGAAGCGGTCGCGCAAGGGCGCGGTGAGCAGCCCGCTGCGGGTGGTCGCGCCCACCAGGGTGAACGGGCTCAGGTTCAGCGGTATCGTGCGCGCCCCCGGTCCCTTGCCGATGATGACGTCCACCTTGAACTGCTCCATCGCCGAGTAGAGCGTCTCCTCCACCGCGCGGTTCAGCCGGTGAATCTCGTCAATGAACAGCACCTGCCGCTCGCCCAGCGCCGTGAGTATCGCGAGCAGGTCGCCCGGCCGCTCCAGCAGCGGCCCGGTGGTGGAAGTGAGCCCCACGCCCATCTCGTGGGCGATGATGTGCGCCAGCGTGGTCTTGCCCAGCCCCGGCGGGCCGGCGAACAGCACGTGCTCAAGCGCCGCGCCGCGCTTGCAGGCGGCCTGCAGCATCACCTGGAGGTTGCTCACCGTCTGCGGCTGGCCCACGAACTGCTCAAACGACTCCGGCCGCTTCTTGGTGAACGCGGAAAACTCCACGGCCTCGGCCGAGACCAGCCGTTCATCCGGGGATTCAGGTGTGGAGCTCCCGCCGCGCGCCATGCCGTAAGTTTATCACAGGCCCTTGCGCCATCCGGCGCGGCTCAGTCCTCGTCGTCGGCTTTCTTGCGGTAAAGCTCCACGGTGCTGCGGTCGCGGATGGTGACGCCGTTGAGGTGGTCAACTTCGTGCTGCACTATGCGGGCGTCCAGCCCCTCCAGCTCCAGCTTGTAGGTGTTCAGCTCCAGATCCTGGAACTTCACCGTCACTTTCTCGTAGCGCGGTATCAGCCCCACCAGCTCGGGGAAGGACAGGCAGCCTTCCTCGTCCAGCTCCTCGCCCTGGCCGCCGGTGATGGTAGGGTTGATGTAGTAGTGGGTCTCGTCGTGTTCCAGATCGCGCACCAATATCACCCGCAGAGTCTCGCCGACCTGGTTGGCCGCCAGCCCCACGCCGCCGAACTCATCCATGGTATCCACCATGTCCTCAACCAGCTGGCGCACGTCTTCCACGTCCTTGCGGCCGACTTTCCTCGCCGGCTTAGTCAGGACTTCGTCCGGGTATTCTCTGATTTTGCGCGTCACGGCAGTAGATTATACCTTCGCCAGCATCAGATTATCGGCTGGCCGCCCAAACCCCGCTGGCCACATCCCAGCCGCGCCGAATCCCGTGGTATGATTGCCGGGAATCCCGCGAGGAGTTGCCAATGGACCCTGCCAAAACCGCCGCCCGCCACGAACCTGCCGTTTCAGCCGAAGTCAAGGCTCTCACCGGCGAGCTCATTGCGCTGCGGCGGCACATACACCAGAACCCGGAAGTCGCTTTCCAGGAGCGCAAGACCTCTGCCTTCGTGGAATCCTACTTGAAGCAGCTCAGGCTCCCCACTAAGCGTCTGGCGGGAACGGGCGTAGTTGCTTTGCTGGACTCGGGCAAGCCCGGGCCTACCATCATGCTGCGCGCAGACATGGATGCGCTGCCGATCACCGAGGAAAACACCCACACATACGTGAGCAAGACCCCCGGCGTGATGCACGCCTGCGGTCACGACTCGCATGTGGCGATGCTGCTCATCGCCGCCAAAGTGCTTACCCAACTGGGGCTGCCCCGCGGGCGGGTGAAGTTCTGCTTCCAGCCCGGTGAAGAGGGCGCGGACGGCGGCGGCGCTATGGTCAAGGCTGGCGTGATGAAAGACCCGAAGGTGGATTTCGCCTTTGCGCTGCACGCCTGGGTGCCTCTGGACGCGCCCAAGATTGCCGTGCTTGCGGGGCCGTGCATGGCGGCGGTTGACGAGTTCATCATCACGGTGGAAGGCGTCGGCGGCCATGCAGCTTATCCCCACGGCAGCGTTGACCCGGTGGTGGCCGCCAGCTCCATCGTCCTCAACCTCCACACTATCGTCTCGCGCAACGTCAACCCGCTGCTGCCGGCGGTGCTCACCATCGCCTCCATCCAGGGAGGCACCGCGTTCAACATCATTCCGCCGAAAGTCGTGATGAAAGGCACGGTGCGCACTTTCCACCCGGACGTTAGGAAGCTGATTGAACGTCGGCTGAAGAAGTGCACCGCCGACACCGCCAAGGCGCTCGGCTGCAAGGCGGAAGTGGACTACCGGCGTATGCTCAATGCCACGGTGAATGACGCCAAGCATGCCGGGCGCGTGCGCGAGTTGGCGCGTGGAATCGTAGGCAAGCGGCATGTAGTTGACGCCGAACCCTCGATGGGCGGCGAAGACTTTTCGCGTTATGGCGAAGTTGCGCCGATAGTATTCGCCTATCTCGGCGCCCGCAATGAGAAGAAAGGCATCACCTATCCCCACCACCATCCGAAATTCCGCATTGACGAGGATGTGTTGCCCACCGGCGTGGAGCTGCTCAAGCAGGTCGCGCTGGACTATCTTGCCGGCAAGTAGGTTTCAACCCGATGGCTACCGTCGCTCAGTTTGTCCACCTCCACAACCACACCGAGTACTCGCTGCTGGACGGCATCTCCAAATTCGACGACATTGTCTCGCGCCTTAAGTCCACCGGCATGGAGGCCTTCGCCATCACCGACCACGGCAACCTCTACGGGGCGGTGGACTTCTACGCCCGGATGGTTGCGACCGGACTGAAGCCCATCATCGGCTGCGAGATGTACATGGCGCTGCGGAAGAGCACCGACCGCGACGGCGAGGAAGACCGCTACAACCGCCACCTCGTGCTGCTCTGCGAGAACCTCGCCGGCTACCGCAACCTGCTGAAGCTCGTCACCCACGCCGGCACCGAAGGCCACTACTACCGTCCGCGGATTGACTTCGAGCTGCTGGCGGCGCAGCACGAGGGCTTGATTGCGATGTCCTCCTGCCTCTCCGGCGTGGTGAACGCGCCGCTGCGCTATGAGGGCGAGGAATCGGCGGAGCGTGAAATCATCCGCTACACAGAGTTGTTTGGGCCGGAGAGGTTCTTCCTCGAGCTGCAGGACCACAACCTGCCCGATGAAAAGCGCGCGATTGAGTTTAACCTGCGGATGGCGCGCAAACATGGCCTGCGCGTCGTGGCCACCAACGACTCTCACTACGTCAATCCCGAAGATGCCGAAGCGCACGACATAGCCCTGTGCCTGCAGACTAGCGCCAAGTTTGACGATCCCAACCGGATGCGCTTCACCGGCACGAACTACTACATCAAGACCCCCAAGGAAATGGCCGCGCTATTCGCCGAAGCGCCCCACGCGTTGAACACGACGCTGGACATCGCCGAGCGCTGTCAGGTGGATATCACCGACACGCAGGTTCACTTCCCCACTTTCGACATCCCGCCGGAGCGCCAGGAGAAAACCCTTGGTGATTACCTCCGTGCGCTGGCCTATGCTGGTGCGAAAGACATCTACGACGACCCGTTGCCGCCCGAAGTTGAGGCGCGGCTGGAAGAAGAGCTCTCCGTCATCATCAGCACCGGCTTTTCGGCGCTGTTTCTGCTCGTCTGGGACCTCATGAGCTTCGCCCGGAAGAGCGGCATTCCCGTCGGTCCCGGCCGCGGCTCGGCTGCGGGCAGTCTCGTTTCCTACTGCCTGCGCATCACCAAGCTCGACCCGCTCAAGTATGGTTTGTTCTTTGAGCGCTTTCTCAACAAGGAGCGAGTGGAGCTGCCAGACTTCGATCTGGACTTCTGCTACGAGCGGCGCGAAGAGATGATTGACTACGTCAAGAGCCGCTACGGCGAGGGCTGCGTTGCGCAGATTATCACCTTCTCCACCCTCAAGGCGCGGGCGGCGGTGAAGGCGGTGGGGCGGGTGAAGGACTTTGAGTTCGCCTACGTCAACCGCATCACCAAGCTCATCGCTGGACTGAAAACAACAATTCAGGAGGCGATAGAGCAGAATCCCGAGCTTGCCCAGTTTCTCGAGAAAGACGCGGCTGCAAGGGAGTTGGTGGAACTCTCGCAGAAGCTGGAGGGGCTCGCCAGCCATATGAGTGTCCACGCCGCCGGGGTGGTCGTGGCCGACCGCCCGCTGGTGGAATATGTCCCACTGCGCGCGGTCAAAGACACCGACATGCTCGTCACCCAGTTCGAAATGGGCGGCCTCACCCGGGTCGGCCTGCTCAAGCTGGATTTCCTCGGGCTGAAAACGCTCACGACCATAGACAAGTGTGTGCGCTATGTCCGCGAGGTTGAGGGTATCGAGCTTGATATTGATCGCATTTCCCTGGATGACGAGGCGGTGTATGAAGAGATCTTCGGGCGGGGCAACTGCTTCGGGGTCTTCCAGTTCGAAGCGCCCCACATCGTGCGTGTGCTCAAGGAAACCCGCCCGAAGACGATAGAAGACCTTACCGCACTGAACGCGTTGAACCGCCCCGGGCCGATGCAGGCGAACATGATCCCGCAGTACATCGCCAACCGCAAGGACCCGGACAAGGCGCCCCTACTCCTACCGGAGCTGGAGACGGTGTTTTCCTCAACCGGTGGCGTGCTGCTTTATCAGGAGCAAGTGATGCAGATAGCCCGGCTACTCGCGGGTTACAACCTGGGCGAAGCCGATACGCTGCGTAAAGCAATGGGAAAGAAGATCCTGTCGCTAATGTCCCAGCAGAAAACGGACTTCACCGAGCGTGCCGTTGCCCGCGGCACCGACAAACGCAAGGCGGTGGAGATCTGGGACATGATGGCCAAGTTCGCGGGCTACGGCTTCAACAAGGCGCACGCCGCCTGTTACGCGCTACTGGCATACCAGACCGCGTTCCTCAAACACTACTACCCGCACCATTTCTTGGCCGCCCTGATGAACACCTACATTCAGGATTCGAGCAAGCTCACTGCCGCGTTGGACCAGTGCCAGCGGCTCGGCATTGAAGTCGTCCCGCCAAGCGTCAACCTATCCGAGTTCGATTTTGTCTCGGACGCAAGAGGACGGATAATTTTCGGGCTGGGTGGCATCAAACACGTCGGCCGCGTAGCGGTTGATGAGCTCGTAAGTGTGCGCCAAGCCGGCGGTCCCTATACTTCGGTCGAGGAGTTCCTGGAGCGGGTGGACGGACAGAAGGTCAACAAGACGGCGCTGGAGTTTATGGTGAGGGCAGGGGCGTTTGAGGAGTTTGGATTAGACCGTGGCGAGCTGCTGCGCGATCTGGACTCGTACCTGTCGCGCCGCGTGCACCACAACCAGATTGCCATGTTTGACGCTGCCTCTGCACCCTCCCCATCTTCCTCGCAGGCCACTTCGGCCGAGGATATCGCGCGCATGGAAAAAGAGAGCATCGGCGCTTACCTCACTCACAACCCCTACGAGAACTCCCGGGTCCTGGCGGACAGCGCGGTGACCCAGCTCAGCGCGCTCTTCCAGCGGCTTGCGGAGCGCGGCATCTATATGTCCGACGCCAAAGTGCGGATTGGCGGCGTGCTTGACGGCGTCAAGGTGCTCGTATCCCGCCGCAAGCAGCAGTACGCGCTCGCTCGGCTCTGCTCGCTTGAGCACACCTTGAACCTCGTAATTGGGCCATCGGTCTACCAGAAGGTCGCCAGCATCCTGCTGGACGGCAACGAAGTGGTCGTGCAAGGTTCCCTGGGCTTTGACGAGGCTACCGAGGAGAGCTTTGACGACCTCTCCGATGCGGCGAAGCTCTACGTCGCCGAAATAGCATTGTATCGCCCACAGGCGGGCAAGCATGTACAGCCTTCCGATGACGTAACTCCTGCCGAAGCGAAGCCTTGCCCCGGGCGTGTTCTGCTCAAGCTGCGGCGGCCATTTGCCCCGCAGGAATTGCAGCAGTTGAAAGAGCTTCTGGTTCAATCCCCGGGCGAATGCCCGGTGTACTTGCTCATACCGGCCGCGGACGGTACCGCCCGCAAGGTGGCCTTGAGCCGCGAGATAGGAGTGGCCCCGGACATCATCCGCAACATTGCGCCAGGCCTGCCGTTGGAAGCGGAGTTTGTAGCGCAAACGAAGCCCAGCCGCCCCGCACGCCAAAGCTGAAGAGCCCTATGAGTCGACCGTGCGCTGTCCTCCGCGGTAACAGCGTTTCTCTCCTTTTTGCCCGCTCAGAGCCTTCAAAATCCAGGCGAAAAGTGCTAGAATAGATGCTTACAAAATGTTTACCCTTTCCACCTTGGTTTCCTGATTTGAGGATTGCTGATGGGTCGCACTGAGCGCATTGAATTCGACGAAAAGATCGTCCCCCGCGAGATTGTCGAGGAGATGGAGGAAAGCTACCTCGACTACGCCATGAGCGTTATCGTCGGGCGGGCGATTCCCGACGTCCGCGATGGTATGAAGGTCATCCACCGCCGCATCATCCACGCGATGAGCGAGGGTGGCCACACGTCCGACAAGCCCACGAGCAAGAGCGCCAAGATCATCGGCGACGTGATGGGCAAGTACCATCCGCACGGCAACGACGCCATCTATGACGCGCTGGTGAGAATGGCTCAGCCATGGAATATGCGCTACCCCCTGATCGAGGGCCAGGGCAACTTTGGCTCCAACGACGGCGACGCGGCGGCGGCGATGAGGTACACCGAGGTGCGGCTGCTTCCTATCGCCGAGTACTTAGTTCGGGACATCAAGAAAGACACCGTTGAGTTCACCCCGACCTTTGACGCCAGGGGCAAGGAGCCGGCGATAGTCCCGGCCGGGCTGCCGCTGCTGCTGATGAACGGCACCGAGGGGATTGCCGTGGGGATGGCTACGCGCATTCCGCCGCACAATCTCCGGGAATTGGGCGAGGCGATTATCCATTTGGTGGGATCACCTGATGCCACCGCCGACGACCTGATGCAGTGGGTCAAAGGTCCGGACTTCCCCGCTGGAGGTTTCATTCTGGGCACTCAGGGGATCAAGGACGCTTTCCGTGAGGGCCGCGGCTCCATCACCATCCGCGGACGCGCCGAAGTGGAGCAGGACAAGCGCGACCGCTTCCGCATCGTCATTACGGAAGTGCCATATCAGGTGAACAAGGCCACGCTGGTGGAGAAGATTGCTGAGCTGGTGGCGTCCAAGAAGCTCCAAAGTATCACCGACATCCGCGACGAGTCCGACCGCTCGGGAACCCGCGTGGTGGTGGAGCTCAAGCGCGACGCCAACCCGCAGGTCGTCCTCAACAACCTGTACAAGAACACGCCGCTGCAGATTTCCTATGGAATCATTATGCTGGCTCTCACCGATGGCGCGCCGCGCGTGATGGGTTTGAAGAGAATGCTCTCCGAGTTCGTTTCGCACCGCCGCATCGTGATTGTCCGCCGCACCAAGCATGACCTTCAGGTGGCGGAGGAGCGCGCACACATCCTGGAGGGCTTGCGGTTGGCGCTGGACCGGCTGGATGAGGTGATTGAGACTATCCGCAGCAGCAAGGACCGCGAAACAGCTTCCTTCCGCCTGCAGGAGGAGTTCGGCTTCACTGAGGTTCAGGCGAAGGCCATACTGGATATGCGGCTGGCCCAACTGACCGGGCTGGAGCGCGAGAAGGTGGAAAACGAACTCCAATCGCTGATTGAACAGATAAAGGAGTTCAAGGCCATTCTCGCCGACCCCAAGAAGGTTGACGAGGTCCTCGTAAACGAACTTAGAGAGGCGCTGGGGCGCTTCGGTGACGAGCGCCGCACCGTCATTCTGCCGGACACCGAAGGCGGCGACATTAACGAAGAAGATCTCGTGAAGAACGAGCCGGTGGTCGTGACGATTACCAGCAACGGCTACATCAAACGGGTTCCGCTCTCAACCTACCGGGTGCAGGCTCGCGGCGGTCGCGGGCTCATCGGCCAGACGATGAAGGCCGACGATATCGTGCGCCACATACTCACCACCAACACGCTGGATACCATTCTCTGCTTCACGAACACGGGCAATGTGTACTCGCTGCGGGTATTCCGCGTGCCGCCCTTTGAACGCACCGCGAAAGGCACGCCGATTGTAAACCTCATTGGCACAACCGCCGACGAGCGGGTTACCGCGCTGGTCTCGCTGGAAGACTTCAGCCGCCCCTTCCTGTTCATGTGCACTCGCATGGGTGTCGTCAAGAAAGTCGAGCTGTCCAGCTTTGCTGCGCTGCGGGTGACCGGAAAGCGGGCGATCGGCCTGTCGGGCGACGACAGCCTGGACTTCGTGAGCCCCACTACCGGCAAGGAGGAGATCATCATCTGCACCAGCGCGGGACTGGCCGTGCGCTTCAGCGAGGACGAAGTCCGCGCGATGGGGACGGCCGCCCAGGGCGTGCGCGGCATCAAACTCACCGGCGATGCGCGCGTGGTGGGAATGAATGTGGTTCGTCTCGAGGCGGAGGTTATGGTGGTCAGCCGCAACGGCAGCGGCAAGCGCACCAAGCTCTCTGAGTTCCGCCAGACGCACCGAGGCACCAAGGGCATCATCTGTATGCGCATCTCCGCTAAGACTGGGCCACTGGTGTCAGCCCACATCGTTGGCGAGGAAGACGAGTTCATCATCGTAACGCGCGAGGGAATGCTCATCCGCTCGGAGGTCAAGCAGGTTTCCCGCCAGGGGCGGGCGACCCAGGGCGTGCGCGTGATCAACCTCCGCGAGGGAGACGCGGTGGCGTCCGTTGAGATCGTGGAAGCGGACGACAAGGACGAACCGCTGTTCACCTAAGATTCGCGGATGTGCGGCAGCCGGTTTGCCGCGCGGTTTTGCCGGGACGGGGCGGGCACCCCGCTCGCTATATAGGGAGGCGGATATGAAAGTACTTGTAGTCAACGGGCCTAACCTCGACTTGCTGGGGACGCGGGAGCAAGAAATCTATGGCACCAAGACCCTTTCCCAGCTTGAAGACGGGCTGGAGACCTACTGCCGGAAGAAACTAACGGGCGTGACGCTGGAGTTCGGCCGCAGCAACCGTGAAGGGGAAATAATCGAACTACTGAACTCCAGCCACAAGAAATTCGACGCCCTGATAATCAACCCGGGGGCGCTGGCTTATCAGTCCTACGCCCTGCGCGACAGCGTGGCGGCTTTTCCCGGCCCCAGGGTTATCGTCCATATCAGCAATATCTTTGCCCGGGAGCCATTCAGGCGCAACGATCTCATTGCGGAGGTGGCGGACGGACTGGTTTGCGGGCTCGGAGTGGAGGGCTACCGGCTAGCGCTTGACGCGGTTGTGGCGAAGCTCACCAGCAAGCCCTGAGGAGCCCGTTTTCTTGACAAATACGGGTGAATATGATAGATATTTCCCATCAAGGGATGAGGGTGGCACTTGACCCCGGCACGTTTAAGTGCGGCTGGGCTATTGAGTGCCAGCCACAGCATTCGCCGTTAATCGGCCTGGTGCACATTGACAACCTTGAGACGTTCTTGCGGCAGGTATCGCGCTTCTTCGCAGCGCGGCAGGTCGTCATTGGCGGGGGCACGGGCTCCCGGCCGGTGACCGAGTTGGCGCGGCAGGTGTTTGCGCCCGCCACGGTGGCCGTGGTGGATGAGAGTGGAAGCACCGAAGAAGCGCTGGAGCTTTACCTGCGCCATCGGGGAACGACCCGGCCCGGGCGGTTTATCCGTCTGCTCGGCCACTATGCTCTGAAGCCCCCGATGGATGGCTACGCCGCCTGGGTCTTGCTCAGGCGCAGCGCAGCCCCCGAAGAAGGTTACGCTGAAACCGGACTGCCCTGAAAAAGGAGGTGATACAACTTGGTTAGGGCAGCGAGGTAGGTAACACCATATCTTGGCTTCACCGGATGAAGCAAGACGGCTGGAAGAGGTAACTAGGCAACTTGTCCGGCCTTCTTGGGGATTTCGGTTAGGCCAAAATCCAACTTAACCAAGGAGTGCCTAATGCGTATTTTAGTTTTCTCTTTGGCAGCGATTCTGCTTCTGGCAGTCGCTGTGCCCGCATCGGCAGCCATGTTCCGTGACGTACCGACCGATCACTGGGCATACGAAGCGATTGACTACCTCCAGCAGGAGGGCCTCGTAGAGGGTTTCCCCGATGGCACCTTCAAGGGCAATCAGACGTTCACCCGCTACGAAATGGCTATGGTCGTCGCCCGCATGTACTCGAAGCTCAGTGACATGATGACGGGCATGGACCAGGGTCGTCTTGATGAGATCGAGGCTCGCCTTGATCGGCTCGGCAACGAGTTCAGGGATGAGCTCGCGGAGATCGGCGTCCGCGTTGACCAGCTCGAGGGCCAGGTCAACACCAACACCGACGACATCCGCATGCTTAAGTCCCTCATCAAGGACAATGAGATCGACGGGTTCTATCGTGTTCGCACGGGCGCGTATGTGACCACCGGCGCGGTTGACTGGAGTAATGACTTCGGTCATGAGCAGGCTCTAGGCTTGCATATGGGCTTCCAGCCGGAGGAGAACATCCGCTTCGACTTCACGATTACTTCCGCCGAGGCGCAGGGGACCGTTGGCACGGGCTTTGTCCCGGGCGTCAACAACGAGACCGTGGCCGCGCGCCCGGGAAACCCGCCGTTCGGCAACCGTTCGGCGTCCAGCAGCTTCGTGCTGGACGAGGCAAGGGCCACCATCGGCCTGACGCCTTACACGCACTCGTTCGGCGACACCCCGACGCTGACCGTCGGTCGCCAGTATTTCAGCGAGGGCGAGTTCGGACTGGCCGGCGACAACGGCTACCGCTCCGACTTCGGTTATCGCTTCGACACCACGTGGCATGACGCCCGCTGGGCGGCGTACGTCGGTGCGTATCGCACCGAGGCCGTGTTTGGCGTGAATCCTTACTGGAATCCCGCCAGCCTCAGCAACATGTCCAGCCTCGTGAACGTCAACGACAGCGACGACTACGTGAACCTGGGCCTGAAGTACTTCGGCCACGAGGGTGTTATTCCGGGCCACGCGCATGACCTCGAGCTGTTCCTCGACGGCAGCCCCAACGGCTATGGCGCGGAGCAGTTCATCGGCATCTCCGGTAATGCGGAGATTCCGTGGTTTGATAATGAGTGGTTCAACGGCATCCGTGCCGAGTGGAACTACACTCCGACCAACGTTTCTGATCTCAATGCCTCGGACTTTGGTCTTGAGGACATGTCTCTCATCGTTGAGCTCGATGTGTTCAACGATGGCCGCACCAAGGTGAGCATCGCCGGCGCGGACATCGCGCAGCTGGAAGGTCTACCGGTCTACGCCAACGTGGACAATGACCCGTTCAGCGAGTGGGACTTCACGGTGAACGGCGTTGCCGACGCCTTCAACATCAGCCGCGAGGGCAAGAACTACTTCCCCGCGGACTTTGAGGGCCTTGGCCTAACCGCCGAGCACACGTTCCGCAATGACCTCTATGGTAAGGTGACTTGGTACACCGGCCAGCGCATCAATGCGTTCTTTAGTGATCGTCCCGGACTGCTGAAGTTCAACTTCCGCTATCCGTTTGAGAAGAATGCTTCTCTCGGCCTGGACATCATCTCGGCTGGTGAGTTCAACAACCTGGAGGACGCGATCACTCTCGTTCGCGGCGAGTTCCTGCTCCACTTCTAGGCAATATCCCCCGCCATGAAGTAAAGAGCCCCGGCCGAAAGGCCGGGGCTCTGTCTTTTAAGCCGCTGATTTGTGGAGCTCAGAAAGCGTTCTCAAAGTGCTGGATTTCGGGATGCCCCCGCCCCTCTACAGGGAACACCACTTCTACTAGGTCAAACCGCAGGTTCATCTCCTCCGGCGGGTTTAGCGCCAGGTAGTATTCCGCCAGGCGGCGGACCCTGCGCTTCTTCCAGTCGTTGAGATGGTCGCCGGGGCGGTAGCCTTCAGAATGCACTGCCGATTTCACTTCAGTGAACACGAGCCAGTCGCCGCAACGGCTGATGAGGTCTATTTCGCCGAGCTTACAGCGGAAGTTGCGCTCAAGAATGCGGTGGCCCTCGCCGGCGAGGTGCCTAGCCGCCAGCCGTTCCCCCAGATCGCCAAGCGGCCGGCGTCTTTTCGTCGGTGACTGCATGCGGGCTGGGCTGGCTGATCTCACCCCGGTAAGCCTTGACAACCAGCAGCTTAAACTGCGCCAGGCAGTAAGGGCATCCCATTTCATCACCTTCCCCCTTGCCTTCCGTAACATTCAGCAGCCGATGGCATGATGGGCAGTAAACCTTGGGTTTAACCTCGTTGACCATGGCGCGGATTATACCACCGCGCGGGGAGCGAGCGTTCCTTTGCTATAATTGCCCGCATCGGAACTACGGCTGATGAGGGACGCCAAAACTGAAAAGATGGTCGCCGAAAGGACGGCCCTGACGCCGGAGGCCGCGATGCAGGCGGCCAACCGGATTGCCCTGGTAACGGGCAACGTGGGACGGGTCATTCTCGGCAAAGACAAGGTCATCCGGCAGGTGCTCGCCGCGATGCTGGCGGACGGTCACGTGCTGCTGGAGGACGTGCCGGGCGTGGGCAAGACTATGCTCGCCCGCGCACTGGCTCGCTCCATCAGCGCCAGGTTCACGCGCATCCAGTTCACTCCCGACCTGCTCCCGGCGGATGTCACCGGCAGCAATGTCTTCAACCAGAAGACCGGCGAGTTCGACTTCAATCCCGGCCCGGTGTTCACCAACATAATGCTCGCCGACGAGATAAACCGCACTTCCCCACGCACCCAGTCCGCACTGCTGGAGGCGATGGAAGAGCGCCAGGTCACGGTGGGCAGCATGTCGCATCCGCTGCCGGTTCCCTTCTTCGTGGTCGCCACCCAGAATCCCATAGAGCACCAGGGAACCTATGATCTGCCCGAGGCCCAGCTTGACCGCTTCCTCGTGCGCCTGGGCATCGGCTATCCAGGTGCCGCGGTCGAAGAGGAAATACTGGAGGCGCAGCGCGAGGAACATCCTATCGGCGAGATTGACAGCGTGATTGACCTGGACGAGCTCGCCGAATTCCAGAAGCTCGCGCGCAAGGTGTTTCTGAAGCCGGCAATGCGCGAGTATATCGTCCGGCTGAGCACGGAGACGCGCAGCCATCCGGATGTGCTGGTAGGCGCTTCCATCCGCGGCAGTCTCGGCATGATGCGCGTAGCGCAGGCCTGGGCGCTGATTGAAGGGCGCGACTACGTCACTCCCGACGACGTCAAGCTGATGGCGCCGCTGGTGCTGAGCCACCGGCTGCTGATGTTGCCCTCCGCGCAGCTGGCGGGGGTGAAAGCGTCGGTGGTGGTGGAAAGCGTCCTCAAGAAAGTGCCGGTTCCGGTGCAGTAGTCCATCGCGGGTGACCGAGGTTGTATCGTTTAACTCCACTCTCGCGGATATCTCTGGCGCTTACCGCGTTCACCCTGCTGCTTGTCCTCATCTTCCGCAACCACCTGCTGGTGTACACCCTTGTCCTCTTCGTTACGCTAAACACCGGGCTCTTCCTCTGGTCGCTGCTCAGCACCCGGGGGCTCTCGGTCCACCGCGAGCATCCCGCCACCTGTATGAAGGGCTTCCCCCTCGGTGTTGACCTGGTGATAACCAACAAGCTGCGCACCGCCCGCTTCTCGCTGGTGGGTTACGACTACTTCCCCGCCGCCCGTGAGGGGGAGCAACACCGCGAGATCGCTCTTCTCAGCCTGGCGCCCGGTTCCAGCGCAGCGGTCAGGTATGAGGCGCTGCCTGCCCGGCGCGGCAAGTTTGAGATTGGCCCCTTCATGTTCTACTCCGGCGACCCACTCGGCTTCTTCCGCCACGTGCGCGCAATGAGCGTGATGACTCCGCTTACCGTGTTTCCGCGCCCGCTGGACACACGCGTGAACTACCTCAACAGCTCCTCAATGGTGCCCAAGGATGAGCTGGCGACCGTCCCGTTCAGCGGGGAGTCCACCGAGTTCCTGGGCGTAACCGAGTACCAGCCGGGCGACCCGCTGCGCAAAGTCCACTGGGCCAGCACTGCCCGCATGGGCAAGCTCATAACCAAGCAGTTTGAGCGCAACGTCGCCTCTACGATGAGCGTGCTACTGGTCAATGACGACCGTTCAGCAGTGGGGCGCAGCGAAGAGCACAATCCGCTGGAGTACTCCATCACGCTGATCTCCACGCTGGCGCGGGAGACCAGCCGTTCCAACTACTACTTCTCCTTTTTAGAGCTGAGCGGTGCGGCCGAGCGTCATTGCTCCGGTATGGGTAGCAGCCTCTTTCAGGAGATATCGCTGTTGCTGGCAGAAATCACGCCAGGTGAGAACCTTGACCTGAAAGGCCACTCCACCGAAATCCTGCGCTACCTTCCGGAGTCCTCCGACCTGATAGTCTTCATTCCCCACTTGGGCGGAGGTGAAGCGGAGTTTTTAGCAAACCTCCGACTGCACTACCGGCTGCTTTCGGTGATAACCTTTGATGTGGACAGCTTCCGCAAAGGGATGGCGCGCCGAACTCCGCGCTCTCGGGTAAGCTTCGGCCAGAACTTCCTCATCTTTGAGCTGGCGTACGGCGACGACCTGTCGCGGCAGCTGGAGACCTTTGTCGAGAAGGTGGGATTCGTGCGATGAGCCTGGGGCGCTCGCTCTTATTGCAGCTTGACGCCAGCGGACGGCGCGAGCGCCTACTCCTCTTCATCAGCACCTGCCTGGCGTCCATCGTCGGCCTACAGGTCCTGGATCTCGGACTTGACCGCCCCGACCTGAAGCTTATCCTCATGCTCGTGGCCATCGCGGGCTACTTCTACAGCTACTTCATCGGTGAGAACTACCACCGGTTCACCATCATTGCAGTGGACGTAATCGGCATTCTCGCAGTCATCCACTATTTCCGGCTGATGGCGGACGACCCGTTCCTCATTGGTAACTACTTGGGGATGCTGCTCGGCGTGCTGCTGGGCTTGCTAGCATTCATCGCTTTCACCACTTCCATCCACCGCCAGCTTCTGCTGATTGGCGTGGTGTTCGTCCTATTCTCCGCCACCACGAGTTACGACCTTCTGCTTGTGGTCTACTTCCCGCTGTTTCTAATCTTCACTACCGCGAGTTTCTACTTCATCAACACGATTGATCTGCAAGAGGGAATCGCTCACGTCGGGCGTGACGAAAAGCTCCGGCCGGAGCAGGCGGCCCAGTTCACCTTGGCGGTCGGCGGACTCATTATTAAGATGGTCGTCGGCATCGTCGCGGTGTCGGTGATTGTGTATGTGCTCGTCCCGCACTACACCGACATGAACCGCCCGTCCTTCTTCCTGCCGAGCTCCGCGGTGCTGGATGAGAGCCTGGAGGACCTTCAGCGCCGCGCGGACGAATCGCTGAACCTCTCCGCCGGCGATCTGGCCACCAGCGGCTTCTCCGGCACCTTTGACCTGTCTGGCAGCAGCTCCATCTTCGGCCCGCAATCGCTGTTTCTCAGCGACGACCCAGCGCTGGAAATCCGCAGTGCCCGTAACGGCTATGTCCGCGGGACTGCCTTTGACGTGTACACCGGCCAGTCGTGGAAGCGCTCGAAACGGACGGAACTCAACATGCGCACCGTGCCCATGCGCACGCGGCGCTACGAAGCCACTCCGTCTTACGCCCTGCCGGTGATTGATTTCCCCAGCCGCCATTACGCCGAGAACGAGCTGAAGAGGAAAGACATCCTCATTGACAAAGACAACCTGTATTCCCAGAACGAAATATCCGATCTAAACTACAGGATCTTCACCCAGGAAGTGACCCTGCTCAAGGACCATCCTCCGGTGTTTTTCAGCTCCTACCAGCCGGTCAAGCTGGAGAGCGTGTCCATGATTCGCACGCGCGATGATGAGCCGGTGAACGTTCCGCCGCTGCTGGACGACTTCTCCGTGCCCCATTCCCAGCTTCCGCGCCACCCCGGCCGGTTCACCTACCGTGCGACCATTCTCGCGCCGGATGTGCACCGTGCGCAAATGAAGGAAAGCCTCGGTGCGCCTCCTCCCGTGATAGTGGATCGCTACACCGGCCTGCCGATTGCCTCCAAAATCGCCCGCTACCAGAGTGAAGTTGGCGCCGGGGTGAATGTGTTGTCGGTGCCGGAAGAGGTGTTCCGCGAAGCCGACCGCGTTGTCGCGGGAGCCACTACGCCCTACGACAAGGTGCTGGCGATCTACAGCTACCTCAAGGACACTGATAGGTTCGCCTACACGCTGGAGTTCCCCGAGCTGAACGAGTACCAGGAAGCCACTTCCTACTTGCTATTCACCTCCCGGGCGGGTTTCTGCCAGCAGTTCGCGTCAGCCATGGCGGTGCTCTGCCGTACGCAGAATATCCCCGCCCGCGTGGTAACCGGCTATGCCCCCGGCAGCTACTCGGTCATCGGCAACAAGTATGTCTACCGCGACCGCAACGCCCACGCCTGGGTGGAGGTGTACTTCGACGGCCTGGGCTGGGTGATGTTTGACCCCACGCCCGCTTCCAGCGACCTCTTCAGCCTGAGCCGCATACGCGAGATGGGAAGCAACACTGTGGGCTTCATGGAGAACCTGTTCGTCATCGACCCGGCAGGCGCCCGCGAGACGATTGTGAGCTTCTTCGTCGGCCTCTACAATCTCGTTGGCCCGGCCCTTGCAACGCGCTGGTACCTGGTAGTCTTGGTGCTTGGAACCGCTATTCTGCTGGGCGTTGCCGTCTGGCGGCTGCGGCGCGGCTTCCGCCGGAAGTCTTTCTTCGTTCCCGAAAACGAGCTGGTGCGCGAGTACATCGCGCTATCTGATGCCCTCGCGGCCTCCTCGCTTCTCCGTTACCCCAGCGACACCCACAAGGAATACCTCGACCGGGTTGTGGGTTTCCTCGGCGAATACGGCGGCGACCTGCGCCGCTTCATCTCTCTTTACGAGGATTCGGCTTTCTCGCCCCGGCAGCCGGGGGTGGACGATGCCCGCTGGGCGAGGCAGTTCGTCGAGCTGGTGCGGCGCCTGGTTGAGCAGAAGATGCGGGGTAACGGCAAGCCATGAAGCTGGTATTCAATGCTGACGACTTTGGCTCTCACCCAACCATCTCCCGGGGCATTATCCAGGCGATTGAGCAAGGCGTCGTGCGCTCCGCCACCGTGCTGGCAAACATGGTTGATGACGAATCGCTTTCCGCCCTGGCAGCGCTGTCGCAGGTGTCGGTTGGTGTGCACCTGAACCTGACTAAGGGCAAGCCGCTCACCAGTCTTAACCCCCGGTACCTTGAGGGCGGCAAGTTCTCCCGTGCCAAGATGTACTTCCCCGAAGGTGCGCCGCTGCTGCGGGAGCGTGTAATCCGCGCCGAATTTGAAGCCCAGGTGGGAAGGCTAGCGGATGCCGGCATCGCGATTACGCACCTGGACAGCCATCAGAACATCCATTCGTTCGTGAATGTGCTGGATGTGGCTGCTGACATTGCTTTGGAGCGCGGGCTCGCAATGCGCACGCTTTCGCCCGCAATGTCCGCCTATCTGGACTGGAAAGGCGTTCGGCACCCGGCAATGCTGATATCCGGTTTTTTTGGGAAGAATAACATAGGGGAAGTACAGCTGCTGTCGCTGCTCAATTCCGTTCGCGGAAAGGATGGCATTATGGAAGTGATGTGCCACCCCGGGCTGACTGCCGGGCTTCCGAGGGAGCACACGGAGTATTATGAGGAGCGAGAACAGGAGCTGACGGCCCTCTGCTCCAGCGGCCTGAAGGCCTGGCTGGAGGATAACAGCGTTCATCTCGCGGACTATGATGATGTATAAGTTTCGCAGCATTTTGCTTGCGCTGGCAGCGCTGCTGCTTGCAGCCGCATGCGGCAAGTCCGCCCATATCGGTGGAGCGCTGCCGGAGCCGGTAAAGCCCACCGTGAACCAGTTCTACGCCGCCAGGCTCGCCGAAGCTGGCTCGCTCACCGCCGGAGGCTTCACCGTTCAGTGCCTGGACGCGGAGCTGCATGATGCTCCGGCTATGCTGTCGCGCCTTGAGCTTTGCGCAACACAGGGCAGCCTGGAGCTCTCGTTCTCCTCGGACACGCACGAGTCCGCCTATCTCTACGTCCGGCCTCCGGCGGATTCGCAGCTGGTTGATCTGAAGCTGGACTCCGCGAGCGAGGTCATCGGCGTGGTGCTGCCGGGACGCCTGGATGGCGTGCTGCCGGTGGGCGTGGCCGACGCCGCCGGCGAGGTGGGGCTGGAGTTCAGGCTGACACTCGCTTTCGGTCAGGGCGAGTCCCTGGGGCCGGTAGTCTTCACCAGCGGCGGGAAACGCCCGCAGGCGATCAAGTCCGCCAGCGTGCCCTTTGAGGGCGAACTTCAACGCGTGTCCGACCTGGAAGTTGACGTTGACAGCCAGCAGGTGGGGCTATCTTGGACCGAAGTCACCACCGGCGACTACGACAACAGCGGGAGAGTGAACATCGCCGATATAACGCCGGTAGCGGTGCACTTCCAGCAGCTTGTCAGCGAGCACCCGGATGCTGAAATCGTGGATGGCGACCACAACGGGCAAGTGCAGATTGCTGACATCACGCCGCTGGCGCGGAACTTCGGGCGCTCTATTACGGGATACGACGTGTTCGCGCTCACGATTCCCTCTTTGGCGGCTGAAGTTTCGGAAGACGACTTCTTCAGCGTCCCGCCCTTTGACGATAACGAGACCCCCTCGGAGCCGCGCCCCTCGGTCAAGCGCACGCGCTTCTACATCGGCGACCCGCCGATAGCGCCCCCTACTCGCATCAACTACTACTACGGCCGCGAGATGCCGGCCGGCACCTATGCATTCGCTGTGCGCGCCTTCTCGCAGGTCGCCGACGACTATGGTGCCGTGCATTTCTCCAATATCCGTAAAGCCGACCTCACCGGCTCCGGCGAGAACCGCCCGCCAATCTGGATGGGTGCGGTCGGCCTCATCTCCGCCACTCCCGCTAAAGGGCAGGTAACGCTCACATTCGGCGACGCTACCGATCCGGACGGCGACGACATCTATTACACCCTGTATTACGAGGAAGGCCTGACCGTTGACACGGCTACGGCACAGAGCATTCGGCTGGATCGCAGCTCCTTCACCGGCTTGCCGCCTTTCAGCCACACGGTCACGAGCCTCGCCAATGGAACCACCTACGCCTTCCTTGTCCGCATCTATGACGAGGACGATCTGGAAGAATCTCCGCCCAACATCGTGGTGCTGACCGCCACTCCGCAGCCCTACACGCCCAGCCCCTTCCCCTGGCCGTCCTTCCGCAAAGACGAGCAGAATACCGGACGGCTGGAGGGAAGCAGTCTGCGCGAGCCGCTGTCCATCCAGTGGCAGCGCGAGTACCGCGTAACCGGCACGCACAACGCTTCTTGCCCGGTGCTGGACGACGGCCGCGTGTATATCGCTTCTCAGGACGGGTACCTTGCTTGCTTCGGCCAAATAAGCCCGGACTCCACCCACTACTCCCAGAAGGTCACGACTCAGTTTTCCGATTCCACCATCTCGCTCTATGGCGACTACCTCGCCGTGGGCGGAGCCGGCGCCTACTTCATTCTTGACCGCGAAGACGGCACCAGCCGTGGTCAGTACGGCCTCGCGAGCGGCCTGCCGGTCAAGTCCTCGCCGCTGGTCGTGGAGGGCGTGGCGTACGCCGGTGACCTGGATGGGAACGTCCACGCGTTTGACATCATTGACGGAAGCGAGGTGTGGTCGGTCAGCCTGAACTCCGGCGCGATAAACTGCGCACCGGTCACTGACGGTGTTTACATTTACGTGGCCAGCCGCAACGGCTACATCCACAAGCTTGACCGCGAGACCGGCGACGAAATCCTGCGTTCCCCCGCCGACCTGGGCACCATCAGCACCTCCTCACCCGTCCTCTATCCGCGCGAATCCCCTGCAGTATTGCTGGTCGGCACCGACTTCGTGGAGGGAGGCGACAACGCGGCCTATGCGCTGCGCCTCTCCGACCTTGCAACGGTTGCTGCCTACGTGACCGATTTCGGGGTGGAAGGCTCCCCTCTGGTGGTTTCTCGCGGCGACGTGGAGATGGTGGTTGTCGGGCAAGGGCGCTTCAGCACTATGCCGCCCATCGATTCCGGAAAGATAGCTGCATACGACTTGCAGACGGGCGCGCTGCTGTGGCAGACGGCGGACATCGGCCGGATCTATGCTTCACCGGTTGCCTCCGACACGCGCGTGTTTGCCGGCTCGCAGAACGGTAACTTCTATGTGTTGGATTTCTACGGCGCCATCAAGCAAACGGTGGACCTGGCCGCGCCGATTCACTCCAGCGCCGCGCTCATTGCCGACCGAGTGTACGTCACCAACTCCAACTCCGTGCTAACCATGCTCCAGATGAATCCGGACATGACCGCGCCGGTTTGGGTGGGCGAGGAGGGCATCCGCAGCGTCTCCACCGGCTTCGGCGAAGCCACGGTTAACTGGGATTACGCCACCGACGATTTCTACGGGCGCAAGGTGTATTACCATATCTGCTACGGGACAACTCCGGCGTTTGATTGGGACGACCCCCAGGTGAAGGACATTGCCGACACCGGGGCGTCCACGCATTCCTACACGATAGACGGCTTGGAGGACGGGGAGCGCTACTACTTCGCAGTTCGTGTATCCGACCGGCGCCTGGACGACGACCCCAACATGGATGCCAATGAGAACTACCTCGGCGCAACCCCCCCGTGGAATGTGCTGGACGAACTGGTGGTGGGCGTTGACCTGCCCGAGATTTGGAGCATCACCTACTTCGACGCGGCCCAGAGCGCAGGGATCGTGGAATTCGCCCTCGGCTCCGAACACCCTGCCGACCACACCGGCAATGTCTACTACATGCGATGGGATGGAGCAGTCACTCTGTTTGAGGGCCCCATTCTGGCCTCCCCGCCGCCGGGCT
Source organism: uncultured Planctomycetales bacterium (assembly GCA_964554185.1). Classification (GTDB taxonomy): domain Bacteria; phylum 4484-113; class 4484-113; order 4484-113; family 4484-113; genus CAZKNJ01. The sequence continues at coordinate 11,284 of CAZKNJ010000009.1, read as the reverse complement.
TTGGACTTCCCCGCCAGTTAGAACTGTCCCATGGCTTTTCCGGCGAGCCGGTCATCTCCTTCTCCGGCTGGGACTACTACCGAACGGCTACCCGCACCGCGCCGGAAACCTGGAGCATTGACACGCTCGCCACCATCTCCCTGCCGACCCAGCCGGTGATCTCCACCGCCTTCGGCACCGATATCCGTATGCAAGCCTGCAACGACCTGGTAACCTCTTTCCCTCCGGACGAGACGCTCGATTTGAGAGCAAGACGGGGCGACACTACAAGTTGGCAAAGCTTCGAGGAGCCCGATCCCGACACCGAGAAGTCCATGCACCTGAAAGCCCTCATCGCAGACTTCGGTTCTGGCGAAGAGCAGATGGTGCTTTATGAAAAAGCGCTAGACCATTATGAAGCCAGCACTTTCCCTAGTAAAGGTGAGCTGTGGCTGGCCGAATATGCGGAAGGGACTTGGAGCACGGAACTGCTGGATGCGGGGGAAAACCTGGGAGACAGCAACACCGGTCGCAATCTAACTACGCTGTTTGCTTCTCAAACGCTGTACCTGGCTTACTTGGACTTGAAAGCCAGCACTAATCCGCCAATTGCGTTTATCCGATATGCCACTTATGACGGTACGGCGTTTACGGTTGAGAACGCTTTCCCCGTGGATCTGCCTGATCCGGATGATAAAGCCGCGAATTACTACCACAATGTTGACATTGCCCTGCTGGATGGGCGCCCGGCCATAGCGTCCTTCTCACGCCAGACCGACCCGCCGGACGATGTTAACGCGTTCCACTGGGCGGATGTATACTTCGGCTGGCGCCAGCCCGCGGGGGACTGGGACACCGAAGTGGTTGCGGAAAGCGTTCCGCTGTACATGCATTTCAACGCGCCCATCGTGCTTTTACCGAACGAGTCCGCGGATTATCCACTGCTGATCTACGCCAGCGGCCCTGGGAGTGCCGACCGTTTGATTATCTGGCAGCGCGGCCCGCTATAGGCTCCAAAGTGCTTTACTAACCCACGCGCAACGCCTATACTACCCGCGTGGGGCATGTTCTCAGTGTTTTCGACTTCCTCGGCGCGATTATCATCTATTTCGCGCGCACGCTGGGCTACTTGTTTACAGGCAAGCTCAACCTCCGCCTAACCGCGCGCCAGATGGAGTTCCTCGGCGTCAACACGATTCCACTGGCGATCCTGGTGCTCTCCTTTGTCGGCGCGACTATGTGCTACTTGCTCGCCGAAGAGTTGGGCAAGCGCGGGGCGGAAGGCTATACCGGCGGCTTCCTGCTGGTCGGCCTGCTGCGCGAGTTCATTCCGGTGCTGACGGGCGTGGTGATGGCTGGCAAGGCTGGCGCGGCAATCACGAGCGAGATCGGCTCAATGAAGATTTCCTCGCAGATTGACGCGCTGCAGGCGCTTTCCACCGACCCGCACTGGTTTCTTACCGCCCCGCGAGTGGTCGCGCTGCTGGTGATGTTGCCAATCGTCGGGGCTTTCGCCGGCGTCTCGGGCTTCTACGCCGGCTACGCCATGGCGCACTACAAGATTGGCATCAGCTACGCGAGTTTCACCTCAAACCTCACCGCCTTCACCGATGCGAACGACTTCTACGCATGCTTGATCAAGTGCTTGGTATTCGGCGCGGTGGTGGCCACGGTTGGCTGTTTCATGGGCTACCGGGTGAAAGGTGGCGCGGCCGGCGTGGGCCGCGAGGTCACCAACTCCGTGGTGGTTAGCATCGTGATGATTTTCGGCCTTGACCTTGCACTGCTGCCGATACTGTTCTGATTATGCTGCGGCTGGAAAACATACGGGCGGGATACGGCAACACCGAGATTCTGCACGGCGTCAGCCTGGTGGCGGAGGAGCGTGTCACCACCGCCATAGTCGGTGGTTCCGGCAGCGGCAAGAGCACGGCACTCAAGGTGATAATGGGCTTCCTCAAGCCCTGGGCCGGCAAGCTTTTCATCGCCGGCGAAGACGTGACGCGCATATCTGAAAGCGAGTTTGAGCGCCACCGCACGAAGATGGGCCTGGTGTTCCAGGACTCAGCGCTCTTCGATTCGCTCACGGTCGCGGAGAATGTGGGCTTCTTCCCGTACTACCACGAAAAGAAGCCTTGGCGGCAGGTAATGAAGCTGGTGCAGGAGATGCTGGAGCTGCTGGACTTGCCCGGGGTTGAAGACAAGTACCCGTCGGAGCTGTCCGGTGGGATGAGGCGCCGCGTTGCCCTCGGCCGGACGCTGATATACAAACCCAAGATACTGCTCTATGATGAGCCCACTACCGGACTGGACCCCACGATGATCGGCCATGTAGACGACATCATCCGGGAGATGAATGAGAAGTTCCAGGTAACCTCAATCCTCGTGTCCCACGACCTGGAAAGCGTGCTGGATGTGGCCGACCGCGTGTTCCTGGTTCACGAGGGCGTGGCGCTGGATGTGGGCAAGCCCAGCAATCTGCTTACCAGCGACGAGCCCGAGGTTCAGCACTTTACCAAGAGCTGGCGGGAGCACGTGGAGATGTACCGCCGGCTAATGCACCCCGACCTGTATGACGCGGGCAAGGCTGTTGAAGGAGGAAGGGTATGAAGGGAATCACTTACCAGATCAAGGTCGGTCTGGTTGTAGTCATCGGCATCATTCTGGCAGTTGGCGCGTACCGCGCGGTGCTGGAGCTCAACCGCGAGTCGGGCTACTCCGTGAAGGTGGAGTTTGACAACGCGCGCGGCATCAAGAAGGGCACTTCTGTCCAGCGCGCCGGCACCGACATCGGATGGGTCAGCAGCGTGAAGCTCGATCCTGACCGGGGCGTGGCGAGGGCGGAAGTGAACATCTTCCCCGGCATCACCTTCCCGGCGGACGCCAAGTTCTACATTATGTCCGAGGGGCTGATTGAGGAGAAGTATCTTTCTATCCGCGACAATCCCAACCCCAACCCGCTTGCGGGCGACGCGCAGGCCGACCAGGTTTTCAAAGGTCAGCCGGACCCCGGCCTCACCGATATGATAAGCAACGCCAACCTCGCGCTGGTGAAAGTCAACACGCTGCTGGACGTCGTGGAAGGCTTCATGAGCGAAGAGAAGATGGGCGGTATCATGAGCGACTTGGCCGTGCAGCTCAGCGACACGGTTGAGGTGGCCAACAGGATGCTCACGCGCACCGACCGGCTCATTGCTATGAATGAGGGCAAGGTGACTTCCACCATGACCAATGTGCACGCGCTCAGCGAGGACATGCTCGCGCTCACCAGCGGGTTGCGAGGCACGGTGGAGTCGATGGACATCGGCACGCGTATGGATTCCCTGCTCGGCGACATTGACGTGCTGCTCGCCGACATGAAGGAGATTTCCGGCGACATTCGCGACATCAGCGGCGACGACAAGGTCAAACAGGACCTCAAGGACAGCATTACCTTGACCAAGTCCACGCTGGAAGAGGCCGAGAAAACACTGCGGACGATGCGCGGGACGCTAGAGCGCGTAAACGAGAAAATGGATAATATCGGCCCCATCGGCTTCAAGGGCAAAGTGAACATCCGCAACGAAAGCGTCCACCAGACGAACCGCAGCGACAATGCGTATGTTGATGTGAAGACGCGCCTGCGGGTGGGCGACAGCGCCTATGACCTCGGCGTGGAGAATATCGGCAGCGAGACGCCGGAGAAAGTGGGCGTCACCGCGCAGGCCGGGAAGTACATGGGTAACTCGCTTCTGTTCCGCGGCGGCATTTTCCGCTCGGAGTTCGGCCTGGGTTTTGACTACTCGCAGGGCGGGGGATTAGGGCTGACCGGCGACCTGTACGACATCAACAACCCCAAGCTCAATTCCTACCTGACCTTCCCGCTAGCGGACCGCTACAACATGCTCGTTGGCGTGGAAGACATCGGCGATGAGAACCAGGTGAACGCGGGGGTACAGCTCTCGTTCTGAAGTGAGAAGATGGCGAAAAGCTCTGGCTGTTGCCGGCACGGTCGCGCTTGTTATCGTGCTTGTGCTCGTGCTGCTGCTGACGGTCGGCCGCCAGATGCTACTGCGCCGCCTTGCCGCCACGGGCTTCGACACGTCCGTCGGTAAACTCTCCTTTGACGAGATCAAACTTGACCGCGGCAGCATCACTCTATCTCATCCGCGCCTGCAGCATCCTGATACAGGCGAAGACTACATCTCGGCGGAGGAGGTTTCCATTGGCGCCTCCTGGTTGGACATGCTACGCAACCTCGCCGGTAAGCAGTCGCTCACGGTGACCATCAAGGGACTTTCGGCTTCCATCGAGTATGAAGGGAAGGGCAAGTGGAGCTTCTCCGACTTGCTGGAGCGCTTGCCGGAGCCCAAAGAAACCAAGCTGGAAACACTGAATCTCCGGCTGCGGGATTCCGCGATCACACTGAAGCTCGCGCCTGCGGCCAGGGATGAGATTAACGGACTCATTGATGAGAAGCTCAACAAGACTAGGGAGGCAGCCTGGAACAAGCTCGCAGCCTGGCTTGAATCAAACGAAGTCGTGCTGGCGGAGGGTTTTGCCGCTGACTTGCGCAGCGCGCTCCACGAACCGCTGGTTGAGCTGCAAGATTCGCTTCGCGTCGCCTTCGCGGCGGATTTGACGGTGCGGCCGGTGAAGCGCGCGTTTGACGGGGTCGTTCAAGTCGAAAGCCCCGTAGCCCTTTCGCTCAAGCTAAGCGGCCAGACAGACAAGGCTTCCTTCCGGGCGGAGGCGGCGGCGCGCGGAGTGAAGCTGGATACGCTCCCCTTCATCGCGTCCGGCGAAGGGATATGGGACCTTTCGGAAGCGACGGTTGATCAACTGAAAGCGGTCGTCTCCTCCGACGGCAAGCCCGAGCTGAAGGAGTTCGCAGCGGAGCTGTCCAACATCGTGCTCCTCCCGGCAGGAGCCTCGCGCATTGAGATCGGCTCGGCAGCTGGTGCAATGGATTCCGGGGGAACGGCAGTGACCGTTGACGGGCTGGCCGGCGGCGGGCCATTTGCCGTCAGCCTGGACACCTCAGGCGGCAAAGGTCTGCGCGCCAACTTCAACGTGCCCGGTATCGCGGCATTCGTTACCAGCGTCGCGGGCGTCTCCGCTGAAGGCTTGCAGATGACGGTGGAAGCGGGAGAGCCCTTTGAGCTGGAGAAGTCCGATATTACCGCGGACATGAGCGTTGCCGGTCTCAGCCGCGACGGAATGCTGCTGGCCGAGGGCGTGACCGCCCGGCTGCGGCGCGCCGGCGGCACGGTGCATGCCGACATCACGGCAACCCAATCCGGGCGCGAGTTCCTCGCGGCCAACCTGGTCATTGCGGACTCGAAGGTGGAGGGAACCGCTAAGATTACAGCAGCGCCATCCGCCTTGCCCCGCAGCTTGAGAGCGCTGCACCCCGCGATTTCCCGCATCAGGCGCGCCGACCTTGCGCTCAAGGGACAGGTTGATGTCGCCGGCAAGCGCGTGGTTGGGCGCACGCAGCATGCGCTGATTGAGCTCACCGACGGCACCGTCTCCTCGCCTGGCGTCAGCTTTGACCTGAGCCTGGACGCGGCCACTATTCTGGCCCCGCAGGTGGTGTTCCAGCCCCGCTGGCCGGCGGACATTGCTCTTCCACGCGAGCGCCTTCCCTCCCGCGTCGTCGCATCTGCTGACCTCAAGGCGTCCCGTACTCAACACGGCTGGCGCGCTCGCGCAAGTTCATCGGGCAAGGCCGAGATCGGGGATGAGCGCTTGTACTTCCGCGCCTACGGCGGCGGCGTTCCGCAGGATTTCACGCTGCAGGCCACGCTTTCCGGCGTTGTCGGCGACGAGCCGTTGTGGGCATCACTAGCGGCGAAAACTGCTGGCACGGAAGCTGTGCTCGCTCTAGCCGGCCGCTACGCTACCGCTGCCGTTTCCTCCCAGGGCTCAATGCGCGTGGACGGCAGCAAGCTGTTGCTGGGCTACGAGATCAAAGATCTCTCGCTCCACAAGTGGCTTGGCGTCCTACCAATCATCGATCCGGTGACCACCAGCGGCACTGTTTCGGGGAGCATGCACCACCCTTTTTTGCACGGCACTGCGTTTGTCAATCGCGTGGGAGCGGAGGTGGCAGGCAGGCAGATTACCGCCTACGAAGTGTCAGCCGGCTATGCGTTGGAGCCTGGACACATGGTGCTGGAGAAAGCGTACGCCCGCATTGGTGGAGAGCTGCTCAATGCTAGCGGCTGGTTGGCCGTAGACGAATTCAGCCTGCGCGTTGGCGACGACCATTTCTCGCTCGCGAGTGCGCTTGACCACTTGTACCCCGAGCTCAGCCTGCCCGCCACCGGCGACGGGCTCTTGGCGGTGAACGCCCACGGAAAGTACTCCGCTCCGGTGGTCGCCTGCAGTTATGCCCAGTCCAGCGGCAGCGTCGGCGGTGAGGAACTCCACGAGTTCATCGTGGATGCGGAGTACAACGGCAACGGCCTCACGGTCAAGCGCGGCAGCATCCGCCTGGGCGACGGCTCGCTGGAAACCAACGGTTCCTGGCGATTGGCGAATGGGCGCAGCAGCGATTGGAATCTGCAGATGGACCATTTCCCGGTCGAGCCCTGGGCGCGGGTCACGCCGGCTCTGGCGAAGCTTGGCTTGAAGGGCGGCCTCACCGGCGAGATGGTGAGCCTGGGAAGTCTGGAGACGCCGGTGGTGCAGGGCAAGGTCTCATTGGAAAACGGGGCGGTGTTGAACACTCCCATTGACGAGGCGCTGATTTCCTTCAACATCCAGCCCGACGGCATCCGCGTGGACAGCTTCCAGGCCTACAACGAAGAAACCATCGCCACCGCCTCCGGTTTCTGGAGCTGGAAGCCGGAAGACACAATGATAGACCTGTACATCCCCTACCTTGACCTCGAGATGCTCGAGCCGTTGGTGCCGGAGGCCTTCCGCCCGCTATCCGGCGGCATCGGCTTAATCGTGGCGGTCACCAGCGATGAGCAGGGGCATCCGGCGCTGGAGGGATCGTTTCATTCGGCGGACGAGCGCGGGATCAGCGCCGGCGGCATCGTGGCCGATAGCGTGTCCGGTATGTTACGGTTCGCCTCCGGGGCGCTGGAGTTGCGGGACGCCTCCATTACCTCTAGCGGCTCCATGCTGTACGCGAACGGCGTAATGCCGGTGCCGGGGCTGAGTGACGCGTTTGACCTGCATGTCAGCGCGCAGGATTTCGCCCTGGGAGGCGCCCAGCCGCTGTTCCCTTTGGAAGATGTCAAGTATGCGGGGAAACTGACCTGCGAACTCGATGTCGCAGGCACGCTGTCCGATCCGCTCGTCTACGGCAATGCCAAGCTCGACTTGTCCGGGCTCGGCTACCGCGACATGGTTGCGTTGGCGAGTCTGAGCGCTGACATTGACTTTGACGGGCGCACTATCACCGGCAAGGGCGCAGTGCTCCGTCCTACCAACGGAAAGGGCGGCAACAACCTCGCGCGGATGGACATCTCGCGCGTGCAGTTTGCCCCCGGCTTTCGCGGGATAGAAGCAATGGGCCTGGAACTTGATCTCACCGGCCTGGAGTTACTGGAGATCAGGGGTCTGTTCAAGGGTGGCCTGGACGGCACAGTCTCGGTCAACAAGGAGTTCCGCGAGCAGCCGATCGTTATCTCCGGCGATATCGCGGTTCGTTCCGGCGCTGTGGTGCAACTGCCGACCCTGGCCTCGGCCGCGCCGGTAACCGGCCCGCTCAACGCCTACGTTGACCTCAGGCTATCTGTGCGCCAGGAATGCTGGATCAAGTACCGGCCGCTGATGATGGAAGTCGCCCTCCACAGCCCCGAGGCGGTGCACATCACCGGAACGCTGCAGCAGCCGCAGGTTTCCGGGCGGTTGGATGTGACGCGCGGCTCGCTGCTCGTGCTCAACCGCATCGTGCGCCTGACCGAGGTTGATGAGCCCGCGAAGATAATAATGCAGCCCGAGTACGGCCTCTCACCGCACCTGTTCGGCACTGCCGCGGTGGAGCTGCCGGGTGTGCTGCGATCTTCGCGCGGCGATATGCCGGTGGAGATTCTCCCCAGCGAGCTTCCTTTCGCGCCCACCGGCGAAGACCTGACCATCTACTTCCGCTTTCACGACATGCCGTTGCAGGCGCTGATGGATGAGCAGAACCTCGACGAAATAGATATGTACTCCCACCCGCCGCTCGCGCGCGAGACCCTCCTCGCCTACCTGCTCGGCGGCTCCGGCCTTGATCTGACGCGCAGCGGGATGCAGACCTTCATCGGCAGCGAGGCACTGGCTTTCACCGGCTCCCGCCTCTCGCGCTTTCTGGAAGAAAGCCTGGACTTCAAGCGTTTCGAGCTCCGTGCCCTGTCAAGCGACCTAACGGGCAAATCCGGCACTCCGTTCCTGCTGAACGTGGAGAAGGAGCTCTTCCCCGGCTTCACCGTTAACTACTTGCGAACCTTCCTATCCGAAGTAGACCAGCGCGAGGAATACGGCGCTAAGTACTACCTTTACGAGCGTTACGGAGGGCGGGCGTTTGGTGAAATTCTATGGCGCCAGCGCGGCCAGGTGCAGGAAGAGTGGGTGGCCAATGTGGGCGTCAGTTTCCGCTTCTGAGGTGGTGTGAATGGCTGACACGCCGGTTTTTCTGGACAACGACTACTGCTTTGCCTGCGGGACGAAGAATCCCTTCGGCCTGCACTTGCGGTTCGCGGTTGAGGGCGACGCCGTCACGGCGCGGTTCACTCCCGGGCCGCATCTGCAGGGCTTCGCCGGAGTCCTGCACGGCGGCATATCGAGCACGGTGCTTGACGATGTGATGAACAACCTCGTCACGCGCACTTGCGGCGAGATAGTCGTCACCGCCACGATGGAGACCCGCTTCCGTCAGCCGGTGCCGGTGGGGCGCGAGTTGGTTTGCGAAGCGCGGCTGGTGGAGCGCCGGGGGCGTTTCTTCCGCGCGGAAGCACAACTCAGGCTGGCTGACGACGAGGAAGTGCTGGTTGAGGGAAGATGCCTGATGGTCCTGGCGGAAGGGCTTGACACCGCTTGCGGCTAGCTGAGCGCCAGCCGTCCCTGCTCAATCGCGTGAACCTGTGCGAGTTCGCGGATGCCCTGGTAGGCCATGTACTTCAGGTAAATACTCAGTATAACCGTGGTCGCGTAAGCGTCGCCGAAGGCGCGGTGCCGGTTCTTTATTTCAATCCCGAAGAAGTCCGCGATGGTGGAGAGGCTGTGGCTGGGCAGCCACGGCAGCAGGTATTTCCCCAGCTTACGCGTGCAGAGCACGTCGTTGGGCAGCTCCTTGCCCAGCTCGCGCAGCAGCGAGGCCCGCACGAATCCCGCGTCGAAGTCCGCATGGTGGGCCACAAACACGGTGCCGTTCAGAAACTGTAGAAAGCCGGGCAGCACTTCCGAAATAGGCGGATGGCTGTGAACCATATCCTCGGAGATGCCTGTCAGCCGCGTGATGAACGGCGGGATGGATCGGTCCGGGTTTACCAGCGTATGAAACTCACGGGTGACCACGCCGCCCTGGGCGACGAAGCAAGCGATCTCAATGATGCGCTCCTGGTCGGGCTGGCCGCCGGTAGTCTCCAGGTCAACTACCGCAAACTCCGTCCGGTCAAGCTCGCTGTCCCCCTGTTGGGGGATGAGCTGGAACTTCTTCCGCGGCAGCGACATTCCATAGATTCTAACACAGGCCTGCGCGCCCCCGCTATAATCCGCCTGTGGTAAAACCGCGGAAAACGCAGATCACCGAGACTGTGGAGCTCCTAGAGGCGAAGTACCAGGCGCATCCACTGCGCATCAGCCGCCGCACCCGTCCGTTCCGGACGCTGGTGTCAACCCTTATGAGCGCTCGCACCAAAGACCCGGTCACGGTGGAAGCCACCAAACGCCTCTTCAGCGAAATCGATACCCCGCAGGACTTGCTAGCGATGCCCGAAGACCGTATTGCCCAACTCGTCTACCCCGTCGGCTTCTACAAGACCAAAGCCAAGCATCTGCATGAACTTGCCCGTATCCTGCTTGAGCGCTTCGGCGGCGAAGTGCCGCAGACGCGCGAAGAGCTGATGGAGCTTCCCGGCGTCGGCCGCAAGACTGCCAATCTCATCCTCTCGGTCGCCTTTGACGTCCCCGCCATCTGCGTGGACACCCACGTCCACCGTATCAGCAACCGCCTTGGGTGGGTGGAAACTGAAAGCGTGGATGACACCGAAGTAGCCCTAATGAAGTTGCTGCCCCAGGACAAGTGGGCCGTCATCAACCGCGTGCTGGTGAACCACGGACAGCAAACCTGCCACCCCACCTCGCCCCGCTGCAGCGAGTGCATGTTGGCGGATACATGTCCGCGAATCGGCGTCACCCACAGCCGCTAGCCCGCGAATCTCGTGTTATAATCCAGGTGGATGGATTATCTCCTGCTAGCGCTCATCGTCGTGCTCACCGCGTTCGTGGTTAACCTCTACCTCACGTTGCGCCACTACCAGCGCATTGACTACAAAGCCATCCTCAACGACGAGCTGCGCATGAAGGCGCTGGACCACCGGCTGGATCAGGTCTGCCGGCTGGTGCAGGAAGCCCAGATCGAGCGCGTGCGACTGCGCAACGAAGTAGAGGGTATGCTCAACCGCGCGAAGGAGCAGCGCCCGGCTTCAAGCGATGCACCTGCGCGGCGCCAGCCGGTGGCCACGGCGGTTGAATTCACTTCGGCGGTGTACCAGGAGGCCCAGCGCATGCTTGACGCCGGCGATGAGCCGTGGAAGGTTGCGATGACGCTGAGGCTTTCGATGAGCGAAGTGGAGACGATTGCGCGGCTGAAAGAAGTTCAGGGCTACACCCGCCCGAACCGCATGTTTGAGGCCTAGCCTTACTTCCCGCTTTCCTGCTTCTGCGGCTTGGGCTTGTCTGCGATGTCCGACGCCTTGGGCACTCCCACCTTCGCCTTGAGTTCTGCCGGAAACTCCGAGTACTTCGTCACTTCGGCCTCGGTGCCGTAGTACAAGTACCACCTGCCGCCGTCGCGCACCCACATCACCGGCTCGCTGCCGACCAGCGGCTCATCCGGCCGCCCCTCCACCCAGGTGAGCGCGAAATTGCCTTCAATCTGTGTACGGATAGATGAGCGCTTCGGCGCTTTCTTGCTGACGCCCGGCGGCTTCTGCCGGTTCCCGTACTGCGCCACCTCGTCCTTACCATGCTCTTGCTCCAGGTAGGCGCGGAAGGCCGGCGAGATGTAGTTGAGGATGGTCTTGTTAGGCCGCTGCCCCACCATATAGCTGTAGAAATCCGCCGCCCGCCGCTCCAGCCCCCCGCCCGCGCAGGACGCGAGGAG